>JANQKW010000035.1 GCA_028280905.1 Porticoccaceae bacterium
ACCGCAGCGCCGGCAATTTGGCAAACTTAACGGCCGGTCACGGATAAACCTCCCCTGGCGGGACGGGAAGATGGCACCAACCCAAAACGTCCGCTACTGGCGCGAATTATGTCAGTTGAATAACAACCTTTACCAAAGCCTCCAATTGTGCCGGCTCGGAAAGCCTATGGTCACCGCCCTTGAATAACCGCAACTGAACATCATCGCCTTGAATGACATCCATTAACCTGGCGCCATGTTGCCAAGGCACCGACTCATCACAGGTGCCATGCAGTAAACGCACCGGAAAATCAACCGGCAACGCCTCAGTCAAAACCAGATTCTGCCGCCCGTCATCTATCAACTGCTGCCTAATGGGATAGCCCTGCGCGTCGTATTCCGTGGGCGCACGCACAATTTCGCCAGCCGCCAAGCGCTCCTTGGCCGCTTCATCCAACCGGAGCAACATAATATCCTCGGTAAAATCCGGCGCCGCGGCTACCCCCACAAACCCCTTAAAACGCTTCGGGAATTTTTTAATCAGCAAGCAGGCTATCCAAGCACCCATGCTGCTGCCGACAATCACCAGCGGCCCGGTAGCCGCCTGTTCCATCACCAGTTCCGCATCCGCTACCCAATCGCTGACCTTGTGGTCCTCCAGCTTGCCGCTGCTGAGCCCGTGGCCGCGGTAATCAAAGCGGGTAAATTGTCGGCCGGCCGCGGCGCAAGCGTGTTGCAGCGCCAGCGCCTTGTTGCCCTGCATATCGGAGTTAAAGCCACCGCAAAACAATACCCCCGGCTGTGAGCCAGCCAAGTGAACACAGGCCACCTCACCGCCGTCTGCTGGTCGCAAACTGCGGCGTTCCACCGGCAATCCGCTGCTATTCATCCGGTCGTCCGCTAGCGCATGCTTTCGATAAAGCGCGACGACTCATCAATGGACCTTTGCATTTCACCAATCAGCCGGGCCACGTCGGCGTCAATTGCGCTGAGTTCGCCTTTTAGCGACGCGATAGCCCGGGCATTGAGGTTGTGTTTCAGGTACAACACCTGGTCGCGCAACGCGTTCAGCACCGGGTGCACGGTTTTCTCGGCCTTGCGCATCGCCTGCATCATCAGCTTGTAACGATAGCGGGTATCCCTCAGCTGCTTCGAGCTGTTGCGCCGCAACCGCTGGTCGGTATACAGGTCCAACTCGTTCTGCCACTCTTCAAACAGATCAGCCGCGACGTTTTCCACGGCGTCTATTCGGTCTTTTATCTGCTGCGCCGCCCTTTCGCTGGCTTCATATTCGCTGTTCAGGCGATCGTAGTACTTTTCCAGTTCGCCGCCATCGAAGTTGACTACCGCACGGTACTGTTCCAGCGCGTCCTTAAACTGCTCTTGGGTTTCCTCCTGCGCCTGCTGGGTATCCTCGATCCGGTCCACCAGGATATCCCGCTTATGCACCCCAACCTGTTCCCAGGCGCCATAGTATGCGGACTCACAGCCAGACAATAAAAGGCCGAAAAACAAAGTAACCACTAACTTACTATTCCGCTTCATTGAGTATTCTCCTTCGCATAAATATCCGGCTCACCCGGAGGCTGGTGCTTATAGCGCTTGTATTCCCATTGGTATTGCGGCACCGCACCCAATACGCACTGCTCCACACCCTGATTGAGCGCGTCCACCGAAACCTGTTGGTCTTCCGAATAAATCGCCGCCGGCGGTTCCACGTGGACCAGCTCAAAACCTTCCGGCACCCGTTTGGCGTAGACAAGCAGCGCCTTGGCGCCGCTGCGCTTTATCAGGTTGTGAATCAACGACATGGTCAGCGCCGTTATACCGAAAAACGGCGAGTAGACACCACCCGAACGGGGCGGTACCTGGTCCGGCAGAATACCCACCACGCCCCCGGCCCGCAGCGCCTTGATCAGCGCCATCACGCCCTTTTTATCGGTTGGCACCAAAATGCCGCCAAACCGCGAGCGTGCTTCCCGGATCCTTTTATCCAACGCCACCTGCCCAGAGGGCGCGAACATATTGGTCATTTCCCCGGCGCGCGCCGAACAAGCCAGGCCCACTACCTCCCAGTTGCCCAGGTGTGGCCCCAACATAATCAAACCGGTTTTGTCTTTGCGGTATTCATCCCAGAGCTCCGCACCCGGTTGGCGAACCAGTTTGCTGTCCAACCATTGCCGCGAGCCGCCCCACACCACCGGAATCTCAAAGATCGATTTGCCCCATTCCCGCATACTCTCCCTGGCCAGCTCATCGAGTTGTTGCGGGCTGCGCGAGGGAAAGGCGCGGCTCAGATTAATACGGGTTACCTTAGCTTCGCGGGTATTCAGGCGCCAGCAGAGATCGCCGATGGCCGCACCTATTTTCCTGGCAACGGACAAGGGCAATCGCGATGCCAGCGCTAAAACCCAACTGATCAATTTTTCTTTCATTTTTCTTGTCGCCACTGCCCAAGTCGGGAGCATAGCGGAAAATATCGGTTTCGTGCACCTCGGATAAAAGGTTGTTCTTACCAAGACACCTCTTATCAAGACACCTGGTGATCCGTATAATCCACGGTTTTTCTGGCCTTGAGCGGCTTTGCAGCACAGGGCGTGTTTTATTGTTCTCAGCATACAGGGGAATGGGGTGGCAGTAGCCGACGTTTCAACTTTTCAGGGCCTGATTCTGGCCCTGCAGCAATTCTGGTCCAGCCGTGGCTGTGTGATCCTGCAGCCGCTCGATATGGAAGTCGGCGCGGGGACCTTCCACCCGGCAACCTTTTTGCGCGCCATCGGGCCGGAAACCTGGAACGCCGCCTATGTGCAACCCAGCCGCCGCCCCACCGACGGCCGCTACGGGGAAAACCCCAACCGCCTGCAGCATTACTACCAATTCCAGGTGGTGCTTAAACCCTCCCCGGAGGATTTTCAGGATATCTACCTGGATTCACTAAAGGCGCTGGGCATAGACCCGCAAGTCCACGATATCCGCTTCGTGGAAGACAACTGGGAATCCCCCACTCTGGGGGCCTGGGGGCTGGGCTGGGAAGTGTGGCTAAACGGCATGGAAGTCACCCAGTTCACCTACTTCCAGCAGGCCGGCGGCCTCGAGTGCTACCCGGTCACCGGCGAAATCACCTACGGCCTGGAACGCATCGCCATGTACCTGCAGGGGGTCGACAGCATCTACGACCTGGTATGGACCGCCGGCCCGGACGGCAACACAGTGACCTACGGCGATATCTTCCACCAGAATGAAGTGGAGATGTCCACCTACAACTTCGAGGAAGCCGACACAGACTTCCTGTTTCAGCAGTTCGACCACTACGAGCGGGAGAGCCGCAAGCTGGTGAAGAAATCCCTGCCGCTGCCGGCCTATGAAATGGTGATGAAGGCCAGCCATATCTTCAACCTGCTGGATGCCCGGCACGCCATCTCGGTCACCGAGCGACAGGGCTATATCCTGCGGGTGCGGGCGCTCTCCAGGGACGCGGCCACCGCCTATTTCAACAAGCGCAAGGCGCTGGGCTTCCCGCTGGCGCCAAAAGCCCTGGCCGACGAAGTTATCCGGGCAAGCGCCGGGGAGCAGCCATGAGCGCCAATGAGACAGCCATGAGCGTCAATGAGACGGCCATGAGCGCAAAGGAAAAGGCCATGAACGCGGATTTTCTGGTGGAAATCGGCACCGAAGAGTTGCCGCCCAAATCCCTGCTGCAACTCTCGGAGGCATTTCGCGACGGCATCGCCCGGCAGCTCGAAGACGCGCAACTGGATTTCGACGACGCCATCGCCTATGCATCGCCGCGACGCCTGGCGGTGCTGGTCACGGCATTGGCGGAGCAAGCGCCAAACCGGGAAGCGACCAACTGGGGGCCGCCGGCAAAAATCGCCTTTGACGACGCGGGCAACCCCACCAAGGCCGCCGAAGCCTTCGCCCGCAAAAACAACCTGGACCCCGGCGAGCTTAAAAACTGTATTGAGAATGACGGCAAGCAGGACAAGCTTTGTCGCCGCACCACCGCAGAAGGCGCGAAAACAACCGAGCAGATCGGCGACATCGTCGAGGAGGTGTTAGCCGGCTTGCCCATCGCCAAGCGCATGCGCTGGGGCGCATCCCGACAGGAGTTTGTGCGCCCGGTACACTGGTTGGTGTTGCTGCACGGCGATCGGGTTATCGACGCTACCGTAATGGGCATGAGCGCCGGCCGCACATCCCGCGGTCACCGGGTCCACTACCCACAGCCTTTAGACATTTCATCGGCCGGCAATTACTTCGGACAGCTTCGCGACGCCTATGTGCTGGCCGATTTCGCCGAACGGCGCGAACTGATTCGCTCGCAGGTGGAAAATGCCGCGCAGCAGACTGGCGGCAACGCGGTTATCGACGCCGACCTACTGGATGAGGTTACCGCCCTTAACGAGTGGCCGGTCGCGCTGGTGGGCCGCTTTGACGAAAGCTTCCTGGAGGTCCCGCCCGAGGCCCTGATCTCCTCGATGAAGGAACACCAGAAGTATTTTCATTTGATGGACAACAGCGGCAAGTTAATGCCGTTTTTTATCACCATCGCCAATATCGAAAGCAAAGACCCGGCGCAGGTGATCGCCGGTAACGAACGGGTTATCCGCCCGCGGCTGGCCGATGCGGCATTTTTTTACAAGACGGACAAAAACACCAGCCTGGCGCAGAAGCGCAATAGCCTAAAAGATATTATTTTCCAGGCCCGGCTCGGCACCCTGTACGGCAAAACCGAACGGGTTGCCGCATTGGCCGAAACCCTGGCCCCATCCGTTGGCGCCGATCCTGCTCAAGCGAGGCGCGCCGCCGAGCTTTCCAAATCCGACCTGGTGTCGGAAATGGTGATGGAGTTTACCGACCTGCAAGGCTTAATGGGCCGCTACTACGCGCTGCACGACGGCGAGCCGGCGGATGTCGCCGCGGCCATCTTCGAACAATACCTGCCGCGTTTCGCCGGCGACAAGCTGCCGGAAACGGCCGTCGGCACCGCGCTGGCGCTGGCCGACCGTATCGATACACTGGTGGGCATCTTCGGCATCGGCATGCCGCCCACCGGCTCCAAAGACCCCTTCGCGCTCAGGCGCGCCAGCCTCGGCGTGCTGCGCCTGCTGGTGGAAAAAGGCATCGACCTGGACCTGCGGGAACTGTTAAAGCACGCCGCGTCCCTGCATGACAAGCTGCCGGAAATCGACAGCGCCGTGGAGCAGGTGCTCGCCTATATGGTGGACCGCTTCCGCGCCTGGTATGAAGAAGACCATATTCCCGCCGAGGTGTTTATGTCGGTTGCCGCCAAACAGCTCAGCAACCCGCTGGATATCCACCAGCGGGTGCAGGCGGTGCACAGTTTCAGCCTGCTTCCGGAAGCAGCGGCCCTGGCCGCGGCCAACAAGCGGGTGTCCAATATTATCGCCAAGTCCGATGTGGCCTTGCTGCCGCAGGTTGCCGAAGACCGCCTGAACGAACCGGACGAACAGGCGCTATATAAGAACCTCAACCAGGTGAACGCCCGCGTTGCCCCCCTGTTGGCGGACCGCAAGTACTCTGAAGCCATGAAAGACATGGCGGTGCTGCGCGAACCCGTGGACGCCTTCTTTGACAATGTAATGGTGAATGTGGACGACGAGGCGACACGGCGCAACCGCCTGACGCTGCTCGCCACACTGCGGGAGATGTTCCTCCATATCGCCGATATCTCTTTGCTGGTGCCGGAGAAATGAGCCAAGTGATATGCAGGTAAGCGGGCCTTACAAACTGTTTCTACTGATCCGTGCTATATTGTTTTACGCGGGTTTTTTACCCATTATCGGCCTGTTCAGCCTGTTGGCTTGCCTATTTGCCTTTATGCCGCTGCGGCACACGCAGACGGTGGCAACCACCGGCAACTTCCTGTTACTCAGATGGCTAAACCTGTGCTGCGGTATTTCGGTGGTAATCGAAGGCCGCGAAAATATTCCCAAACAACCCTGTGTCTACCTTAGCAATCACCAGTCCACCTGGGAAACCTTCTTCCTGCAGCGGATGCTGCGGCCGGTATGCACCATACTCAAGCGCGAGCTGTTTTATATTCCCTTTTTCGGCTGGGGACTTTACGCGATGCACCCTATCGAAGTC
>JANQKW010000066.1 GCA_028280905.1 Porticoccaceae bacterium
CAATCGCCAGCTTGACCAGATTGTCGTGGAAAAGCTGCACCTGGACTGCCCGCCCGCGCAACTGCAGGAGTGGGATTGGGTAGCGGAAAGCCACCTGAATCCAAAGCACCGGATAACCGTCGCCATGGTCGGCAAATACATGGAGTTGCTGGACGCCTACAAATCACTAAATGAAGCGCTTATTCACGCTGGAATTCAACATGCCACGCAAGTGGATGTGCGCTATATAGATTCCGAAGCATTGGAAGAAAACCTGTCGCTGGTCGACGGTTGCGACGCAATCCTGGTTCCCGGGGGATTCGGCGAGCGGGGTATAGAGGGAAAGATCATGGCGGTGCGCCACGCCAGGGAGAAGCGGATTCCCTATCTGGGAATTTGCCTGGGTATGCAGGTTGCCGTCATCGAATACGCCAGAAACGTGTTGCGGCTGGAGGCGGCCAATAGTACGGAATTCGACCCGAATACGCCGGATCCGGTGATTGGCCTGATTACCGAATGGATAGATGCCGACGGGTCGTTGGAAACCCGCAGCGCTGATTCGGATCTGGGCGGGACCATGCGTCTCGGGGCTCAAAAGAGCCACCTGGTGGAGGGCTCAAAGGTCAGGGATGTCTATGGTAACGCGGAGATCCTGGAGAGACACCGGCACCGCTATGAGGTCAACAATCACTACTTGCCGCAGCTGCAGGAAAAGGGAATGCGGGTCGGCGGCTGGTCGGAAAACAAAACCCTGGTAGAAACCATAGAACTGCCGGATCACCCCTGGTTTGTAGCCTGCCAGTTCCACCCGGAATTCACTTCCACACCGAGAGACGGACATCCGTTGTTCTCCGGTTTTATCCAGGCGGCGCTGGGGAAGGCGGAGGGCTAAACGGTCATGCAAAAAACTGTTGAAGTCGCGGGAATACCGGTGGCCAACGACCGGCCGTTTGTGCTGTTCGGCGGAATGAACGTGCTGGAATCCCGCGATATGGCGATGCAGATAGCCGAGCACTATGTGACGGTTACCAGCAGACTGAAAGTCCCCTATATTTTCAAAGCCTCCTTCGACAAAGCCAACCGCTCGTCAATTCATTCCTTCCGCGGTCCGGGTCTGGATGAGGGGCTAAAAATCTTTGCCGACATCAAGCAAGCGTTCGATGTGCCGGTTATCACAGATGTCCACGAGGTTCACCAGGCGGCGCCGGTGGCCGAAGTCTGTGACGTGCTGCAATTGCCGGCCTTTTTGGCGCGGCAGACGGATTTGGTGAAAGCCATGGCGGATACCGGCGCGGCGATCAACGTAAAAAAACCCCAGTTTATGAGTCCGTCGCAAGTGGGTAACCTGGTTGAAAAGTTCACCGAGTGCGGCAATGATAAGGTTATGCTCTGTGAGCGGGGCAGCAGTTTCGGCTATGACAATCTGGTTGTCGATATGCTGGGTTTCGGCGTTATGCAGCAGGTGACTAACGGATCTCCGTTAATTTTTGACGTGACCCATGCGCTGCAGTGTCGCGATCCCGGCGGTGCCGCATCGGGGGGCCGGCGTCATCAGGTGGCGGAGTTGGCGCGCTGTGGAATGGCGGCCGGGCTGGCAGGGTTATTTCTGGAAGCGCATCCGGATCCCGATAACGCCAAGTGCGATGGCCCCAGCGCGCTGGCGCTGGACAAACTGGAAGCGTTTTTGGGGCAGGTCATGGCGGTTGACGAATTGGTTAAAAGCCTTGCGCCATTAGATACGGCCTGACCGAATTGGCTAGATGTTTCTGGCTCTGGGTCAAGCCGGCAATTTGTGAAATTGGAGTTTTAAGTAATGAGTAATATTGTAGATATCCGCGCCTACGAGGTACTGGATTCCCGCGGCAACCCAACGGTTAATGCCGACGTCATGCTTGAGGACGGCAGTGTCGGTTCCGCCTGCGCGCCTTCCGGTGCGTCCACCGGTTCCCGCGAAGCGCTGGAGCTGCGCGACGGCGACAGCAATCGCTATTTGGGCAAGGGGGTTCTGAAAGCCGTCGACAATATCAACACGGAAATTCGCAGCCTGTTGCTTCGCAAAGACGGCGCGGACCAGCGGGAACTCGACCGGTTGATGATCGAAGCCGATGGCACCGAAAACAAGTCGAATTTTGGCGCCAATGCGATACTCGCGGTTTCGCTGGCCGCCGCGAGAGCGGCGGCGGTTTCCAAAAAGGCGCCGCTTTATGAACACATAGCCGATATCAATGGAACGTCCGGGCACTATTCCATGCCGGTGCCCATGATGAATATTATCAACGGCGGAGAACATGCCGACAA
>JANQKW010000122.1 GCA_028280905.1 Porticoccaceae bacterium
TTGTCGATCAGGTTAGCTAGCGGCGCCAGACCGCAGCCGCCGGCAATCACGAGCAGCGGCTGATCCGCGAATTCTCCTTCCGGCCAGGCGTTGCCGAAAGGGCCGCGAAAGCCCAGCACACGGCCGGTTTCACAATTAAACAGCGCGTTGGTTAACGAGCCGGTTCTGCGGATCAACGCGCGAAAGTATCCCTGTGCGTCAGGCGGTGATGTGAAAGTAAAGGGCGCGGCCCCGAAACCGGGCACGTAGAGCATAAAAAATTGGCCGGGATGAGGCGCAGGAATCGCTTCGCGTAGCCGAAAAGTAAAATGGCGGGCGTCTTCGCCGTCCTCGTAAAAGTCGGCCAGCTCAATGGCCGCCGGTGTCTGACTGTACATGATGCTGGATTCTCTTCATCACTGTGTGCACCCCGATCATGCCCGGGCAGGTTTCCTCACAGCGCCCGCAGCCGACGCAGCCGTAGCGGCCGTATTGCTCGGCAAATTTCTCGCCGAACTTGTGGCGCCAAAAGCGCTTAACTCGCTCTCCGGCAGCGCCGCTGGGATTGTGCTGGCTGGCTTCGCGCTGAAAACCCTCATACAGGCAGGAATCCCAAAACCGCTGCTGGCGGATGCCACCTTGGGGTTCATCCAGGTCGCGGGTCGCGTAGCAGGAACAGGTGGGACAAAGGCTGGTGCAGCCGGAGCAGGACAGGCATTGGATGCCAATCTCTTCCCAGAATGAATCCGCAATGAGACCGCCATTGATTGCCGCTATGCCATCCTTGAGGTACTGGCTGTCGCCAAACAGTTGTTCGCAACGCGCGAGTTGGTCTTCCCTGTCCCGCAGTTCAGCATCGGTGGCGGCTTTAAGGTCGGCGCCCTGCAACGCCTGCTCGCCCTTTTCGCTGCTGGCGATTAACAGCCAGTTTCCGTCTTTGCGGCGGTGTAGTATCAGATCCGCATTGGCCGTGTTGACCCCGGGTCCTGCGCCGACAGCGTAACAAAAGCCGTTTTCGCAGGGGGTTGTGCAGTCGATCCCCACCAACAGTGCCTGGCTGCGGCGGGCCTGGTAATAGGGGTCGTCCGCGAAAAACTTGTCCTGGTAGGCGATGGCGGTCAAGTCGCAACTGTGTACGCCAAATAGAGCGAAAGGCGCAGGGCTGGGCAGGGTTTCTCGGAATTGCTCTCCATCGAAAACAAACAGGTTTTCCTGTTCGCTAAACAGCAACTTTTTCGGTGAACTGATGGGTGGGCGCTGCGGCAGAATCGCCTCGTCATCGCCTTCGATAGTCAGCCAGTGATTGTCACCGCTTAAGTCTTCCACCAGCACATATATGCGGCGACTGGCGGCCAGGTGCCGCTGTAATACTATCGGATGTTCAAGACAGTAAAGGCGCATCTCGGCTATCCATCAAAATAGTATCTATCTGCCTGGGCTGCCGGCCCGGCGGCAGCGGCGCAACCCTTACCGCGCAGGCCTTTAATTCCGGCATTTTAGTAAGTGGATCCATGGCGTTATTGGTAAGCTGGTTCGAGGGAGCCTCGCGAAAATGGTAGGGCATGCTGACTAGCCCGGGAGGCACATCTTCGCTGACCATGGCGCGGGTTTCCAGGTAGCCGCGACGCGATTTAACGCCTACCGCGGCCAGGTGATCAATGGTCAGGTCGGCGGCATCCTGGGGGTTGATAAACAGAATGCCGGCGGGGGTCTCACGCTCCAGTAGCGGGGACTTGCGGGTCATCGAGCCGCACCCGTAGTGGAAGTGCAGGCGGTTAGTTGTCAGGGTCAACGGATACTCTCCGTCCGGGGGTTCGTCAACGGCTGCTTGCTGAACCGCAATCAGTTTTGCCCGGCCGTTGTCGGTGGCGAAACCCTGTTGGTGCAGCACCGTGGTACCTTCCGGGTTCTTACCGTCGCAGGGCCACTGCAAACCCCGCTGGGTGGTGATCTTGTAATAGTCCATGGCGCTGTAGCTGGGGGTCAGCGCCGCCATCTCGTTGAAGATGTCTTCGCTGTCATACCAATCCAGTTGATCGCTTCCCAGGCCCCTGGCGATGGCCCTCAGCCATTGCCAGTCGGGCAGCGCCTCTCCTGGGGGCAACAGCGCTTGCCTGAAGTGCTGGACCCGGCGCTCGCAATTTGTGAAAGTGCCGTCTTTCTCGGCGAAGGCGGCTGCCGGCAATACCACATCGGCCAGTTTGGCGGTTTCCGTCATGCTGAGTTCCGCCACCACTAACAGGTCCAGTTTTTGCAGTGCTTCGCGCACGTGATTTTGATCCGGGTCGGTGACCACCGGGTCTTCGCCAAACAGTATCATGCCCAGAAAATCGCCGGATAAAGCCGCCTTGCTCATGCCCAGGGAGGTGAGGCCCGGACGCTCCGGCAGCTTGACGCCCCATGCCTTGCTGAACCTGGCGCGGCAGTCGCTGTCGGCCACCGGCTGGTAGCCGGGAAAGACATTGGGCAAGCAGCCCATATCACAGGCCCCTTGCACGTTGTTTTGCCCGCGCAGCGGATTAATACCGGTCCCGGGCCTGCCGATCTGGCCACATACCAATGCCAGATTGGACAGGGCGATAACATTGTTGGTGCCGCTCACGTACTGGGTTACGCCCATGCCGTATAAAATCATCGCCCGCTTGCTCTGGCTGTACAGTTTGGCGGCATCGCGAATCAGGCCCTGCGCCAACCCGGTGTGACTTTCTGCCTCCTGCAGGGCATTCGACACAGATTCGGCCAGGCGGTCAAAACCGTCACAGCGATGCTTGATAAAGTTACGATTGTGCCACCCACTGCCGATGATCGCGTCCAGCATCGCGTTGACCAGTGCAATATTACTGCCGGGTTTGAGTTGTAAATGCAAATCGGCCAGTTTTGCCAATCGGGTGCGGCGCGGGTCCACGACAATCAGCGTGGTGCCCTGCAGTTTAGCCCGCATCACATGGCCGCCGAGAATGCTGTGATTCTCGGTGGGGTCGGCACCAAATACCATAATCAAATCCGCATCCAGGATATCGGCGGCGCTGTTGGTCATCGCCCCCGAACCCAGCGTCTGCTTCAAACCGGCCACCGTTGGGCTGTGGCAGATGCGGGCGCAGTGGTCGATGTTGTTGGTGTGCAGCACCGCGCGTGCCAGTTTCTGAGCGGCGTAGTTGTCTTCGTTGGTGGCGCGGGCACTGCTGATCACGCCAACTGCGGAAGGGCCGGAAGTCTCCAGAATTTCTCGCAGCTTTTCGCAGATAAACACCGTTGCCTCTTCCCAGTTGGCTGGCTGGAAACCCTGGGTATCCCTGATCAGTGGCTGGGTAATGCGGTTGGCTGCGTCTATCCCGTAATAGGTGCTCCAACCCTTTGCGCAAAGCTGACCCCGGCTGATCGGATGCGACCGCTGCGGCTCCACGCCTACCAGAGCATCGTTCTTAATCAATAAGTCCATTCCGCAACCTACCCCGCAAAACGGACATATACTGGTAACCGAATAACTTGTCATGGGAAATTCAGATTATGGGTTGTTTAAGCATTACTGTATTCATCCGCTGTGCGGGGGAGTTGACCCGAGTCAACTAAGCAAACGAAAATCCTGGGTACCTTTAGCTGGAAATCTGGGTGCTATTATGGCCGCCAGCGGACTGAATTTACGGGAGAGAGTATTGAAATCAAAAAAAATAATTGTAGTAGCAGTCGCTGCTTTAGCACTGATTAGTATTTTTATCTGGTCTCGAGTCGATCAACCACCGCTGGAGGTCTGGGTTGCGGCGGTAGAAAAGGGCAGGGTGGAGGCCACTGTTGCCAACACCCGCGCCGGGACCGTCAAGGCCTGTCGGCGTTCAAAGTTATCCATGCCTATCGGCGGTGTGGTCGACCGGTTGCTGGTGGACGAAGGGGACCAGGTTGAAGAAGGCCAGTTGCTGTTGGAGCTCTGGAACCGTGACCGCAAGGCTGATGTGGAGCAGGCGGAACAGACCTATCAGGCGGCCAGGTATGAGCGTGAACGGGCCTGCCTGTTGGCGGATCTGGGCCGCAGGGAAGCGGAGCGCATTGAGAAGATGGCGGCCAAGAAACTGGTTTCGGAAGAATCCGTGGATTCTGCCGTCACCACCGCTGAATCACAGGAAAGGAATTGTGAGGGACTGAGACACCAGGAGGGCGTAGCGGGAGCGCGGCTTGAATTTCAGCGGGCGATTCTCGAACGAACCCAGCTTAAAGCGCCGTTTGCCGGTGTGGTGGCGGAAATTAACGGTGAAGTGGGCGAATATGTAACGCCCTCACCACCGGGTGTGGCAACGCCGCCCGCAGTGGACTTGATCGACTACTCCTGCCTCTATGTTACCGCACCGATTGACGAGGTGGACGCGGGTCTGCTGCGCACCGGCTTGCCGGCCCGTATTACCCTGGACGCGTTTCGCGATCTGGCATTGCAGGGCGAGGTGGTGCGCATCGCCCCCTATGTGCTGGACCTGGAAAAACAAGCGCGCACCGTGGATATTGATGTACAGCTGACCCATGTCGAAGAGGCAATCAAGTTGTTGGTGGGTTATAGCGCGGATATCACCGTGATTCTGGAGAGCCGCGAGCAGGTATTGCGTTTCCCCACCGAGGCATTGTTGCCGGACAACCGGGTTTGGGTACTGGAGGGCAAAAGTGATGGCCAGCTGCGATTACGCGATATCAAGACAGGTATCGGCAACTGGACCCATACCCAGGTGCTGGAGGGGCTCTCGGAAGGTGAGCTGGTGGTGCGCAACCCCGACAATAAAAGTATTGCCGACGGGGTCACGGCGGTGCCCGCCGATGATTGAGCTGCAGGATATTTGCAAAACTTTTTACCTCGGCGATCAAGCGGTGCATGCGCTGGACCATGTCAACTTGAAAGTGGAACCAGGGGACTACCTGTCGGTGATGGGTCCCTCCGGGTCCGGCAAATCCACGCTGTTGAATATGCTTGGGCTGCTCGACCGTCCCGACCGGGGGAAATACTTTTTGTCCGGTACCGATACCGTCGAGTTGGGTGAAAAACAACGTGCCGAGTTGCGCAGTAACTTTATCGGTTTTGTATTCCAAGCCTACCACCTGATCCCCCGGTTGACGGCCAGGGAAAATATTGAACTGCCATTGATGCTGGCGGGCGTGGCGCCGTCGCAGCGTCGGCAGCTCTCCGAGGAGGTGCTGGAGCGCTTGGCTATCGAGGACCGGGCGCACCACTTGCCCAAACAGTTGTCCGGCGGTCAGCGGCAGCGGGTGGCGATTGCCCGGGCGATTGTGCGCAAACCGGAGATTCTGCTCGCCGATGAGCCCACCGGCAATCTGGACAGCCGCTCCGGGAAAGAGGTAGTCGATACCCTCGAACAGCTGAACTGCGAGGGCATAACCCTGTTCATAGTGACTCACGACGCCGACCTGGGCGCCAGGGCGGACCGGCAAATCAAGATGATGGATGGCGCCATAGCAAGGGAACTCAATAACAACCAGGGGGCGGCCTGATGATCAGGGTGATGGACATCATCCACTACAGCTGGCAGGCGCTGTCCCGGCATCGCTTCCGCAGTTCAATGGCACTGCTGTCCATGGCGCTGGGTGTCGCCTCCGTGGTGGTTTTGACGGCGCTGGGAGAGGGCGCGCGCCGCTTTGTGCTGGGGGAGTTTGCGTTTCTCGGCAAGGATATCCTGGTGATGTTGCCCGGTAAAAAGGAAACCACCGGCGGTATGCCGCCTTTGACCGGCACCGCGTCGCGGGATATTACGCTGCAGGACCTGGAGCTTTTGGTCCGGCGCACCGCGGCAATCAAGGACGTGGCGCCGCTGATTATCGGCAGCGCCGAGGTTTCCTATTTGCAGCGTTCCAGGGAAATTCTGGTGATGGGCAGCAACAGCGCCTTTCTTGAGCTAAGGCAGTTGCGCCTCGCTCAGGGACGCAATATCGAAACCGTTGAGACCTTCAGCGGCAGCGATGAATGCATCATCGGGCAAAAGGTCAGGACTGAGCTGTTCGGCGGCAAAGCGGCAATCGGCTCATGGCTGCGGGTGGCCAGCTATCGCTGCCGCGTGGTGGGAATACTGGAGGGTCGCGGTGATGCCATGGGCATGGATTTGAGTGATACGGTAATTCTTCCCGTCAGTCAGGCGCAGCAGCTGTTTAACAGCCCCGGTATGTTCCGGGTGTTGATAAGGATCAGGCCGGGTTACGATATTCCGTCGGCCAAGACCCGCATCACCGAGTTGATGAAAGAATTGCACCAGGGCGAGGAAGATATCACTCTGGTCAGCCCGGATTCACTGCTGGCGGCGTTTGACGAAATACTGGTGGCCATGACCCTGGGGGTTGGCGCCATCGGGGTTATCAGCTTGCTGGTGGCGGGGATATTGATTATGAACGTTACGCTGATAAGCGTCAGCCAGCGCAACGCCGAAATTGGCTTGTTGAAGGCGCTGGGGGCCAGATCCAGCGATGTTCAACAATTGTTTTTGGTGGAAGCGCTTATGATTACCGCTATTGGAACCCTGGTGGGGCTGGCAGCCGGCCTGGCGCTGATTCTGTTGGTGGCGACCCTACTGCCGGGCATGTCCTTTTCGCCGCCCCCGTGGGCATTGGTGAGCGCGGTGCTGGTCGCTTTGCTGTTTGGCCTGCTGTTTTCCTGGGCGCCGGCTAAGCGCGCCAGCGCACTGCTTCCGATCAACGCGTTACAGAAAAAATAATGGCCTGGTCCGACTGGTTAAAATGGGTATCAAAGTCGCTGCGGGCCAATCCCCAGCGCAGCCTGCTTACCATTATCGGCATCGCCATCGGCATTATGGCGGTAGCGCTGTTAACCTCCATCGGCGAGGGGTTGCGAGTTTATATGCTCGACACCTTCTCCCAGTTCGGCACCCGTATTATCGCAATAACGCCGGGCAAGGCGACCACCCAGGGCATGGCGGGAATTCTGAAATCCGTAAAACCTTTGACCATCGAAGATGGTGAAAGCCTGCGGGGGCTTCCCTACGTAGAACAGGTGGTGCCGATAATCAATGGTACCGGCAGGATTGAATTCGAGGGCTATTCCCGCGACAGCGATATCATCGGGGTGAGCCACGACGCAGCGGCGGCCTGGAAATTCGCCGTGGCCCAGGGCCGCTTTTTGCCCGCGGACGACCCCACCGCCCCGCGGGCCTATGCGGTGTTGGGACACAAGTTAAAACAGGAATTATTTCGCAATCGCAATCCGCTGGGTGAGATGGTTAGAGTATCGGGCATGCGCTTTCGAGTGATCGGCGTGATGGAGAGCAAGGGCCAATTGCTGGGTTTTGACCTGGATGACGTGATCTACATACCCGCCGGCCGCGCGATGCAGTTGTTTAACCGCACCAGCCTGATGGAAATAGACGTGGTGTTTAGCGAGCGCTCCACTTCCAGCGATATGAGCGACCGCATTAGGCAGCGTATCGAGAGCCGCCACGGTCGCGAGGATTTTACGCTGTTTACCCAGGAGGATATGCTGGCCAGCCTGGATAACATTCTCGGTATGTTGACCTTGGCGATTGCCGGATTGGGCGGCATATCGCTGTTTGTCGGCGGGGTCGGCGTTATGACTATTATGACTACCGCATTGCGGGAACGAACCCCGGAGATCGGTCTGCTGTCTGCGCTTGGCTGCACCCGGAATACCACACTGCTGCTGTTTCTGGGCGAGGCCATTTTTCTGGCCGGCGCCGGTGGCGCGCTGGGCCTGTCGGTGGTGATCGTACTTGTGTTAACGCTGCAAATAACCGCACCCGGCCTGCCGTTAACACTTAATCCCGTTTATTTGTTCGCCGCGCTGCTGCTGTCCGGCTTGATCGGCATGCTGGCGGGAATAGCGCCCGCGATGCGGGCATCGCGACTTGACCCCATCGAAGCGTTGCGGGAAGAGTAACGGCTGTTAACCCTGTAATTAGATAGCTCATCCTGACCTATCTAATTGTCGGCAGGTTAATAGTACCCATAGTAGGTCGTTTGGGGATATTCTTTCAATTCGTAGTGGGGTTGCAGAAAAGCCACCAGATCTATCAATTCGGTTACCGTCATTACGTCGTTGTAATTGCGCATCTTCGATTTGCCGGCTTCGTCCGCAACCTGGCCCGGGTCGTAGTTCTTTGCCAGGCGATGGGAGGGATTGATGATCGAGGTAACCAGGTCCGCGTAGGTTTTGACGCGATGGGTGGTGCCGCCCAGCTTGACGGAAACCTCGAGTTCTTTCGCGGTACCCTGGTCGTCGACGGATTCGATGTGGTGGCAGGCGAGGCAGTTGTAGCTGAGGAAAACGTTTTTGCCGCGCTCCTTGTCACCTGTCGGCAGGCTAAATCCGCGCGGCGATTGCGGGCCGGTATCGCAACCTGAAACAAGTAAGCCCGACAGTAACAGCAATAAAGATAGCAAAACCTTCATGGCACACCCCCGGCGATTATTGCAAAACGTTGTAAATAGCCATCGATAATTTAAATTCTAATTCTTATGCCCGAATGCGTATTGACGGCGGTCAACATAGTGTTTGCCGTTGATGGCTTACCTACTTATTGGTGTGTTCCGGCTTGTCGGATGCGGGTGAGGCATCCGCGGATCTGCGGCGTGCGGCTGCTACGGAGCCATCCAGGCTGGCGGGGTCAAGGGTGGGGGTTGCCAGCCATTCCTTTTCAATTCTTTGCCAGTGTTCATCAGACAGCCACTTTTCGGCCATCGGAAAAAAAATAGTGTCTTCTCCCTGCATATGATCCTGGTAGTTTTCCAGATAACTCCTGACTTGCGTAGTCAACTCAACACTCGATCCGCGACCGGACAACGCGGTGAGCAAATAGAGCAATCGCTTATCGAATGCCTGGTGTTCCTCCGCAATCTGTTCCACATTGCGGTGAATTGGGGCATCGGTCCGCATCAGTTCGTTGCGGATCAGTTCTTCATTGAAATGATGGACAAATTCAGCGTCGTTGCGCATCGAATACAGGGCATTCACCACTTTATACAGCGCCATGTCGTCATTGGGATCGGCTTCCAGATCCGCTACCGATGGTTCCATCTCGGAAATAATGGTCGAGACGTATTTATGATACCGATACAGTTCTTCGAGATGCGGGTTCATGCATTCTCCTGGCTATCGTGTCCTGGTTAACTCTTCCTGATCCTGATTGCCCGTGTGTAGGTAGCAAAGCCAATATACCAGCGCTACAAACACACTTCCCCCAACGATATTTCCGACGGTAACAGGCAGGATATTGCCGACAAAATCAGCCAGGGTTATGCCACTGCCGCCCTGTAATATGGCAACGCTAATCAGGTACATATTCGCCACACTGTGCTCGAATCCCAGCGCGACGAATGCGGATATGGGAAAAATAATCGCCAGTATCTTCCCGGATACCGAATGGGCGGCAAAACACAACCACACTGCCAGGCAGACCAGCGCATTGCACATAATACCCCTGAAGAACGCCTGCCCGGAGGTCAGGGCAACTTTATTCTGCGCTATGTTGAGGGCAGTGTTGGCGAAGGCGCCATCACTGGTCGCCAGGGTTCCGGAAAGTTGGATAAACCACGCGCTGGCCACCGAGCCGACCAGATTGGCCAGGTAGACCAGCAACCAGTTGCGCAACAGCAAGCGGGTAGTCACTTTCCGTTCCGCCCAGGCGATAACGATCAGATTATTGCCGGTAAACAGTTCCGCCCCGGCTATGATCACCAGCACCAAACCCAGGCTGAACGCCAGCCCGCCGAGCAAGCGCGTGGGGCCAATCCCCAGCGCGCTGTCGGTGATGACAACTGTATAGAACATGGCGCCGAAAGCGATAAAAGCGCCCGCCAAGACCCCCAGCGTCAAGGTCTGCAAAACAGGCAGGTTCGCCTTGCTAATGCCGACGGTATTGATAAGTGCGGCGATTTGCTTAGGCGAGTATGCATCTATCGATAGCGGCACGATTGCCCCCTTTGTTGATTATGGTGCTTGTTATCCTAGAGCGTAAAAATTTGCTTTGAATAGACCCAGGTCAATAACAGGTCCCCGCCCGGTCGGTTGTGAACGTTAGTTGACCTCGGTCAATATGCAGTTGGGGGTTTGGTTCTATAAACATTGAGGGTCTGTTCAATTCATGGAGAAAGACAATGAGTCTGATTAAGCGCAAACCGAGTTTGATAAGCAACATAGAACCCATTTTTAGCGACCCCTTTTTCAGCCGCGGGTTAAGAGGTGACTATTGGCCTGGCGCCCGGCTTTTTTTCGATGAGGATAGCCAGATGTTGAGCCCGAGAATCGATATTGTCGACCAGGACAATGAGTATCTGGTAACTGCGGATTTGCCCGGGGTTAAAAAAGGCGATATCGAAGTTTCCCTCGACCAGGGTGTACTGACTATCAGCGCCAAGGCCGAGGAGGAGAAGAAAGAGGAAGAGAAGGGCAAGGTTATCCGCCACGAGCGTTTTGCCGGGCAGTATATGCGGCGTTTGGATTTGGGTTCAAATGTGTCGGAGCAAGGCATCAAAGCCAGCTTTAAGGAAGGGGTACTGAGCATCATCATTCCTAAAATCGAAACCCAAAAACACGAGTCACTAAAAGTCGACGTTAAGTAATGGCAGCGCGGTATGCCTAAGGCGACATTGCCGTTTTAATTGCAGAGCAACCCGAGTTGCCGGCGTATAGGTTTGCGTTTAAGGAGTCGCTTCATGTCAAACTACAAGAAGATCCTGGTTGCGATTGATGTTTCGGATGAATCCGCGCAGGTGTTGCGAGCCGCCATTGAAGTGGCTAAAGACGGCGGCGAAGCTGCGGAAATAAGCGTTATCCACGTGGCGGAGAATTTTCTCGCCAGCTATAGCATGTATGGTTATAACCCGGCCATCGATGAACAAAACCTGCAGCGGCTGATAGGTGACGAACTGGCGGCGATTGTCGATACAGCCGGTTTGGACCCTGACTGCCTGAACTTGGTGTCCGGGCGGGCAGCTGACATCATCGTCCAGCAAGCGGAACAGCAGGGCTGTGATCTTATCGTACTGGGCAGCCATGGCCGGCACGGCGTGAAACTGTTGCTCGGTTCGACGGCCAATGCCGTCTTGCATCGCGCCTACTGCGATGTGCTGGCGGTAAGGATTAAGGCGCCCTAACAGCCTGCAACAGAGAACTTTTTTATTAAAAATCAACACGCACATCCCGCACTGGGCTACGTAGAAATACCGGTGTGACTTTTCTTGTTTTACCCTAGTTCGTCTCCTACACTTCTACTTTCAGGAAGGGTGTTACCCCAGAGCCCAGTAGCTTCCGTTTGTGGTCAGTGTTACACAAAACCGACGTTTAGTGGAATCAGCCGCCCTTGCATGAGCGTGAAAATGGACACCGAAGAAAACCCCGTTGTCACTGAGTTAATGAAGGACCCCTGTCGCGGCCACCATGAGAAATCGAGCCATCCAAGCCAGATAAAGTGTGGTCAGTGCGTGCTCAAAAAGCTATGCCTGGTGGGTGATCACTACAGCGAATGGCCGACGCAACTGGACGACATCATCATTCACAAGCGACCGCTGCAGAAAGGCAAGCACCTGTATTGGCAGGATACGCCGTTTAAATCGATTTATATTGTCCAGTCCGGCGGTTTGAAAGCCTACCGGTTGTCTTCGCGGGGTCGGGAACGGGTGCTGGGGTTTTACCTGCCCGGTGAAATGGTCGGAACCGACGGGCTGTTCAATAATCGCTACTCCAATTCGCTGATGACGCTTGAAACCACCTCCGTCTGCGAATTGCCGTTTCAACCGCTGTTAAAACTATTCGAACACGAGGAGGTCTTGCTCAGGCAGTTTTTATCCATCATGTGTGGTGAGCTGCTGGAAGAACAGCAACTCACCTTGTTGAGCCACAAAAGCACTGAAGAGCGGGTCGCCGCGTTCCTGATGAATTTGTCTGCCCGCTACCAGAAACGGCAGCTGTCGGCCTCCAGGATGCAGCTGCTAATGACTCGCAAGGATATTGCTAACTATTTGGGCATAGCGGTGGAAACCATAAGCCGGGTGTTGTCTCGTTTCCAGGACCGCGGCTGGATAGAAATCAATGGGCGCGATATACAACTACGCAATTTCTCTGCGCTGGAAGAACTGCTCCTGCAGGCGACCAACTGATTATAAGGTCACAGCGCCGCTACAAAACATTCAAAAACTATAGCGTACCCCGGCAAATAGATTGCCGGCGTCTTCAAACTGGGCGAAAAATGTATGCTGATCCGCGCCGCCGAACAAGTTGGCGCCGCCTTCGATTAACAGCGCGTCAGTGGCCTTCCAGCTCAGTTTGGGGCGGGCATACCAGTCTTGGTCGCTGGTTGAGGCGTACGCGAACAGCGACCAGGTGAGGTTCTGGTTGTGGGTCAACCAGGTCAGGCGGCCGGTGAACACTTGGCGATTTTTGTTCCGTTGCGGGACGCCCGGCGGCAACGTGTCCCGGTAGTTGCGGTAATCCCGCATGCGCTCCAGGTAGTACTGGAGGGCCCCCGTCAGGTTGCCGGCCAGCTCTTTTTCAAATGCCAGCAATATGCGCCATTCGCTGTTATTGATAAAGGGATCGCCGCCGTTGCCGTCGTCCCTTGAGTCATAGTAGCCCGCCTCTGCGTTGGCAATGCCGCCGGCGAGGTTGCCGCGGATACTGGCGCCCCACACGTCCAGTTCGGTAAAGGCGGCTCTGCCCGACTGCGGGTCGAAGCCGTTGGGACTTTTCCAGTAACCGCGGTAACCATAGCCGGCCAGCTCAACACCGCCGAGGGTTTTATAGAGTCGCATAGCGACTTCTCCCGCATCGGGAAACGCCGGGTTAACCGTTATCTCCCGACCGCTGAGGCCGTTGACCGCCGGGTTGAAGTAGGAGATCCGCCGCCCGTCGATAAAGCGGTCGCTGTCGAACTCCGGGTTCCACACCAGGTCGATATTGACCGCATCCAGGTACAGGGAAAACTTGATGGCGTCGGAGGGCGCTTTCAGGTATTCGGTGTTGCGTCCGATAAAGAAGCTGTTCCAGTCCTTGGCAAACAGGTCATTGATAAACAACAGGTCGCCGGTTCCCCAAGTGAGGATCTGCCTTCCCATTTTGAGATCCAGCCGCTCGCCGAGGGGTCGCTGCAGCCAGGCTTCGCGCAGGTCAAACTCCCCACGTCCGCGGTTTATCGAAAAGGATTGATTGTCGAGCACTTCATCGATTAACAGGTCGCCAGTGATGCGAGCGGTAAGCTGTTTCCCAGCATAGTCCAGGCTCAGTTGCAGGCGGCCCTCCGCTATCGAGGCATCCCGCTGCCGGCTGTCCCCGTGCAGGCGCCTTCCCAAGCGGGCTTCTCCCCAGCCGCGGGTGGCAAACGGTGAATAGGCGGCTTCCTCTTCACCCACGGATGCAGTAGTACCGATACCCGAGGGCAACGGTGGTTGTTCCGCCGCCTGCTTATCCGGTTCCTCCAGCCCGCCCGGCAAGGGCGGCTCCGCCAGCACAACCGCGGGCCAGGCAGACAGTGTGCTGGATAGCAGGGCGGGCAACAGCCGTTGCATTGCCCCGCTCACCGCAAGTACTTGGTGGGTGCGCGGCGCAGGTGGCGCTCGGAGAAGACCGCTTCCGGCACCTGGATATCATAGGTTACCGCGCTATAGCGCATCAGGGTTTTGCTGCCGGTGCGCAGGTCTTCCATGCTCGCCTGGGTTACCGTCGGGTAGCCGTCGATGGTCTCCACATTGAGCGCGTTGGCCACCCGGTACTTTGCGCCGTTTTTGTCGAAGTATACGGTTTGCACCGGAATAAAACTGGTTTTGTGCACATACATCAGATAGTGGGAAAACTCCGCGCCGTCAGGATCTTTCGGCGTGTGTTTCAGCACATAATAGTGGTCGGTCACCTCCTGCAACTCGTGCTGGTCGGCGTTGATATCGCGGCCGCTGACATCCTCGTAAAAATAATCCGAGCCGACAAAACTGGTGCGCTGATCCGACGCGGCAATGCGTTTGACCAAATCCAGCGCCGGCAAATACAGCCAGCGGTCGTCGTCCCTGTCGATATGCTTCCATACCAGAAAGGCCATCTTGTTGACATCGGCGGGGCGCCGGAAATAGACATAGAATTTCTGATCGCCGTTATAGGCGCGGCCGGTCACCGCGTCGCTGTCGGGCTGGTCCAGCCGCAATATGGTAAAGCGCCTTTCCCGCACCCGGCCCCGGCTGTCGGTAATGGTCATCTGCACATTGGCGCGCCCGGATTTGCCCTGATAGTAGGCGGTTTTGTTGGTCCGGTGAACAATCTCATCCACCGAAGGCTGTTCCGCAGCGGTTGCCGGGCCGGCCGGCAGCAGTGCGATGAAAGCCGGGGTGAGCAATCGGGTTACTCGGTCGAACATGGTGAAACCTCCTTCTTGAACAGCATGCCTTGCAACAGTGTTACCAGCGCCGGCAGAATCAGCAGGGTCGCGGCGCCGGCGCAGAAAATAATTGATGCGATAAAGATGCCGACAGTCTGGTAGGGCACCAGCGGCGCGGCCAGCAGCGGCAAAAACCCGGCGCCGAGAATAATGGCGTTGCGGGAAATCGCCCGCGCCGGCTCGCCGAACACCCTGGGCACGGCCCCGGGCCAGCTGCCGCAGTCCGCCATTGCGTCGCGCGAGCGCGCCAGGAAGTGGATGGCGTAATCCACCGCCAATCCCAGGCTCAGGGCGCTTAGCACCGCCACCGGCATATCATAGTCCTTGCCGATCAGGCCGATAACGCCGTAGATCAAACCCACCGTAACCGCCAGCGGAATCATCGCCAGCAGGCCCCACAGCAGTGAGCGGAACAGTATCACCATCATTAGCATGACCACCAAAAAGGAACCCAGAAAGGCCTCCAGCATGCCGGTGACCATTTTTCCCTGCCAGATCACGTTGATATAGGTGAGCCCGAACCAGTTGTGCTCCAATGCCAGCGGCGGGGGGTTGGCGTCGATGAACGCCTGCAGTGATTCGACAACCGTTTCCATATCCCGGTTGTCGCCGCTGGTCAGCTGCATCCACAGCAGGCTGCGCCGGTAATCCGGTGTGACCAGGTGCCACAGGTCGTGGGGGCGGTGACTGTTCTGATAGGTAATCAGCGTTTGGCCCACCGCATTGGCGGTGGCGGGAACACGGAACTGCTCATCCGCGCCCAACTGCAGTTCCCGGTATACGGTTTTAACCACATCGGGCAGTGAGTTGACCTTGCCGACATTGGGGTTTTCCAGCATCGCCCGCTGTAGATTATCCACCCAACGGAGTAGCTGCGGTTGCTTGAAGACTTCGCCGCGCTGCCGCTGCTCGTCGAGGAACAGTTGGATATCGTCCCAGCTGTAGTAATCCTCCTCACCGGCGTTATCCAGTCCCAGTGCCGCCGCATCGTTAAGCGCCGCGATTAACGGTTGATCGCCGTCGTGTTGCTCTGCAAGGTCAATCATTGCGTTATAGGGGCCGGCGGCGTTGCCGAGCTTCACGCCCTCGCCTCTGCGCAGCCTGAGTCCTTCGATCAGGTCGGCGTCGGCGACAATCACTTTTTCCTCGGGCGCCGAAAGTTCCAGATAGGCCATATAGGTGCCGCCGAAGTGCTGGTTAAGCACGCGGTCCGCAACCCGGATCGGATGCTGCGCCTCAAACCAGCGGGTGGGATTGTCGTTGACCTGGATTTTGCCGATGCCGTGGATAGCGGTGGCAACAGCCAAAAGCGTCGCGCCCAACACCACGGCGGAGCGACTCACGGTGAACTTGCCGGCCGCCGCCAGCGAGCGGCCCAGCAATGAGTGATCCTCCTCGCCGGCCTGATGCCCATATCCCTCCAGGCGCTTTTCATCCATCAGCATAATGTAGGCGGGAATAAACAGGATGGTCCACAGCCACGCCAGGAATACCCCGACAGCGATAAACAGGCCGAATACCTGCACCGGGGGAATCGGCGTCAGCATCAGCGAGCTGAAACCGGCCATGGTGGTCAGGGTGGTGAACAGCATCGGCGCGAACAGGGTTTGCACTACTTCCTCTATGGTTTTGCGCCTGTCCTTGAACTGCGGGTAGCGGTCAAAAAACTCCGAAAGAATATGCACCGCATCCAGCACCGCGATCGGCATAATAAAAATCGGAATCATCGAACTCATGATATGGATGGTATTGCCGGAGGCGATTAACAGCGCCATGGTCGCCAGCGATGACACCATCGCCACTATCATCGGCGAGACAATCAGGCTGAGTTTCTTGAAGAACCACCACAGCAATAGGAAGATCACCAGCATCGCCAGCGGCGCGGAAATTGCCATCTGGATGAACATCTCCACCCCGAAGGTGTCCTCCGCGACCGGCAGGCCGGTAATATGCACCTGGTCGCCGGCGGCCTGCCAGTCGGCGATAAACGCCTGTAGTTCGCTGCGGATACGGTAGGCGATATCCTTGCGGGTAATCGGCAGGTAAACCGCCAGCGCCTTGCCGTCCTCCGATACCAGGGTGCCGTCCAGAAAGGGAATGCGCTGCGCCCGCTCCAGCACATGAAGCGCCTCTGTGTCGTCCCGCGGCGGTGCCGCCATCAGCCAGGAAAAATTAACCGTGCCGAGACCGCCCTGTTCGATATTGTCCACCGTGGAAGGCGCCAGCAGATCGACGCTGATTACGCCTTCCTGCCGTTCGCCTTGGGTCCACTGCAACTGTTTGGCAAACTCGGCCAACCGGTAAATGCGGCCCAGGGATTCGGCGTTAAA
This sequence comes from Porticoccaceae bacterium, assembly GCA_028280905.1. Lineage (GTDB taxonomy): Bacteria > Pseudomonadota > Gammaproteobacteria > Pseudomonadales > Porticoccaceae > JANQKW01. The sequence continues at coordinate 16,679 of JANQKW010000122.1, forward strand.
CACCCCCTGCGGGTGATGCTCGTTCACCACGCCCACTACCACCATGTCGCTCAGCCCGAAGCGCTGTTTCGCGCCCTGGTGAAATACCCGCACCGGCTCGTCCTCCGACAGCATATTCTCCGGGTCCGTGTCCACGGCCACGGCGTTGAGGTAGGGGAATTGATTCGGCCAGATGCTGGGAACCGCGGCCAGCCCGATAATCAGGACGGTTGATACCAGCATCGACCAGATAACCGCTTTGGGCCGGTTAACGGCCAGGTGAACCATTGTGACGCTGAGTTTATCGAGCATTGTTTCGAGTTGACGTATTCATTAGTTAGTACTAATATTAGATAATCATTATATTAGAGTCAACTAATATATTTGACCGACGTCAATGAGATGAAGGTAAAAATCGGCCACTATGGAATTAGGCGATGATGGATCTAGATAACATCCAGGAAAACTCGGCGCGGGCCGCGGCGGTATTGAAGCTGCTTGCCCATCCCCAGCGCTTGCTGTTGCTGTGCGCGCTGGTAACCCGGGAACACACGGTATCGGAGCTGGAGGAGCTGACCGGCTTGAGTCAGTCCGCCATGTCCCAGCACCTTGCGCGCCTGCGGGAGGAGGGCATCGTCTCCGCGCGGCGGGACGCCCAGCGAATCTTTTATTCGCTGAGCGACGCCAAGGTCGCCGCGATACTGGAAACCATGCACGCGCTCTATTGCGCCGAGGAGGATGCTTCGACGGGATAAACACAATTGGACAGCCGCCGCCGGATTGCGGTTATTTCCGACTCGCCAGGGCGACAACCGATCCGGTGCACGAGCGCAGGATGGTGAAATTGTTAGGTATTGAAAAGCTGAAAACGTAAACAGCACAGATTAACGGAGGTTTAAAATGAATGTAGACAGGTTGGTTTTTGCCATTGCGGGCATGTTTATCCTGGCCAGTTTACTGCTCAGTCAGTTCCATTCCATCTATTGGTTGTGGTTTACCGCGTTTGTCGGGGCCAATATGCTGCAGGCGTCGTTTACCGGGTTTTGCCCGCTCGCCATGCTACTGAAAAAACTGGGCGCCAACCCGGGGCAGGCATTTGGCTAGCGCCGTATATGTCCTCTGCGCGGTACTGGCTTCGCTCGTGCCGCTGCATGTCGCGGCGGAAAGCAGCGGGACAGCGGATGCCCTGAACGCCGAGGCCATGGCCATCGTTAAGCGCTTTGCCGGCACGCTGAAGCCCAAACTCAAAAGCGCGATAGAATCCGGCGGTCCGGTCAACGCCGTTGAGATCTGCGCGGTTGAAGCCCCGCAAATTGCCGCAACCCTGAGCAGTGAAACCGGCTGGACTGTCAAGCGCGTTAGCCTGAAACCGCGCAATAAGGACAGCGCGGTGGCCGACCCGTGGGAGGCAACCCTATTGCAAGGGTTCGAGGCGCGGCTGGCTGCCGGAGACGCCCCGCGACAACTGGTTCACAGCCAAGTGGTTGACGGCAGGTACCGGTTTATCAAGGCCCAGGTCACCGAGGGGCTGTGCCTGAACTGCCACGGGCAATCCCTGCACCCGGCGGTGGCCGCGGCGATTAAGCGGCATTACCCGCGAGATCAGGCAACCGGTTACTCGCTGGGGCAGGTGAGGGGAGCGTTTAGTTTATCGAAGAAGTTGCAACGGGAATAAGCTCAGCAGAGTTCAAGGCGGGCGTTGACCAGCGACCTGTCGTTGCGATCGCGTTTGATGACAAACCCCAGTTTCCGCGCCATCGCCAGCATTCTCTTATTGGCGGCGAGTATCACACCGTCCATATAGTGCAGCCCCCTTTCCCTGGCGTCCGCTATCAGCATGTTCATCAGTTGATAGCCCAGGCCGCGGTGCTGCCACTCGTCCGCCACTACTATTGCGTATTCACAACCGCGGTCGTCGCCGTAAGAAAAGTAGCGCGCCACCGCAATTTCCGTCTCGCCGCCTTGCTCGTCTGGAATGGTTGCGATTAGGGCCGTATGCCGGGAAAAATCTACCTGGGTGAAATACTCAACCTGTCTGGCATCCAGATCCCTCTTGCCGGACAAGAAGCGAAAATAGCGGGACTGGGCCGATAGGTTGTGCACGAAGTTCCATTCGATCTCCGCGTCCTCCGGCCGGATGGGCCGGATTGTTACCCGGCTGCCGTCATTAAGCGTGATGACCTTATTTACCTGGGAGCTTTGCTTATCCATACTGTTAACCATGACCACCGCTTACATTACCCACCCGGATTGCCTGCGCCATGATATGGGCGAGCACCATCCCGAATCGCCGCGGCGGATTTCCGCCATTGAGGACCGGCTTAAGCAGGAGCAGCTATACGACTTTCTACAATACCACGAAGCGCCTATGGCCAGCGCCGAGCAACTGCGGTTGGTCCACGACGCTGAGTATATTGAATTTATCCGGCAAATCGCCCCGCAGCAAGGCTATCTGCACCTGGACATGGACACGGCGTTAAATCCCTATACCCTGGATGCCGCTTACCGCGCCGCCGGGGCGGTGATCAAAGGCGTGGAGTTGGTGCTGTCCGGCGCCGCCGACAACGTTTTTTGCAACGTCCGCCCGCCCGGGCATCACGCGGAACGGGATCAGGGCATGGGCTTCTGCTTTTTTAACAACATTGCCGTTGGTGCGGCCTATGCGTTACGACAAAGCAGTATAGGAAAAGTCGCCATCTTTGATTTTGACGTTCATCATGGCAACGGCACTGAACATATTTTCAGCGAGAATCCGCAGGTATTGATCTGTTCGTCGTTCCAGCATCCCAATTACCCCGGCAAGCCCTTCGTGCCCGCTTCCGGCCATATTGTAAACGCCACCCTGCCGCCGGGCGCCGGTTCGGAACAGTTCCGCGAGGCGGTGGAGCGGCAATGGTTTCCGATTGTCGAGTCCTTCCAGCCGCAGGTATGTTTGATTTCAGCCGGTTTCGACGCCCACTGCAACGACCCACTGGCCGAATTGCGCCTGACCGAGCGGGACTACCGGTGGGTGACCGAACAGATCATGGGCTTTGCCGACAGGTATTCGCAGGGCCGTATCGTCTCCTCCCTGGAGGGCGGTTACGATCTGGATGCGCTGGGCAGAAGCGCGGCCGCGCATATTCGGGCGCTGATGAGGATTTGAGGGCGGTAATTGAGGTGGTGCTAACGTCCCGTCCCGCCAGGGGAGATTTATCCGTGACCGGCCGTTAAGTTTGCAAAATTGCCGGCGCTGGGACAACACGAAGTGTTGAGCGACCTTTAGGTCGACCCGCAGGGTGAGCTTGCGAATAAACTCGCTGTCGCTCAAACAGTCCTCGCGACACCCCCGACAATTTGGCAAACTTAAAGCACGGCCTGATTGGTCTCGGATAAACCTCCCCTGGCGGGAC
>JANQKW010000141.1 GCA_028280905.1 Porticoccaceae bacterium
CCAACCAGGCGGTATATGAAAGCGACGTCTTCGGCGTCGGCGACCAGGCGGTCACACTTGCCGCCACCTCCACTGCCTGGGCAAAATCACCCAGATCAAACAGGTTTTCGGCCGCTTTGGTCAGTACGGGTACCGCACGCTTGTCAGTCTTGTAAGCATCCGCAAACTGCCTGGCGCTGGCAATTTTGCTGCGCCGCCAGTCGGCGACTTCCGTATCCGCCGCGCTGCTATCCAGCAGTTTCCCGAGCTGCTTGTCGTGGGCCAGTATCGCTGAATAACCGGCTTCAGCACCCTTTTCAGGGTCCCGATACTGGTAGGCAACCTGTTCATAAGCAGCTATCGCCCGCGGCATTTCCCCGGCTTCGAAGAGGCTTTCCGCCATCAGAAACACCACGCCGGGCGTCGCCTTGTCGTTGGGAAAGGTCTGCACAAATTGGCTGTACCAGTCCCCGGCCTTTAAGAAGGTTGCCGCTACCTTTGCGGCGCTTACGTTATCGCGGTCCGGCCGCTTGGCGGTAGTTTTATCGCGCTGTTGTTTGGCGAGTTGTTTTTGCAAGGTCTGCGCGCTGGCATGGTGGTGCTGGGCCAACTCCATTAGATAGCGATGCAAGTGGGGCCGCAGGGTATCCCTGACCGACTCGTCTTTACGCTGCCAATACTGACTGTATATGCCGTAATTGGTGACAAACTGCTGCTTGGCCGGTAGCACCAGGGTCGGGAAATCGCCCTTGCCGTAAACCTCGATGGTTTTGACGTTAAAGCCGGGCGCGTAGTCTGATAACGGGTATCGTTCGACAAACGCCTGGAAGGTGCCCGCGCTGTCTCGGTAGCGCTTTTTGTCCAAATACAGTTGTCCCAGATGGAGATAGAACAGGTGTTCGTAGGCGCGCGCGCCCAGCTGCCGATAAGTGCTGGCAATAGTATCGGCGCCTTCCAGATAGGAAAACGCCAGGCTCATCACCCGCAGCGCGTCGTTGGCCAGTTCCTGCTGCGGTCGGGTCAAGCCCTCCAGCTTGTCTCGCCCATCCAGCAAGATATCCAGCACTTGGGTAAAGGGTTTCAGGGCGGTGCGGTAACGGCCCTGTTTAAACCGCGACCAACCGTGCATATAAAGCGCGTTGTTATAAAAGGGCGTCGACTCACCGGACTTAAGCACTTCGCCATAGGCGCGCTCGGCTTCCTGATACCGCTGTCGACTGAACAGAATTTCGCCGCGTCGAAACTGGGCTTCCGCGTAGAATTCGGAATCCGGGTACTGGCTTACCAGTTGATCCAGCTCGTTCATCGAGTCCTCAGATCGGCCATCCATCTGTTGGGCTTTGGCGACCTGGTAGAGCAGTCTGTCGTTTCCGGCGTTGTCCGGGTGTTGCTGCAGCAGTGATTGATAAAGGGCTATCGCCTCGTCGAAGAAGCGGCGCATTTCCGTTGCCTGTAGCTGCTGTTCCTCACTGCGGACCATCTCCAGCCCGGCCAGCCGGCTCATCACCTTGCGGCGAGTTTCCGCGTCAGGCGAGATCTCCAGCACCTTGCGGTACTGCGCCACCACTTCATCCAACTCGATGCTGGGCAACTCCACACTGTGCCTGGGCAAGGCCGCCGGCGCTAAATCCGCCAATGTCGGGCCGAGATCGCGTTCCTCACCGCCCAACCAGCTACAGCCGGATACCAGTGACAAGGCCAATCCAATCTTGAACCATTTCAGCAGCCGTTTCACTGGTCAGCCTCCTTGACGGCCATCGGTTCCCGGTGCCGTGACGAGGATTCCGGCGCAGGCTGATCTGGCAAAGGCGCGGCGGCGTCGCGGGCCACATCGTACAAGCGGGCCACTGACAGGCGGGCGTGCCCCTGGTAGTAACGCAGCCGCGCAACCTGTTGCTGCAGCTCTCCGCTTACAGACGCCAACAGCCGCGTTTCCGAGTGATCCAACAGGTTGTTAAGGGCTAACTGCTGATCTACCAGGCGTTGTTCAAGGCTCGCCAGACGAATGCGATAAGGCGCGATATCCGGGGCCTGGTCGATAATGCCCGCCAGTCGATCCTGCTGTTGCCGGGCGGTTTCCAGATCCGTTTGCAGCTGCTTTAAGGCTTTTTTCGCCGACCAGATATTCTCGGGAAACGTTTCGGCGGCCTGCCACATCAATACGCCTTTAAAGCGACGCAACGGCTCTCGGTATTCGGCAGTGTCTTCACCATGCCGGTCGAGCCTGTCAATCGCGCGCTGCGCGGATACCACACGTTGCCACAGGCTCAGGGTAGTGTCATCGGCAACGGCCATGGCATCCTGCCGCTGTTCAGCCGCTTCCAGTTTCGCCGCCATGGTTTCATACTGCGCTTGCAACTTTGCCAGGTTTTTTGGGAACTGCTTCTCCCGAACGGCCATCAACCGATCCTCGCGCACGGCTTCCCTTTGATCCAACAGGTGACGGTAGATCTGCAGCTTGTCGCGCCAATCTTGCAAGCGATCCTCCAGCTCCAGCAAATCCCGTAAATCCCGAACCTGGTTCTGAAACTGCTGTTGGGAAAGCAATTCCGAAAGGCGCTGTAAATAGGCGTTTTCCGCAACGTCTGCCTGAAGCGATTCAAGCAGCGCGCCCGCCTGCAAATACGCATTTATGCCGTTGATGACCGAGAGTTGATTGCTGTAATTTGACTCCGCCGCCTTGAACGCCTCCAGTGCCTGGCCCGTCGCGCCAACTTTTTCATAGGCATAGGGAATAGCCAGCAGCGCCTCTTGGACACTGGGGCTAACGGGCGACCGCTTTACGAGCGTCTGCCAGGGGGCCAGCGCCAGTGCGTATTGCTGCGCCTCGGTGGCCGCCCAGCCATATCCCAATAACGCCCGGTTAATCAACGGGCTTTGCAGGCGAACCCGGGTAAACCGGTCAATAGCCGCGTTATAGTTACCCTGCTGCATCCAGCTATATCCAGCCGCGGTAAGCGCCTTGTCGCGCAGGCTCAGGTGCTCTTCGGATTCCAGCGGCAGGTCCGCCAGGCTATCAAAATAATAAACGCCGGCCGCATGGTCGCCGTCCCGAATCCGGGCCGCTCCCAGGTTGTAGTAGACATAGGGCAGCCAGGGTGTCAGCTTTTTTTCGTTGCGCAACACCTGCTCCGCCTGATCCAGCTGCTGCCTGCGGATCGCCAGGTTGATTTGCAAGGCGTCCTTTTCCTGCCGCATGCGCCGGTTTAACTCTCCACTTATATTGGCCAGGCTGGCGGCGGCGCCTTCCCAGTCGGCGCGGCGGTAGCGAAGTTTCGCCAAATAGAACCAAGCGGCGTCTCTGACCTCCCGGGGGTGGGATTCATTCAGGATGTTCCGGAATACGTCCGCGGCCTGCCTTTCCATACCCATCGAAAGGCTCAAACCGCCTTTCATAATTTGCCCGGTGTCACCGTGGCCGCGAATGCCGCCTCGCTGCTCGGCAACCATAAGTTCGCTCAGGGAGTCGTAATAGTCCCTCTGAAAGTAGTGGAACAGCGCCACGCCATAGCGTAAATCCCGCACCGCGGACGGCTTATCCTCGGCTGCGGTTGCCGGCCAGCACAGCAGTAGAATAAACCAAGCCGTCAGAATGCGTTGACTATGAACGGATCGCGCTAGAGTTCCCATTCTTTAATGCTGAACTCCGGTTGCTGTTTTGCCGTGGAGTCGACTATTTTCAGCTCCAATTGAAGCGGCGACGCGCTTTTGTTGACCGTTAGCGTGGCGCCCCGCTTATATTCCCTGTTGGCCGGACCTTTGCCGGTAAAAAACGCGGTGATTTCATGGTCACCCGATTTGAGATTGCCCAGATACAGCCTTTGCACACCGCCGCGAAACAGCGCATTGACCTGGCGGTCTGTGTAGAGGTAACTGGCGACCATGTTGTCATCGATTTTCAGTTTGACCGAATCCAGCTGAAAGTACTCACCGACGTCCATGGAAACGAAAACCGCCACCTGGGTATGGGTGGGAAACAGCAGTTCTTCTTCCAGAATCAGCAAGTCCCTGTTTAACTCCAGCACGGCCTGTTTAACCGTCTCAACCCGGTCGACTAACGGTGTGTCCGACTCTTCAGTCGGCGGCTCGGTCTGCGCCAGCGCAACCATTGCCGTCGCCAGCATTAGCGTACTAATCAACCTGAATAGATAAATCATGCGTTTTCCCAGTGCGCGCTTAGCCTTAAGTCGCCGCGAATCTTATCTGTTAGAGCTTTCGAAAGGGCGTTTTTTGTGAAGCAGTTCATGCTTTCCGCCGCTTGCCTTCCCACGAGTATGCATGAGCAAGTCTAACCGGACGAAGGTAAGTTTTTTGCGGCATGGGCCACAAGTTTGGAAAGATGGGAGGCGTTGGTGTTTTGGGTTGGTGCCACTGGCCCGCGGCCATCTGGGAACCCTGTTTGAGACTCGCTGTGAATACGTCCGTGTAAGCTCCGCGTCGACATCCCTGTCGACGAGGGTCCCAAACAGAGTTCCCAGACAGCCGCTAACGTCGGAGCTGCTTGTGACGCCGTAAGTCACGACAAAGAGAGGAGCCCTCTCTCTTTCGACTTTACGCCTTACTGCTTATAGAATTTTTTTCTTTAACCAGCGATATTGGCTAGGGCGGTTAGGTTAGCACTGAGGCGAGCGGACGTCTGGGAGCAGTGTTTGAGACCCTCACCGGCAGGGATGCCGGTGCGGAGCTTACAGGGACGTATTTACAGCGAGTCTCAAATACTGCTCCCAGATGGCCGCGGGATGGTGGCACCAAACCAGAATTACCTACGGCTTACCATAAAGCTGCTGGATACTGGAAAAGTCCAGCCCGCCCTTGTCCTCACCTTCAGCATTCTTGTGGAGATTAAACAGATTGCGCGCCGTCGCCCCCATGGGTGTCGAGGACTTGCTGCTGAGCGCCGCCTCCATAGCGAGGCCCAGATCCTTCAGCATAAGATCCACCATAAAACCACCCTGGTAACTGTTACTCGCGGGCACAGCCTCCATCACCCCCGGCACCGGATTGTATTTTTCCAGCGACCAGTTGCAGCCGGAACTCTTCAACATAATGCCGGATAACACCTGCGGGTCCAGACCATTGTCGATGCCCAGCTGCAACGCTTCAGCGGTTCCGGCCATATGAATGGCCAACAGCATATTGTTACAGATCTTGGCGACCTGCCCCGCTCCCACATCGCCGGCGCGAAAAATATTGGCGGCCATAGGCTCCAGCACCGTTTTTGCCGCCTCAACGTTTTC
>JANQKW010000150.1 GCA_028280905.1 Porticoccaceae bacterium
CGCCTGGGGAAGTGCCTTTGCAGACACGCGGTGAATACGTCCCTGTACGCTCGACACCCGCTTCCCTGCGGGTGACGGTCTGCAAAGGCACTTCCCCAGTCAATTCTTCATATCTGCCGTTCTATTATTTAATAAGTTGTTTTTTTTAGAAAAGCAGTACAGCGGTTGGTTTGAAGGCTGGGGTTGGGTAAGGGTTTCGGAACCGTCGCCGGCAGGGAAGCCGGCGTCGAGCTTACACGGACGTATTCACAGCGTGTTCCGAAACCCTTACCCGACCACGGCCGCCACCGATCTTTAAAAGTATGACTGATTTATTACGGACAGCAGTGTGGCGGGCCGTTGGCACCGAACCAAGACAAGAAAAGTCCGCTACTGGCACAATAGTACCTGTAAGTACCAGTCGGAACCTATTAAAAAGATGCCTGCTCAATGAATAAACTGTTAAAACTCAGGGGTGCCTTGCCCTTTTTGGCCGCGGTGTTTCTTAACTCCTTTGTCGACCTCGGCCACAAGATTATTATCCAAAACACCATCTTCAAGGTTTACGACGGGCAGCAGCAGGTGATTCTCACCGCGATCGTCAACGGTTTGATCCTGCTGCCGGTGCTGCTGTTGTTCGGTGTGGTGGGATTCACCGCGGACCGCCATCCGAAAACCCGAGTGATGCGCGCCACCGCCTGGGTGGCGGTGGGGCTAACCCTGGCCATCACCGCCTGCTATGCGCTGGGCTGGTTCTGGGTGGCCTTTGCGATGACCTTTCTGTTGGCGGTTCAGTCGGCTTTTTATTACCCGGCGAAATACGGCTATATAAAAGCCTTCTTCGGCAAGCAAAACCTCGCCGAGGCCAACGGCATGGTGCAGGCGGTTTCCATTATCGCGATTCTTGCCGGCACCCTGGTGTTTTCGGTGTTGTTCGAATACTGGTTTCCCGGCGAGGCGGCGGACAAGGGGCAAATTATCCGGGCGCTGATGCCAATAGGCTTCCTGCTGGTGATGAATGCCCTGCTGGAAGTGGTGATGGTGTACCGGTTGCCACAGGTGGACAGTGGTAGCGAAGGCGAACCGCTGCGGTGGCAACAGTGCTTCTCCTCCGAGTTGTTCCGGCAAACCCTGCGGCCGGTGTTGTCCCGCGAGGCGATCTGGTTGTCGATGATCGGCCTGGCCATGTTCTGGTCCATCGGCCAGGTGATGTTGGCGGCTTTCCCGGCATTCGCCAAAGCCCAGTTGGGCGAAACCAACACGGTGGTGATTCAGGCGATTATTGCCGCGTCCGGTTTGGGCATTGCGCTGGGGTCGGGGCTTGCCAGCCGCCTGTCCCGCAGCTATATCGAAACCGGCCTGATTCCGGTGGGCGCGGCCGGCATTGCGCTGGGGCTGGGCGCATTGCCCAATCTCGGCAGCGCTGTGCAGATGGGCCTGGACTTTTTCTTTATCGGCATGATGGGCGGCATGTTTATCGTGCCGCTCAATGCACTGGTGCAGTTCTACGCCAGGGACCGCGAACTCGGCAAGGTGCTGGCGGGCAGCAACCTGATTCAGAACACCGGCATGATGAGCTTCCTGGTGCTGACCGTGGTCTTCGCGCTGGCCGGTATCAGCAGCCGGCAGTTGTTGCTGTTGATCGCACTGGTAGCGGTGTGCGGCGGCGCCTATACGGTTTTGAAGCTGCCGCAGAGCCTGGTGCGGTTTATCTTTGCGTTTGTGATGACCTCCCACTACCGGGTCAAGGTGCAGGGCATGCAGAATATTCCCGAGCAGGGTGGGGTGCTGTTGCTGGGCAACCATATCAGCTGGATCGACTGGGCCATCCTGCAAATCGCCTGCCCGAGGCCGGTGCAGTTTGTGATGCTGAAAAGCATCTACCAGCGCTGGTACCTGAAATGGTTTTTCAAATTGTTCGGCTGCATTCCCATCGAATCCGGCCCATCCAGCAAAGGGGCGCTGGAATCCGTGACCGAACTGTTAAACCGCGGCCGGGTGGTGTGCCTGTTTCCGGAGGGCGCCATCAGCCGCAACGGCCACCTAGGGGAGTTTCGGCGCGGCTACGAACGCGCCGCGCAGGCCGCGGACGAAGGCGTGGTGATCCAGCCGTTTTACCTGCACGGCCTGTGGGGCAGCCAGTTTTCCCGCTCTTCCGAGCGGCTGAAACGCGCCGGTTCGCGCAGCAGGGACCTGATAGTGGCGTTCGGCGAAACCCTGCACAGGAACACCCCGGCGGAGGTGTTGAAACGCCGCGTGTTTGATCTGTCCATCACCTCCTGGCACCACTATGTGGAGGGCTTGCCCAGCTTGCCGGAAGCCTGGATCGACACCGCCAAAAGCCGGGGTGGCGAGTTGAGCCTGGTGGATACAGAGTCCAAACAAACGCTGTCCGCCTCCCAACTGCTTAGCGCGGCAATCGCGTTTGCCCGGCGCATCGCCTATTTAAGCCCGGAGCGCAATATCGGCCTGTTGTTGCCCACCGGCGCCGCCGGGGTGATCACCAATATGGCGGTATTACTGCGCGGCAAGACCATTGTCAATTTGGACTACACGGCGGAGCCTGCGGCGTTTGCCTCGGCGGTGGCGCAGGCCGATATCCGAACCCTGTACACGTCAAGGCAGTTTTTAGAGAAGCTGAAAGCGCGCGGCGTCGACTTTTCCGACACCCTGGTAGACTTGGATGTTATCTACCTGGAAGAGCTGCGCGCCACCATTACCAAACCCGAATCCGCGCTGACCTTGCTGGCGGTTAAGAGCCTGCCCGCCGGGTTGCTGAAGTTGTTCTACTGCCGCGCCAGGTCTGCGCAGGAAACCGCCGCGATACTGTTTTCCAGCGGCAGCGAGGGCAAGCCGAAGGGCATTCAGTTAAGTCACCGCAATATCATGGCCAACCTGAAACAGATTGCCCAGGTGCTCAACGCGGAAGACGAGGATGTGGTGCTGGCCTCGCTGCCGTCGTTCCATGCCTTCGGCTTGACGGTCACCCAGCTGATGCCGCTGGTGGAAGGCATGCCCATCGTCTGCCACCCCGACCCCACCGACGTGCTGGGCGCCGCCCAGGCGATAGCCAAACACCGCGCCACCCTGTTGTGTGGCACCTCAAGCCTGCTGCGGCTCTACTGCCGGGATAACAAGATCCACCCGTTAATGCTGGACAGCCTGCGCCTGGTGGTGGCGGGCGCGGAAAAGCTCAACAGTGACGTGCGGGAAGCCTTTAAGCTGAAATTCAACAAGGATATCCTGGAGGGCTACGGCGTTACCGAAACCACGCCGGTGGCCAGCATCAACCTGCCGGACCGCATGGACCTGGAGTACCTGCAAGTGCAGCAGGGCAACAAGCCGGGCACCGTGGGCATGCCGCTGCCGGGCGCCAGCTTCAAAATCGTCGACCCAGGCACGCTGGCGGAACTGCCGGCCGGCGAAGCGGGTATGATTCTGATCGGCGGCGTGCAGGTGATGCAGGGCTATTTGAAGGAACCCAACAAAACCGCCGAGGTTATCGCAAAGATTGACGACACCCGCTGGTATGTCACCGGTGATAAAGGCTACTTGGACGATGACGGTTTTCTTACTATTTCAACCTAGGTTTCATGGCCGTGCCAAGCATCCCGGTCGCCCGCGCGGCGGCCCGGGTTTTCGCGGCGGTCCTTCTTGCCCGGCTCAAAGCGTATGTCCTGCCGGCGATCCGCTGTCTCGCGCCTGTTCTTAACCCGCCTTTGCTTGTTGTAGGGTGAGGTGGTCATAATTGTTTTATTTTTCAGGCATATTGTCTTCAGTCTAGAAGTAAAACGGTAAAAGGGCCAGCGGTACAATTTGGCCGGCTACCTGTCAACTGCCTTGACAGGGCGGATTCAAGCGATTACTTTGCTGGCCTGAAACACGTTGACAGGGTGTGGACAGGGAAATGGGCGGAACCGGGCCTTCCTTACTCTCC
>JANQKW010000153.1 GCA_028280905.1 Porticoccaceae bacterium
GGTCTGCGGGACGTTCGAGCCCCACAGGATCAGGTAGCCGGCGTTGTACCAGTCGGCCGATTCCGGCACGTCGGTCTGCTCGCCCCAGGTCATCGGCGACGCGGGCGGCAGGTCGCAATACCAGTCGTAGAAACTCATACAGACCCCGCCGATCAGTGACAAATAACGGGAACCCGCTGCGTAAGACACCATCGACATCGCCGGGATGGGAGAGAAACCTATAATCCGGTCGGGGCCGTACTGCTTGGCCGTGTAGACATTGGCGGCGGCGATGATTTCATTCACCTCGTCCCAGGAGGAACGCACGAAGCCGCCCAACCCGCGCTTCGATTTGTAGGTCTTGGCGCGCACCGGGTCCTCGACAATAAAGGCCCAGGCATCCACCGGGTTGTCGAACTGCTGGCGGGCGTCCCGCCACAGTTTCAGCAACGGTTTGCGCACCTTGGGATACTTCAACCGGTTGGCGCTGTAGATATACCACGAGTAGCTGGCGCCCCGCGGGCAACCCCGCGGCTCGTGGTTGGGCAAGTCAGGGCGGGTACGCGGGTAGTCGGTTTGCTGGGTTTCCCAGGTAATCAGACCGTTTTTGACATAGATTTTCCAGCTGCAGGAGCCGGTGCAGTTCACCCCGTGGGTGGAGCGCACAATCTTGTCGTGCTGCCAGCGCTGCCGGTAGCTGTTCTCCCACTCCCGGTTCTCGCTGCGGGTTTCGCCGTGACCGTCGGCAAAATCATCAGTGACGGTCTTCTTGAAGAATTGCAAGCTGTCGAGGAAATGACTCATGGCTTTACTCTCTCTTATCGATTTAACGTCTACCCGCTTGTTACGGGTTGTAGAACTCGCCGTCCTTGCGCAGGTAGAACCACCAGTTGATCAGAATGCACAGGGCATAGAAGGCGGCGAATCCGATCAAGGCGACTTCCGGCGTGGTGGCGTTGATCTGCTCACCTATTACCTTGGGAATATAGAAAGCGCCGTAGGCGGCAACCGCCGACGTCCAACCCAGCACCGGACCGGCCTGCTCTTTCGGGAACACCATCGCAATGGTGCGGAAGGTGGAACCATTGCCGATGCCGGTGGCGGCAAACAGCAACAGGAACAGCAGGAAAAAGGGCAGGAAGAACTCCTCGGGTGTTGCCGAGCTGTAGGCGGCCTTCATGTAATAGGCCACCCCAAGCGCGCTGGCCACCATGGTCACCGAGCAAACCTGAGTGACCAGGGCACCGCCCACCTTGTCGGAGATCCAGCCCCCCACCGGGCGAATCAGCGCGCCGATAAACGGGCCCATCCAGGCGTACATCAGCGCGCTGGGGCCATTGGCGTTAATGGTGTCGTGGGTCATCACGCCGTCAACCATCAGGTGCTGGTAGCCGAAGATAACCTTGATGGACAGTGGAAACGCCGCCGCGTAGCCGATAAACGAGCCAAAGGTCATGGTGTAGATCACGCTCATCACCCAGGTGTGTTTATTGTCGAAAATCTGGAACTGCCGCTGCAGGTTGGGCTTGATCTGTTTACCCGGGATCAACTTCAGCGCAAACACGGTGGCGGCGATCACCAGCACCAGCACAATTTCCTTGGGTACGCCAAAACCCGAGCCATTGGCCGCCTCCGGCAGCATCAGCCAGAGCCCACAGGCCGCGGTGACAAACCCGATCAGCAGCATGCCGATAATAATCACAAATGCGGCAATCGGGTTGGGGATATCGGGCGATACCTCTTCGGTGCGCAGGTTGTTCATGCCAAACCAGCCGAGAAACGCCAGCGGCACTAATAGCAGCAGCCACACGAAACCGGCGTTCTGAATCCAGGTTTCGGTGCCCGCCGGAATCTTGCCGATCAGGGTACCGGAGGTTTGCTGCAGGATCATGGGGTCACCACCCAATGCGCCAAACATACCGAAGGTCATCGCCAGCGGCACCAGGATCTGCATGGTGGTAACGCCGAAATTGCCCAGCCCGGCATTCAACCCCAGCGCCAGGCCCTGCTGGTTCTTAGGGAAGAAGAAGCTGATATTGGACATGGAAGAGGCGAAATTGCCGCCGCCAAAGCCGGATAACAGCGCCAGGCACTGGAATACCCACAGCGGTGTGTCGGGGTTTTGCAGCGCAATACCGGCGCCCAGGGCCGGCACTATCAACAGTGAGGTGGTAAAGAAAATGGTATTGCGGCCACCGCACAACCGGATAAAGAAACTGCTGGGAATTCGCAAGGTGGCGCCAGTCAGGCCGGCAATGGCCGTCAGCGTGAACAACTCGGACTTGGCGAAGGGAAAGCCAAGATTGAGCATCTGCACGGTAATGATTCCCCAGTAGAGCCAAACGGCGAAGCCGCACAGCAGACTGGGGATGGAAATCCACAGGTTTCTGTTCGCCACTTTTTTGCCTTCGGACTCCCAAAATTGGGCGTTCTCGACATCCCAGGTTTGTAGATCAGCCATAGCCTCTCTCCTTTGTTAGAACTGTTTTGCTGTTGTTAAAATCTCACGGGTTAAAAAACTCAAAGCCTCAAAAAGTCGTCCGCCAGCGCCTGGTTGACGCGCTGTCGAAATTCATCGATCTTGATTCCGTAGAACATCAGCACCATGCAGCCGGCCAATACGCCGTAGAGCAACATAAAGCAGGAGCTGCGAATGCCGGTTAAATCCGCCGCCAGGCCAAACAGAATCGGCAGTGAAAAACCGCCAAACGCGCCGGCGGCGCTTACCAGCCCTCCCACCGGGCCGATGTGATTCGGGTAATAGTCGTAGATAATTCGGTAGATGCTGGCCTTGCCAAACCCCATGGCCACGCCCATCACGAAAATCAAAAAGGTGAACACCCACAGGTTGATGCTGATGGTCAGCAACAAACTCCCCTCAATGCCGTGAATGGTCATGGTGGTGCGGGGGTAGGACAGGAAGAACAGGCACACCAGGCAAACCCAGAACACCGCCCAGTTGATGCGCCTGGCGCCCAGGTTGTCGGCAAACCAGCCCCCCAGGGCGCGCACCACCGCCGCCGGCAGGGTAAACAGCAGGGTGACAAATGAGGCGGTTTGCAGATCCAGACCGTATTCGCCCACATAGTATTGCGGCAACCAGAGCGTCAGCGATAAAAAACCGCCGAATACAAAATAGTAATACAGCCCGAAGCGCCACACCCGCAGCTCCTTCAGAGGCTCTAGCTGCGCCAGCAGTGCGGGGGGTTGCCGCCGGGCTCGCTGAATATCCGGCTTGGTCAGGTAACGCAGGGCGATCGCCACCAGCAGCAGCAATACGCCATAACCGGTGGGCACCGACCGCCAGCCATATTCGAGAATAATGGCCGGTGCGACCAGGTTGGTGATTGCCGCGCCCGCCGCCCCGGCGCCGAAGATTCCCATTGCCGTGCCCTGCAGTGAGCGGTCAAACCACTGGGACACATAGGTGACGCCGGATGCAAAGGCGGCGCCGGAAATGCCCACCAGCAAACCGATCACCAGGAACTGGCCGAAGGTGTTAGCATAGGGCAGTAAAAACAGCGAAAACGCGACTATCACCGTCTGGGAAATAAAAACGATTCGGCCACCCAACCGCTCGGCGAGCATACCGCTGGGCAGGCTGGCCACCACGCCGGTGAGAATGGGTGTGGCCAGTAAAACGCCGAAGGCCGTTTCACTGAGATCTAGATCGGCGCGAATCTGCAGGCCTATAATAGAAAACAGCGTCCAAGCCGCAAAGTTGGCGGCAAACGCAAGTGTGAAGACGCCCAGGCTGTGCCATTTGTTATTGTGAACGACCATCATATTTTGCCGTTGGTGTAACAATAGGGGTCGAATGTAGAACCAGGCGCCTGTCTGGCACATGACTTATATCAATTGTGTTCTCGGTTGCTGCTGCTGCAACGTGACATGAATACCACTTAGGTGGTAAAACATGAAAACTAAATTTTCCTGTTAAAACAGATAGTTGAAGATCACGTGGCGACCAGTGCCACACTGCTGTTCAATCCCGGGTATTTGGTGGTAACGCCTATGAATATTTCCATCGCCGGTAACAAACCGAAATTTCTTCAGTCAATTACCATCCAGATATTGACCCCCATGGCCGTGATCGGCCTGCTGGCGTTAAGCAGCATGCTGGTATCCGTGCTGGTGACCCTCAACACCCAGCACGACGCCGAAGCAATCAACATCGCCGGGTCGATGCGCATGCAGTCGTATCGAATTGCGGTACTGTTGCAGAGGCCGTTTAGCGGCAGCCTCGACCACCGGCAGTTGTCGGAATCCTTGTCTAGGGAACAGCGAGAGTTTTCGCGCAAACTGTATCAATCCAGCATTTTCCAGATAGCCGGAGAGAGCGACGAACACACCATGAAAACCGCTTACCAGAAGGTAAAGGACAATTGGGAAAACACGGTAGTACCGCTACTTTCACCCATCGTTTCGAAGCCGACGGCCAGCGAGGGCCAAATCGCGGATGCCAGCGCGGGATACCTTGCCCAGGTGGACAGCCAGGTGGCGGACATAGACAACCTGGTGTTCAGTATCCAGCAGAACACCGAGGAAAAAATCGAGCTGCTTGGCATGTATGAAGGTCTCAGTATCTTCCTGTCGTTCCTGGCGCTGGTATTTATTGTGATGCGCACCGACCAGAACCTGGTGCGGCCGCTCAGGGACCTGGTACGCGCCGCTGAACACACCAGCCTAGGCGACTTTTCCTACCGCACCTATTATCAGGGCGTTAACGAAATGGGGCTGCTGTGCAGCACCTTCAACGCCATGTCCGCCAGCCTCGCGCGGCACTACCGGGAACTGGAAGACCTGGTGGATGAAAAGACCTCGCAGCTGCAGCAAACCAACCAGATGCTGGATTTTCTGTACAACACCGCGCAGCGGCTTTCAGAGGGCGCCATCGACCACCGCAAGCTCGAACTGATTATTACCGAGTTAAAAAAGGTAACCGGCATTCCGCAGCTCTCGCTGTGCCTGGCGAACCAAGCCAACACGGATAAATATGATTTGATTATGCCGATCGGTCAGCAACACCCCTGCCTGATCGGCGATTGTGTCAACTGCTTTATGCGGCCCGAGAAAAAGCATCTGGAAAACGGTGAAATCTCCTTTCCCATTGAAGACTCCAACGACAACTTCGGCTTCCTGTACGCAAAAACCGGCCTGCACCTGGATATTGAGCCCTGGCAGCTCCGGCTTATCGAGGCCGTGGCGGAAAACCTCTCCACCGCCATGGCGCTGCAGTACCGCGAAGGCATAAGCCAGCGGCTGATGCTATTTGAAGAGCGTTCCATTATCGCCAGGGAGTTGCACGACTCTCTAGCGCAGTCGTTGTCCTATATGAAATTCCAGGTTGCGCGGATCGACAAGTTGTTCGACCGCAAGGCATCGGAAGAGCAAATTCGCGAGGGGGTGGAAGACCTGCAGCAGGGGTTAAACGCCGCCTATAAACACTTGCGCGAACTGCTGACCACCTTCCGCCTGAAGCTGGACACACCCTCGCTGTTGCACGCGCTGCGAGCCACCACCGACGAATTCGACAGGGTTAATGACAATATCGACATAGTGCTCAACTATGATCTGGGCAATTGTCCGCTGTCGCCAAACGAAGATATTCACACCCTGCACATTATCCGCGAAGCCATCACCAATGCCGTGAAACACGCCAAAGCCGGCCGCATTGAATTAAATTGTAAACGGGGCTCGAATAACAGCGCCGTCTTCAGCGTGGTGGACGACGGCATAGGCATCCCCAGCTCGCCCGACAGGGATCACCACTACGGACTGTCCACCATGCGGGAAAGGGCCACGCTGGTGGCGGGCACACTGGAGATTAACTCGTCGCAAGACCAGCAGGGTACCGAGGTAGTGTTGACGTTTACCCCGGAGGCATTTCGTTGACCTGCCCCGGATCTGAGTTAAATCAATTCATTGCAGGTTAAAAGCCAGTAAGCTGCCAACCGAATTAACGCGAGGTTCCCCGTGACCGACAATAAAAGCAAATTGATTCTGGTGGACGACCACCCACTATTGCGCAAGGGCGTGCGCCAACTGGTGGAGCTGGAAGACGATATGGAAGTGACCGGCGAAGCCAGCAACGGCCAGGACGCCATTGCGCTGGTTCAGCAGCAGGAGCCGGACCTGGTGCTTCTGGATCTCAGCATGAAGGGAATGGACGGCATCGAAACCCTGCAGGCGATGCGCGACGCGGGCATCACCTGCCGGATTGTGGTATTTACCGTATCCGACGACCGCAAGGACGTAGTGGCGGCGTTGAAAGCGGGCGCCGACGGCTACCTGCTGAAGGATATGGAGCCCGATGAACTGGTAACCAATATCCGCGAGGCCTGCTCCGGCAAAATGGTGCTGTCGAGCGATCTTGCAGAACTGCTGGCGCTGGCGCTGCGCGAGGGCAAATCATCCGCCACCGAGGCCACCTACAACTCGCTGACCCGCCGTGAGAAGGAGATTCTGAAAATGATTGCCGAAGGACTGAGCAACAAGATGATCGGACGCCAGTTGGATATTGTGGAGGCTACGGTAAAAGTCCATGTAAAACACCTACTGAAAAAACTGGGGCTGCGCTCCCGCGTCGAGGCAGCGGTTTGGGTGGTGGAAAACCAGTTTAAATAGCATGAAAGATTCCTTCCCCGGTATCGCCGCCGTGCCGCTCAGGCTGATGCGCAAAGCCGAACCCCTGGTTTTTTCAGGCATGCGGCTGGTTCCCTTCGCACCGCAGAAGCTGCTGCTGGAGAACCTGCTGAAGCAGTTGTTGCTTGAACCCATGGCGGATGGCGACCTGGATTTTCTGACCGGCCGCGTACTGAGGATTTTCGTGACAGACGCCGGCATCGGCTGGCGGATTAGCTACACCGGCGAACAGCTGGAGATATTGCCCCCGGCCGGGGCGTTCGACGCGGCGATCAGCGGCGGTATCCGCGCGTTTCTACTGCTCGCCTCGCGTCAGGAAGACCCGGACAGCCTGTTCTTTCGGCGCAAGCTGTGTATCGAGGGCGACACTGAGTTGGGCCTGGAGGCAAAAAACCTGCTGGACAGCGTCGAGTTGGAGCGCTTGCCGCTGCCGGTTCAGCACGCGTTGCAAGGCGCGGGGAAACTGGCGGCGTTGAGCAGCACTTAGCTGTGCCTGTTTGAACTTGATAACACATCTTCCTTACGCGGGTTGAATACGGCCCAACAGGCAGCCTCGTGCCAATAAGAGACTTTTGCTGTGTTGGGTTGGTGCCACTGGCCCGCGGCCATCTGGGAACGTCTTTTGAGACTCGCTGTGAATACGTCCGTGTAAGCTCCGCGTCGACATCCGTGTCGACGAGGGTCTCAAAAGACGTCCCTAGACACCCGCTGATGCAGGTGCCAACAATTTCACGCATGACTATTTGTTGAGTTTTTCTGCAGCTAACCCTCTCAGTTTATGCACCGCCGTAAGCG
>JANQKW010000197.1 GCA_028280905.1 Porticoccaceae bacterium
GAATACGCGAATTGCCGCGCTGCGCATTTGCGGAATACCAACGCCCTGCCACCCGGCAAAATCCACCGCCAGTTGTTCGAGCCTTCCCAACGAACCCGGCGGCTTAGTCAACTGACACTGGCGCGCCAGCGCCGCGGCCCGGCTTTCTTCACATAGGGTTTTAACCGGTTGTTGCCAGTTACTCATATAGCCTGTTCTTTCAAATTCGGTTGGTCTTTGAGTTCCAGCGGCAGCCCGGCTACAGAGAGTGTCACCCGCTGACACAGTTGCGCTAGTTGCTGGTGGAAGAAACCGCTTTCATCGACAAACTGCCGCGTCAATTCTCCCATGGGCACTACACCCATGCCGGTCTCATTGGATACGAAAATAATCCGCCCCGACCACTGCGGCAGTTGCTCCAGCAAGGCGTTGGATTCGTCTTCCCAACAGCCTTGATGCAGACAGTTACTGATCCAAAGCGTCAGGCAGTCCACCAGAATACAGCGCCCTGCCGATTGGTTTTCCGCAAGCACCGTCGCCAGTTTCAATGTTTCCTCCACCAGCGCCCAATCTTCTTTTCTGCGCGCCTGGTGGCGCTTGATTCGCTCGGCCATCTCATTGTCACCGGCCGTGGCGGTAGCCACATACAGCAACTGTTTTCCCGACGCCACAGCCCGCTGTTCAGCCAATCGGCTTTTGCCCGAACGTGCGCCACCCAGAATTAACTGGTATTGCCCGTTCATTTGCTGTGGCTGTGACATTACTGATATTAACCCAACTACTCTAAAGTCGATTGCAACGGTTTATTATATTTCATTGTTACGTCGCATATTACAATTCATTTGGTTGTCTTTACTTTGTGCCTCTAGTAGGTACTAGGGCGTTTCTCGTATTGGTTTAGTGCCACTAATCCGCGGACATCTGGGAATAAGTTTTGAGACTCGCTGTGAACCCATCCATGGGAGCCCCGCGTCGACATCCCTGTCGACGGGGGTCTCAAAACTTATTCCCAGACGTCCGCTTAGGCCGGTGCTACTTGTGACGCCCTGAGTCCCGACAGGGGAGGTTTGCCCGGGACCAATCAGGCCGTGCTGTAAGTTTGCAAAATTGACGGGGGTGTCGCGAGGACTGTTTGAGCGATAGCGAGTTACCGCAGCGCCGGCAATTTGGCAAACTTAACGGCCGGTCACGGATAAACCTCCCCTGGCGGGACGGGAAGCTGGCTCCAAACAGCTTGAAAGAAACCGGCATTAAAAGGAACCTAATTAGAGGCTAGGTGGCAAGCCTCAGCTGATTTCGGCCGTTGCGTTTGGCTTTATACATAGCGGCATCCGCCTGCTGCATAGTATCGTGAAAGCCCTTGTCGGCCATAAAGGTTTCCGCCAACCCCATGCTCACGGTAATCCGCATATTGCCTTTACGCCGCGTGGCACCGCGCTTTACCATGCCGTCTTTCTGCTTTTTCGGGCGGCTGCTTTTGTCCCGCACCTGCATGTCGTATTCGGCGATAGTCTTGCGCAGTTCCTCCAGTTTAGGTGCCACATCCTCTGCATGTTTGCCTTTAAACAGAATACAGAACTCCTCACCGCCGTAACGAAACGCCTTGCCGCCGGCGCCAACCTGGCGAAGTTTACTCGCCACCACTTTCAACACCTGGTCGCCTAAATCATGGCCGTGGGTGTCGTTAATTTTTTTGAAGTGGTCGATGTCCACCATCGCCAGCGAATAGGTTTGCCCCAGACCTTTGGAGGCTTGCAACAGCGCCCGACGGTTCTCGATCTGGGTCAGTTCATCCCGATAGACCAGATTCAGCAAGCTGTGGATTTGATTAACGATCAGCAACAAACCGGCGCAGCTAAAAAAAGTTGCCGAAATCGCCTGCAGGTGAAACCAGCCCAGCGTAATAAACACCAGCACAATACAGCCCAGCAGGCTGCTTTGTGTTTTTTTATTTTGCGCGACCAGCAAGCCCACCGCTGCCAGAAAACAGACCACAAACATCCAGCCCACCGTTTCGGAGATTTTTAATCCGAAAAAACTATCCGCCGCCATTTCAGCAGCCTGTGCTTTAAACCAGAGCGGCCAGATCTGAAATATGCCGGCAATCGCCAGCGCCAGCAGCGGCCCACCCAACACGGTAGCAATACCCCAGGGGTGTCGCCAGCCGTAGTCCGGCAGGATAAGCAGCGCGCCCATCAGCAGAGGCAACAACAGTGACATTAACGCGAAGATCTGCCCGGCGGGATCAGTATCCAGCCTCACTTGCAGGAAGGATTGAATTATCCAGTAACTCACCATCATCAATAGCGACAGCGCCAACTCCCGCGCGTGGTTGACAAACAATGCTATCAGGCCGGAGAGCATACAGAGCAGGTAGGGAAGCTGGGCCAGCAGTGATAGTTGATCCGATTCCAGGTTGGGAACGCGCCAGTGGATAATAAGCCCCAACAACAAAACAAACGTCGGCGCTAACAGGTTGATCATCAATTGGATCATCGTTGTTCCAATACCAAACAGACCATGAATTGCAGTACACTGGCATCCATACCGGTTAACCAATCTATCGCAATCTCACTAACAATGGCCGATATTGTTCCATTTAAAAAACCCAAGTCAAGTCGAGCTAACGCTAAAAGCAAAGGTTTGTGCCAACACGGGTTTCACAAGTGGGTAATCTGGAAAGACAAGCAGTTTGACACCCGTCAGGGGAAGTTGGTGACTGTTTATCGCTGCGCACGCTGCAATAAGCAAAAGGTAAAAGCGATTTAGGCGTGTTGATACGAATTCCATAAGGGAGTATCGATTAAAAGGTTGCCGGTTTATTGGCGGATCTGTGCCAATAGCGGACGTTTCTAGTCTTGGTTTGGTGCCAGCATCCCGCGGACATCTGGGGACAGTGTTTGGGACTCGCTGTGAACCCATCCATGGGCGCTCCGCGTCGACATCCCTGTCGACGAGGGTCCCAAACACTGTCCCCAGACGCCCGCTTACGTCTTGCTACCTGTGACGCCCTGAGTCCCGCCAGGGGAGGTTTATCCGGGACCAATCAGGCCGTGTTTTGGGTTTGCCAAATTGTCGGGGGTGTCGCGAGGACTGTTTGGGCGATAGCGAGTTACCGCAGCGCCGGCAATTTGGCAAACTTAACGGCCGGTCACGGATAAACCTCCCCTGGCGGGACGGGAACCTGGCTCCGACCTAAAAACGT
>JANQKW010000198.1 GCA_028280905.1 Porticoccaceae bacterium
TGAGACCCTCGTCGACAGGGAAGTCGACGCGGAGCTTACAGGGATGTATTCACAGCGAGTCTCAAAACCTGTTCCCAGATGGCCGCGGAAAAATGACACCAATGCAAGACGAAAAAGGCCCGCTATTGGCACAAAACCGACCAAACCAGTACTTAGTGCCTTTGTATTTGCTTAGTATTTTTCTTCAGGCGATACCGTATCCATGGGTATCACTTGTATCGCGTATTCTTCCTGATCGAAAATCGATATCAGAAACATCGTAACCCCCAGCACCACCACCATTGCTAACACCGCACAAACCAGTATCCTGAGAAAGCCCATCCTATTTCCCCTGGTTTACCGCAATACTGCCCGATTCCCTGACGGTTACGGGGGACAGCCACCACCCGGTGTCGATGCGGGTTTCCAGCTCATAGGCAAAGGGTTTGTCCGGGTTCGCCAGCAGTTCTCCCAGCACTCGCAGGCCGCCCAGCAAACTGGTGGCGGCTTCAATAGTCACTTCGGCTTCGTCATAGCCCCCAATTTCCGGGATATCGGGGGACACGCCGCTTAGCACCTTATGGCCCTTAAGCGATAAATTGAAGGCAATGCCATCGATTGGTAATGTGGCTTTATTAGGGTTGGTAATTCTAAGGCCCAGCGAAAAACGCTGTTCAAGACCATTGGCGGGTAATGGTGTGATGTTAACCAGATTAACCTGCGGCTCCTGAAAGGAAGGGGATAGCGAGGCGCAGGCCGTCAGCAGCAATACTGCGGCGAGCCCGAGCAGCCCTCCAGCAGCGCTTGCCACGGTGTTTATAGGGAAAAAACGGTTTGGTGTCATTGTCGTAATTTTCAGGTAGAACAGTGATTACATGGTTGCAAATAAAGTGTTTGAAGTTAAGTGCTGTGGTGCATAATGGTTGAATTTTTACAGTTTGCACAAATCTTAATGGCTGGAGAGAGATTAATCAGTCATTCGTTGTTGAGAACCTAAAGGAGACAAACTGTGTTAAGGGTGGGTTTATTTCTTGCCACAAATATAGCTATTTTAGTGTTATTTGGGGTTGTTTTTCAGGTTTTGGGGCTGGAACAGTATCTGGCGTCGCAGGGCGTGTACACCAATCTGGCCTCATTATTGGTGTTCTGCGGCCTGTTCGGTTTTGCCGGCTCATTTATCTCGCTGCTGGCATCAAAGTTTATCGCTAAGACCAGCAGCGGCACACAGGTTATTGAACAGCCGAGAACCCCGGAAGAACGGTGGTTGTTGGAGACAGTTGCCGATTTGGCCAAAAAGGCCGGCATAGGTATGCCGGAAGTGGGCATTTTCCCCGCCCAGCAGTCGAACGCATTCGCCACCGGCTGGAACAAGGACAAAGCGTTGGTTGCGGTTAGCGAGGGCTTATTGCACCGCTTTGATAAAGACGAAGTGAGGGCGGTGCTGGCGCACGAGATAGGCCATGTGGCCAATGGCGATATGATTACACTAACACTGGTGCAGGGTGTATTGAACACTTTCGTGATGTTTTTCGCCCGAATTATCGGTTCGGTGATCGACAGGGCGGTGTTTAAAAACGAGCGCGGCCACGGGATCGGCTATTTCGTTATCGTAGTGGTGTTGCAGGTTGTGTTGGGTATATTGGCCTCCATCATTGTAATGTGGTTTTCCCGCTGGCGTGAGTTCAGGGCAGACGCGGCCGGCGCGCACCTGGCGGGCAGGGGCGCGATGATAGGCGCTTTGCAGAGGTTGCAAGCGGAAACCCAGGCGCACATGCCTAACCAAATGCCGGATACGTTAACGGCGTTTGGCATTTCCTCGGGCTGGAAGCAACACGCGTCCAAATTGTTTATGACACACCCGCCGCTTGAGCAACGCATCGAGGCATTGCGCAACGCTGCGTAGCGGCCTGAATGACAGATACTTACCTGTGTTGCCTCAGCGAGCTGCCCGAGTTCGGCTGTAAAGAATTCGCATTGGGCGAAAGCCGCGTTTTTGCAGTGCACAGGCGCGGGCAGGTGTATGTCTATGTCAATCAATGCCCCCACGCCGGCACGCCTTTAAACTGGTTGCCCGACAGGTTTTTTGATCGCGAGGGGAAATTTCTGCAGTGCGCTTCCCATGGCGCGCTGTTTGAAATTGATACGGGTTTGTGCGTTGCAGGGCCCTGCAGCGGGAGATCGCTGCGGGCGATCCCCCACAAGATTGAAAGCGGTAAGCTCTATATTTCGGAATAGCGCCTGTTATTCCGGCTGCGGCACTATCCTCAAATAGGGTTTGGGCGCCTCCCAGCCGTCGGGGAATTTGTCCCTTGCGGCTTCATCTGATACCGCCGGCACAATAATGACATTTTCACCCTGATTCCAGTTTACCGGTGTCGCGACTTGGTGTTTTGCCGTCAGTTGGCAGGAATCGAGCACCCGCAGCACTTCATCAAAATTCCTGCCGGTACTCATCGGGTAGGTGATGGTGAGTTTGATTTTCTTATCGGGCCCAATAACAAAAACCGAACGAATGGTGGCATTGTCGGGCGCTTTGCGTTCGCTGGCGGTGCCGCTGGCGTTGGGGTGGATCATGTCGTAGAGCTTGGCTATGGAAAGATCCGTGTCGCCAATCAGCGGGTAGTTGATTGCCTGGCCCTGCGTTTCTTCAATATCGCTCAGCCAGGCATTGTGGTCGTCGACTGAGTCGATGCTCAGACCAATAATCTTGCAATTGCGCTTGTCGAACTCCGGCCTCAGTTTTGCCATATAACCCAGCTCCGTGGTGCAGACCGGCGTGAAATCCTTTGGGTGGGAAAATAGGATGGCCCAACCATCGCCAATCCACTGATGAAAGTTGATGGTGCCTTCAGTCGTTTCTGCGGTGAAATCGGGGGCTTCGTCCCCTATGCGAAGAGACATAACGGTTCTCCATTGTCGATAGCTAAAGGTGGTGCGTTACGGTAACCAAAATTGTAGACCAGATTTTGCCTGACAGCTAAGCCGGCGCTGGCGCGCTGGTGAAGCCGCGCAGCAATTGCCGTGACCAATGCTGCTGCGCCCAGAACAACTGCTCGGCGCATGGCGAGTTAGTCAATTCATCCGGGGGCGGTAGCCGCAGCCATTTCAGCACCGAGGTGATGTTCTGCTCGGCCAGTTCATTGCGAACCGGCGGTGCGTGGCTTTGCTTGCTGAGTTTGTCGCCGGCGCGATTAACGGCGATCGGAGAATGTCCGTAAGTGGGGGTTGGAAAGCCCAGCAGTCGCTGCAAAAAAATTTGCCGCGGTGTTGAATCCTGCAAGTCAAGGCCGCGTATCACATGGGTAATACCCTGATGCCAGTCATCGACGGTTACCGCCAGTTGGTAGGCAACTAAGCCGTCTCTGCGCAGCAGTATAAAGTCACCGACATCATCTTGCATGTTTTGGTGATAATGTCCCTGCAGGCAGTCTTCAAATTCGATTGAAGCGGTTTCTCCGATATTGACGCGCCATGCGTGATCTGTAGCCGGTTGCTCCCATGGCTCGCGGCAGGCGGGACCATGCTTGCCGTGGCGCTGTTTCAGATCTTGTCGGCTGCAGGTACACGGGTAGAGGCGTTGTTGCGCGTTAAGTGAATCGAGGGCTTCCCGATAGGCTGCAAGGCGGGAACTCTGGTACAACACCTCGCCGTCCCAGGTCAGCCCGTGCTTTTCCAGTTGAGTAAGGATAATCGCCGCGGCCCCCGGCATTTCCCTCGGTGGGTCAATATCCTCCACCCTGACCAGCCAGCGGCCCTGGTTAGCGCGGGCATCCAGGTAGCTGATAACGGCGCTTGCTAGGGAACCAAAATGGAGTGGGCCGGTGGGCGAGGGTGCGAATCTTCCCAAATAAGCCCTGGACATGGCGGAATATTAGCCGCCGGTAATTTGTTTTTCCTTAATTTCATCCAGGGTTTTGCAGTCGACGCACAGGTTTGCGGTCGGGCGCGCCTCCAGGCGGCGAATGCCGATTTCGACGCCACACTGATCGCAGAAGCCGTATTCGTCTGTCTTGATGCGCTCGATTGTGCTGTCAATTTTTTTGATCAGCTTGCGTTCCCGGTCTCGGGTTCGCAGCTCAAGGCTGAACTCTTCTTCCTGGGTCGCGCGGTCTGCGGGGTCGGGGAAATTGGCGGCCTCGTCTTTCATGTGAGACACCGTGCGATCTACCTCTTCCATCAATTGCTGTTTCCAGGCGCGTAACAGCTCGGTGAAGTGGGCTCGCTGATTCTCGTTCATGTACTCCTCACCCTTTTTCTCAACATAGGGCTCGAAGCCAAACAGCGACGCTACTGAGGTGTTTGCAGCTTGTGCAGCTTTTGCGGCTTTTCTCGGCATGGTTGTTCTCACTTCTAGCATATGACTACAAAGACGGCTTTATAGTGCCACCCAGGTAATTTTTCAAGGGTAAATGGGGTGATAATAATAATTTATACGTAGATAATTGCGGGTTACCGAACGGTAAACCCGTCGTCAATCGGTGATTGGTTTGCCAATTGGGTGGTGATAAATCGATGCAGGTAGTTGATTTAAAAGATTTATTTTTGGTTGCCGCCGCGGTGCCTGGGTTAACAATAATGAACGACTGTATATGATTTTAGATCCTCCTTTGCAACAGGGCGTTTTTGTCAAGCGATACAAACGCTTTTTCGCGGATATAGACACAGGCGATGGCGAGCGGTTAACCCTGCATTGCCCCAATACCGGCTCTATGAAAAATTGCCTGGTTGCCGGAAGCCCCTGCTGGTATTCGCGCTCCGATAACCCGAAGCGCAAGCTGCCCGGAACGCTGGAGCTTGTGACCACGGAAAAGGGATACATAGCGGGCGTCAATACCAGCAGGCCCAATCAGCTGGTGGAGGAGGCGGTACTGAACGGCGTCATTGCACCTTTACAGGGTTATTCCCGATTGCGCAGAGAGGTGCGTTACGGGCTGGAAAACAGCCGTATCGATTTGTTGCTAGACAGCCCGGAGCAACCCGCGGCAATGCCTTGCTATGTGGAAGTTAAAAATGTCACCCTGGAGGCGGATAACGGGTTGGCGAACCAAACCGATGGCCTGTTGCTGTTTCCCGATGCCCGCACCACGCGAGGAGTCAAGCACCTGCGCGAACTCAGTGCCATGTCAGCAGCCGACAACCGGGCGGCATTGGTGTTCTGTGTGCAGCATTCGGGAGTCCAGGCAGTGGCGCCGGCGGATCATATAGATCCGGAATATGGCGCGGCGTTACGCGATGCGGCGGCTGTGGGTGTCGAGGTGTTGGCTTACCGGTGCGAGCTGTCGCCCGAGAAGCTTGCTATCGCCGAGCAACTTCCCGTATTGTTGTAAATTACCTGGTGTTTATACACGTACCGGCCGATGCTCAATTACCGATTCGTCATATCCTTGCTGCTGATATTCTGCGTCATTTTTCCACTGGCGTTTTACTGGGTGAACAATTCCGGCGGCGCTTGGTACAGGCCCTATCAACTTTGGCTGCTGGTGATAACCGGGGTTTGGTTATGGCAGCGGCACAAGAGTTACTATGAACCCGGCAAGCATTGAAATACTGCTGGCGTTATTAGTGCTACTGATACTCTTCATGGGTGTTAGAGCCGTACTTGCAAGGGAACGGATAACCTCACGATTAACCGCCTTTCCCCTGACACATAACCTGGCGCTGCTCTCTATGCTGGGCGTTATTCCATTTGCCGTTGCCGTTGAAATGGGCGGTCGTTATGGAATGGGCGTGGTGTTGGCGATGTTTGCCTTTGGCGTGATTTACTTGTTGGTGCCGGTTATTCTCGCACCTATTCAGATCCTGGCGAGGACCCGCCGGTTTGCGGGGATCGCCGACATTTTGGTCTATCGATTCCGGAGTATTTGGTTTGGCAAGCTGGCCAGCGTTGGCGCCGCACTGACGTTACTGCCATTCGCCATGGCGCAGATAATTGCGATTGCATTTATCTTCGATGAATACGCGGGCATTCAAGACAGGCTAACCACAACGCTGTTTGCCGCCGCGGCGGTGGGTGGCGCATCCCTGTGGATTAGCTGGCATGAAGGCAAAAGCACCAAGACCCAGGGCGTTTTTCTGGCAACCTTGTCATTTCTGTCGCTATTCGCGTTGATTGCCCTGGCGGTCACGACAGTGGCGCTGGTATATGAGGTGTTCAACGGGGTACAGGGTTTGTCTCGGTGGGCGGAGAGTACCGGGCAAAACCAAGTCGTACAACGCTATGAAAAAGGCTATGCGCTAATCACGCTGTTTTTTCTTGCCAGCATGGTGTTACCGCAGTTATTCAGTTTGCGGGCGAAGAGTAGCACGTATCAGGATATGCGGTATTCGTCCTGGTTGTTCCCGTTGCTGTTGTTTTTGGCTAGCGTTCCGGTGTTTCCTTTGGTGTGGTCGGGGTTGGCGGTAGAGGGGGAAATTCCACTGCAGCTCTATGGGGCGGTGTTGCCGGGTCTTTTGGATCTTCCGGTAATCTCGGTCAT
Organism: Porticoccaceae bacterium; assembly: GCA_028280905.1. GTDB lineage: Bacteria > Pseudomonadota > Gammaproteobacteria > Pseudomonadales > Porticoccaceae > JANQKW01. The sequence goes on from JANQKW010000198.1 coordinate 6,456, forward strand.
TGCCATCGCCGGCGCATTGGCAGCGGCCGCCGGTGGATTTACCTGCTTGTCGGTGGCCTTGAGCGAGTCGATAGTCAATACCATTTTCCAACCCCACCAACAGGACTTTACCCAAAAAAACCTCTACAGGTGGCTGAGAAGTCGGAAAAGAATCGCCGCTGCAGGCGTGCTGGTTGTTTCAGTCGGTGCTGCCTTGCTACTGAGGTCGCAAAGCTTAACCGATATGGTGTTAGTTTCGTTTGTCGGTGTGGTGCAGCTTTCCCCGGCGCTGTTGGCGACCTTTTATTTTTCCAGAATTAACCGCAAGGGGGTGACCGCCGGTCTGGCGGTTGGTTTGACGGCTTGGACAGCAACCCTGTTTTTGCCATTGTTCATCGGTAACTGGGATATGGTGATTCCCGGCCTGGGCGCCATAAGCGTGGGTGTGGAGGGATGGCACCACATGCTCTATGAAATTCTGTTTCTAAACTTCGCGACCTGCCTGATAGTGTCGCTTTTTACAAAAACCGATCAGGAGGAAAAAAGGTATGCAGACGAATGCCTGGTCGACAGCGTGCCCTTGCCGCAGCGTGTCGATATACAGGAGTGCTCTCTGACTGAAGTGGAGAGGAGATTAAGCAGTGTGTTGGGCGCGGAGGTGGCCCGCGAGGAAATAGCAAAAATTGTCCGTGAGTTGCAATTGAATCCCAGTGAAACCCGGCCCCAGGCAATTCGTGTGGTAAGGGATAGGCTTATGGCGAACCTGTGTAGCCAAATAGGGGTATACGCAGGCCAGAGCATAGTAGAGAGAACCATCCCGCTGTTGTCGGGTGGTAAAGAGCCGGACGACCTGTTGATTTTTGAACGCCTGTTGCCGAACAGCAGTGGCCAACTGTCCGGTCTCTCCGCCGAATTGAATCGACTTAGACTGCATCACCGCACAACACTGGAAAATTTACCGGTGGGTGTCTGCTCACTCGATACCGATGGCGAAGTGCTTTTTTGGAACAATGCCATGGAGTCGATTACCGGCGTGTCCGGCGACAAAACCAACGGCGCCTTGCTGCGCCAGTTACCGGAGCCCTGGGCTACGCTACTCTCTGATTTTTCGGCGAGCGACGATACCCGCCGCAGCACGTTAAAAGTACCTCGCCAAGACAGGGAGCAGTGGTGCAACCTTTATAAAACGGTTATCGATATTGAACCTTCGCAGTTGCTCGGCAGCCAGGTGTTGCTGGCCGAAGACATCACCGAGCCGCTGCTGTTAAATAGAGAGTTGATTCATACGGAGAGATTGGCTTCCGTCGGGCGATTGGCGGCGGGTGTCGCCCATGAGATAGGCAACCCGGTTACCGGTATCGCGTGTCTTGCCCAGGATATTGGCCGCGACGCGAAGGATTCAGAGGTTCGGAAGTCCGCCTCTATGATACTGGAGCAGACCGGCAGGATCACGGATATCGTGCGCTCACTTACCAGTTTTTCCCGGCGCAGCGACCAGGCCGACGCCAAGTTTACATCCCTGCCGATCAAGGCGCCCGTAAAGTCAGCCATTAATTTGCTGACCCTGCAACAGCGCAACGGCATAACCTTCGCGAGCGATATCGACGACCATATAATGGTTGAGGGCGACCTGCACCAGTTGACGCAGGTGTTTCTCAATTTGTTGACCAACGCCAGTGATGCGAGTCCGGAACAAGGCGTGGTGTCAGTAGCGGTAGAGCAGCAAGATGAAAGTGTCATCGCTCGAGTTATCGATCAGGGCGACGGTATTCCGGAGGCGATTCGGGACAAGGTTTTCGAACCCTTTTTTACCACCAAGGATACCGGGGAAGGAACAGGTTTAGGCCTATCGCTTGTGTACGACATCATTCGCAACCATAATGGAGAGATAAGAGTGGTGAGTCTTGACGGCGGGAATTGCATGGAGGTTAAGTTGCCATTAGTACTTGCAACTGGTAGCCAACAAGGTAAAACTAGCCGTCTGGAAAACTGAGACCTAAACTGTAAGTAAATAAGTAAACACGCCGGGTTGATACGCGATGGTTGAAAAGGTTTTAAACCAATGAGCCGCATACTTATCGTAGAAGACGAAGATATCATTCGAAATTCGCTGGGCAAGTTGTTACAGCGCAACAGTTACGAAACCAGTTTGGCGCACAATATAAAGGACGCGCTTGATCGGTATAAGCTCGACGACTTCTCCCTGATTATTAGTGACTTGCGTTTGCCCGGCGCGCCCGGCACCGACCTGATCAAGTTGGCGGGCGACATCCCGGTGCTGATCATGACCAGCTACGCCAGCTTGCGTTCCGCCGTGGATACGATGCGAATGGGCGCGGTGGACTACATTGCCAAGCCCTTTGACCAGGAGGAGATGCTGGCGACAATTTCACGAATTTTTGCCAAACGCGTGCCGGCCAAGGCATTCAGTTCGCCGACGCACGCCAGCCGCGGCATGATAGGTTCCAGTCAGGTGATGAAAGGCGTGTTCAACGTTATTCACAAGGTGGCGAAGACAGATGCCACTGTGCTGATCTATGGTGAGACGGGAACCGGAAAGGAGTTGGCGGCCAAGGCTATCCATGCCGAGAGCCAGCGGTCGCGCAAGCCGATTATCTGCGTGAATTGCGCGGCGATACCGGAAACGCTAATAGAAGCTGAGTTGTTCGGGCATGAAAAAGGCGCCTTTACCGGCGCTGCTGAAGCCCGCACCGGACTGGTTGCCGCAGCCGATGGCGGAACCCTGTTTCTCGATGAAGTGGGTGAACTGCCGCTGGAGGCCCAGGCGAGATTGTTAAGGGTTTTGCAGGAGGGGGAGGTGAGGCCTATCGGCTCCGTCCACTCCCGCAGGGTTGATCTGCGACTGGTGGCCGCTACCCACCGAAATCTGGAAAAACTGTGCAAGGAGGGCAAGTTCAGGGAGGACCTGTTTTATCGGATCAATGTTGTCAACCTCAATATACCGCCGCTTAGGAAACGCGGCCAGGACATACTCCAGATTACCGACCAGCTAATCGAGAAATTTTGTCATCAGCTGGGCAAAGCCACCTTCACCCTGGCCCCGGACACTATTCAGGCAATCACAACCTACCCTTGGCCCGGCAACATACGTGAACTGGAAAACGCCATTCAGCGAGCCGCGATACTGTGTGATGAAGGAGAGCAGGTCACCCACGACCTGCTGGGTATTAACCTGTCGCTGATGGAAATAGAACAAGTCCCGGAAACACCGCTTGAAACCCCGGCTAAAAAAGGCCACCAGGAACCGCCCGAAGGGCTTTCCCTCGAAGATTATTTCACCCGTTTCGTGATAGAAAACCAACATGCCATGAGCGAAACCGAATTGGCGAGAAAGCTTGGGATTAGCCGAAAATGCCTTTGGGAGCGCCGGCAAAAACTGGGCATTCCCCGCAAAAGAAAGGTCAATACGGCGTTTGGATAAACACGCTCAGGTGTTACCAATTTCTTCATTGGTATGTTGAAAGGTAACAAATTGGTGCGGTACGAGAGGACGTTTTCAAGCCGATTTTTTGCTAACACACTGATTTATAAAGAAATGGGAATTTTGGCACGCCCTGTGCTATTCATCAGCCCAATAGGCGGGGCCAGTATCTCAATATAACAATAACCACTCGACAAGATAACAACAATAAACAATAAAAATAAATTATGGATGGATTGCTAACCGGTTAATAATGGGGGGTTAGGCCCTTTACTGTTAGCTTATATCGAGAGGGGAAGCTTCGGCTTCCCCTTTTCGATTGCCGATCAATGGCTCTCTCCTGTCTTGTGCTACACTGCGTGCCCCGATGTAGCTGTCACAAAACCGGATGTTAAAAACCTTTAAGCACTTATTTCGAAAGCCCGCCGACCGACCGCGTCTTCAGGTTATCGGACCGGATGAGCATCCGATCTCGCCCGGCGATATCAGCCGAGGCGCGCGGAAGATAGTGGACGTTCTGGAAAAGGCCGGCTTCCAGGCTTTCGTGGTCGGCGGTTGTGTAAGAGACTTGTTGCTGGGTGAACACCCGAAAGATTTTGACGTGGCCACCGATGCGACGCCCGAGCAAGTTCGGCAGCTGTTCAGGCGGTCGCGAATAGTGGGCAGGCGGTTTAGAATCGTTCACGTTCGCATGGGTCCGGAGGTCATAGAAGTCACTACATTCCGGGCGCCTCATAGCACAGGCGACGGACGGCACGAGGCGAGCCAGTCGGACCAGGGTTTATTGCTCCGCGACAACACCTTCGGCAATATCGAAGAAGACGCCCTGCGGCGCGACTTCACCATGAACGCACTCTACTATCACCCGCGGGACAACACGATTTACGACTATGCCAACGGCGTTGCCGCTATTGACAGGGGGGAAGTCCGGATTATCGGAGACGCCAGAGAGCGTTATCGGGAAGACCCGGTCAGGATGTTGCGGGCCGTTAGATTTTCGGCAAAACTGGGGTTTTCCATCGAGCCCAGAACGGCCGAGCCGATCGCTGAGCTAAAGCACTTGCTGCAGGAGATTCCTCCCGCCCGGTTATTTGATGAAGTCCTTAAGTTGTTTTTATCGGGTCAAGCGCTTGCCACCTACAACGCCCTACAGGACTGTGGTTTGTTTGAACCCTTATTCTCGTTAACCGCCAGGCAGTTGGCGGACAATGATCCCTCTGACCAGCGTTTTATTGAATTGGCGCTGGTAAACACCGACAAGCGAATAAGGAATGACAAGGGCGTAACGCCGGCATTTCTTCTCGCTGCAATACTCTGGCCAGTGGTCTATCGTCGTTCAGACAGCTACCGGCAACTGGGTGATTCACCCCCCTATGCGTTGCAGCGGGCCGCCGGCGAAGTCATAGCGGAGCAGTGCGAATCGATTAGCATTCCGCGCCGCTTCTCCCTGGGAATGCGGGAGATTTGGGATATGCAATTGCGGTTGCGGCGCCGCTCCGGCAAGCGAGCGGAAAGACTGCTCGAGATGTCGCGCTTTCGCGCCGGCTATGATTTCCTGCTGTTGCGCGAGGAGGCGGGTGAAATCAGTCCCGGGCTTGGCGAGTGGTGGACCCGATACCAGGAAGCCGATAGCGGTAAGCGTCAGAAGATGGTTGCCGCGTTAAACGATAGGCCTCGCCGCAAGCGCCGCAAAAGGCGGCCGCGAACCCTACAGCAGACATGACGTTAGCTTACATCGCGTTGGGCGCTAACCTCGGGAAACCGCTGCGGCAGCTTAACGCGGCGGTTGCGGATATCAGCAGTCGCGCCGATTGCGAGTTGCGCGGCCGCTCTTCCTGGTACCGCACTGCGCCACTAGGTCCGGGTGGGCAGGACGATTACCTTAACGGCGTTATCGAAATAGACACAACCCTGACTGCTGAAAGTCTGCTGGCGACGTTGCAGGCAATTGAATGTCACCATGGCAGGGAGCGGCGACAGCGCTGGGGTCCCAGGACACTGGATCTGGATATTCTACTCTATGGCCAACAAACGATTTGCACGCCGATTCTGCAAATCCCCCATCCGCGGATGACCGAGCGCGCTTTTGTGCTCTACCCGCTGGCCGAACTGGCCCCTGATTTAGTCATGCCGGATGGTATTTCCATCACCAACCTATTGGAAAATACCTCGTCAGACGGTATTGTTCGCCTCTCAGTTGGAGATATACGTGGAAGCACTGGCTAACGACATAGCGGTAAAGATTGACCATGCGGAGTTGCCGCGCTTCATTGCGGTGGAAGGCCCGATCGGTGTCGGTAAAACCAGCCTCACCAAGCGACTGGCCAGCAGCTTTAACTATGAAATGCTGCTGGAACAGCCGGAGCAAAACCCGTTTCTCGACCGTTTTTATGAAGATCAACGAAGTGCAGCGCTGCCGGTGCAGCTTCACTTCCTATTCCAGCGAGTAAATCAGCTCGAGGAGCTTCGGCAGGGCGATATTTTCCAGCCGCTGCGAGTCGCCGATTTCCTGATTGATAAAGACCCTTTGTTTGCCAGCGTGACGCTGGACGACGACGAACTGAGGTTATATCAAAATGTCTACCAGCAGTTGACAATTGACGCACCGGTGCCCGACCTGGTGTTGTATTTGCAGGCGCCCACGGAGGTGTTGATGGAGCGCATACAACGCCGCGGCGTTCCAACGGAACGGAAGATTCAGTACGACTATCTCAGCAGACTTAATGACGCCTACACCCAGTTTTTTTATTATTACGACGATGCGCCGCTGCTGATTGTCAACGCGACAGAGATTGATCTGGTCAACAATGACAATGACTACTTCGACCTGGTGGAGAGCTTGTTAAATATCAAGTCCGGTCGCCACTACTACAATCCCCGCTTGACCTTATAGGATTGTTTCCTCCAGCTTACCTTTAAGGATGGGTCTATGAAATCCGTAACCATCAATACGCTAAAAGCCATGAAAAGTCAGGGGGAAAAGTTTCCCGTTATCACCAGCTACGACGCATCCTTTGCCAGCGTTGTCGAAGCTGCCGGTATCGAAGTATTACTGGTGGGAGATTCCCTGGGCGACGTGATTCAGGGGCAGGGCAGCACGGTGCCGGTGACCATGGAGGATATGATTTATCACACGCAGGCGGCTTGCCGGGGAAACAGCAAATCGCTGATTGTCGCCGATTTACCCTTTATGGCTTACGCCATCGAGGAACAGGCCATGGAAAATGCCGCTTTGCTCATGCAGGCCGGCGCCCATGTGGTGAAGTTGGAAGGCGGCGTGTGGCTGGAAGATACGGTGGCTATGCTGGCGGAGCGCGGTGTGCCGGTATGCGGGCATCTGGGTTTAACCCCTCAGTCGGTGAACAAAATGGGCGGCTACCGGGTACAGGGAAAAGACGAGGATGCCGCCGAGCAAATCTATACGGATGCAAGAATACTGGAAGATGCCGGCGCCGATATGCTGGTGCTTGAATGTGTACCTACGCCGTTGGCCAAACGCATATCCGAGGCGCTGGAGATTCCGGTAATAGGTATTGGCGCCGGCCCCTACACAGATGCCCAGGTGCTGGTTATCTACGATATGCTCGGCATCTCGCCTCGACAGCCAAAGTTCACCAAAAATTTTCTTGCGGAAACCGGCAGCATTCAACAGGCGTTGCGGAGCTACGCGGATCAGGTCAGGTCGGGCGCGTTCCCGACGACAGAACACAGTTTTAAGTAACGGCAATGCTGCTTCTTCTTCTATATGTTTTTATCGCGTTGGGATTTTCCTTTCTATGTTCCATCGCCGAGGCCGTTATTCTCAGTGTGACCAATGCCTATATTGCGCTCCTGGAACAGCAGGGCAAAGCCTCCGGCGACATGCTTCGCAAACTCAAGGATGACATCAACAAACCGCTGGCAGCCATACTTACCCTAAACACCATCGCCCATACGGTTGGCGCGGTGGGCGCCGGCGCGCAGGCCGCTCAGGTGTTCGGCAATGCCTATGTCGGTGCGGCATCTGCGGTGCTGACGCTGCTGATTCTGATATTTTCCGAAATTATTCCTAAAACCCTGGGAGCGCACTACTGGCGTCAGCTGGCGCCGGCAACGGCGTATTGCCTGAAAGGGCTGATCCTGGTGCTATACCCTTTTGTGAAACTTTCCGAAATGCTCACCGGCGGTCTTACCGAAGGCCCGGCATTAAAGGGATTCAACCGCAAGGAGTTTGCGGTCATGGCGGAACTCAGCGCGGAGGAGGGGCAGTTAGCACAGCAGGAGTTGACCACCCTGAAAAATTTGCTGTTGCTGCACGACACCCGTGTGACTGACGCCATGACGCCTCGTACCGTTGTGTTTTCCCTGTCAGAGAAAACCACCGTCGAAACCTATTTTCACAGGGATGACCAGGTTCGCTTTTCCCGGATACCGGTTTACCGGGATAACCCGGACAATATTGTCGGTTTCGTGTTGCGAAACGATCTGCTGTTGGCCCAGGCCAGGGGCAACAGCGAAAATACGGTGAGCAATTATTGCCGGGATATAGCGGCGTTATTAAACACGGTTTCACTCACCCAGGCGTTCAACGAAATGCTTAGACAGCGCGCGCAAATCATGTTGGTAGTGGATGAGTATGGCACCGTTCAGGGCATTATTACCCTGGAAGATATACTGGAAACGCTGCTGGGGCTGGAAATTGTCGACGAAGGGGACAAGTCTGTCGATATGCGAAAACTGGCGCGAAACCTCTGGAAGCGCAGAGCCAGAAAACTGGGGTTGAATATCGACCAGTAACGGGATTGTCTGGTCTTGTTTTATCGCATGCCGTCCAGAATACGGTTTTGCCCCCAAGGCG
>JANQKW010000283.1 GCA_028280905.1 Porticoccaceae bacterium
ATAAGCGTATTGATGGTCATGGGCCCCACGCCACCTGGCACCGGAGTCAGTGCCGAAACTCGCCCGTGAAGCGGGCCGAGTTCTATATCACCGACACCGCCCGGGTGATATCCCGCATCCACAACCACCGCGCCGTCTTTTATCCATGACGCTTTGATAAATTCCGGCTTACCCACAGCGCCCACCACCAGGTCTGCCTGGCCGATAAGGGCCGGCAGATTTTCGGTTCGGGAGTGGCAAATCGTCACTGTGGCATTGGCGTTTAATAACATCATCGCCATGGGTTTGCCCAGAATGGGACTGCGCCCGACAACCACTGCATGCTTTCCCTGTAGCGGAATTTCATAGGCATCCAGCAGCCGCATAATACCCTGGGGCGTGGCGGAACCATAGGCGTTCTCGGCCATGGCCATTCGCCCAAAGCCCAGACAGGTTACACCGTCCACGTCTTTCGCCAGAGCGATGGCATCAAAGCAGGCGCGTTCATCAATCTGCTCGGGGACGGGGTGTTGCAGCAGTATGCCGTGGCAATTGGGATTGGCGTTCAGTTCATTAATTTTGCCGAGCAACTCCTCGGTGGTTGTCTGCTCCGGCATCTCAACCGCGATTGAGTCCATACCCACCCTACCGCAGGCATTTTGTTTCATGCGCACATAGGTGGCCGAAGCCGGGTCACCGCCTACTAAAATAGTCGCCAGTATCGGCGCCTGACCGCCGCTTTGCTGCTTTAAACGGGCAACACGCTCGCTCAATTTGGCTTCCGTTTGCTGAGCGATAGCCTTGCCATCGAGAATTAATGCGGCCACTGAACACTGTTCCCCAGGTGAATTTGACAGGCCCGGAATTCTCTCATTTAGGCTGGGCTTCGACAAGCCGAGTTTGCCGGCGTATCAGGTTGTCAAATTCCAGCGACAAGGCTGCTCGCAGGAGCTTGGCGCCGGCGCAGGTGCCGGATTCCTGAATTGACGAAATAGGTTCGCGCCAGTATTATGCGCAGCTCTTGAAACAAGGGTCGAAAGACATTATCGGGGAATAGCGCAGTCTGGTAGCGCGCCTGCTTTGGGAGCAGGATGTCGGGGGTTCGAATCCCTCTTCCCCGACCATTGTTTTATTGCGCACGATCTGTCAGGGTTATCTGTGTTGCGCCCGTAGCTCAGCTGGATAGAGCAACGGCCTTCTAAGCCGTGGGTCGCAGGTTCGAATCCTGCCGGGCGCGCCATTTTGTATGATGCCCGTTGGATTGTCGGCCAGCGGAAAAAGCGCAACCGGACGGTATGGTTTCAGGTTATTAACCCCGAAGTATAAAATAGTGGGTTAATAACGCGATACATGGATGTATCGCCGCTGGCGTAGCCAGCGCGAGCCCGTGAAATACAAGAAGATTGACATATCTTAGCGGTATTTCACGGGCGACAACTCAATAGGTCACGACGACCTATTGAGTTGCTAGGTTAATAGTATATCTGCAGTGGTGGCTGTAGCTCAGTTGGTAGAGCTCAGGATTGTGATTCCTGTGGTCGCGGGTTCGATCCCCGTCAGCCACCCCATTCTTCGCTACCTCAATCCGTTAATCAGGCGATAAACCTCATCCAGGTCCCGGCATACTCGATCCGCGCGGGACAAACCTTCATCGCTGGTGAAAACGCTGCGCACGGCAAAGCAGGTTATTCCCGCGCTTTTCGCGGCGCTGATTCCCGCCTGTGTATCTTCCACCGCAATACACGCTTCGGGAGCCAGCCCCAGCAGCTCACAGGCCAACAAGTAGACGTCCGGGGCCGGCTTGCCGCGAGCAACCTGGTCGCAGGTTGCGATTGCGTTGAAATACCGGCGCAACGGGTAGGCATTCATGGTCATCCGGATTTCCTTTTGACCGGCCCCGGTGGCAATTGCCAGCGCGTAACCGTCCCGGTGACAACGCGCCACCGTTTGTTCGGCAAACGGCATTAACGGACTCGGCGCGGCGGCAAAGCGCTGGTGTGTCAATTGCTGCTTGGTCTCGCAGAGCTTGGCTACGGAGATATCTAACCCATAGGTGTGAATCAGAATTTCGGCGTTGCGGGTGGTGGATACGCCGTTGTGTTCATCTATATATTCGTCGAGCGTGAAATCGACGCTGTAATCCAGCAACAGTTCGCGCCAGCATTCATAGTGCAGCTGCTCAGTGTTGATTAGCGTCCCGTCGTGGTCAAAAACAATACCCTTGATTTTCCCGGTCATGCGCTGCTTTATTCCCTACGCCTATTCTCTGCGCCAAAGGGTCCCTTCGCGCGCGTCTTCGAGAACAATACCCTGCTGCTTTAGGTAGTCGCGGATTTCATCGGAACGCGCATAATTTTTGGCCAACTTGGCCTCAGCTCGCTCGGCAATCAATGCTTCGATTTCATCCTCACTCAAGCCAACAACGCTATCGCCTTTGAAGAACTGCTCCGGCTCGGTTTGCAATATTCCCATCACCGCACCCAGCCCCTTTAAAGTCCCGGCCAACTCAGGCGCCGCCGCGGCGTCATCTTTAGCCGCCGTGTTTAACTCCCTGACCAGATCGTACATCACCGCAATGGCCTCGCGGCTGTTAAAGTCATCGTCCATAGCCTCCGCAAACCGCGCGAACCAGGTGGTCTTTTTCAGTGCATCGAGCGGCTGCGCCGGCACGCCGGCAAAAGGCCGCAGCGCGGCGTAAAAACGCTCCAGGCCGTTTTTCGCCTCCATCAGGTTATCTTCGGAATAGTTAATCGGGCTGCGGTAGTGGCTGGACAACAAAAAGAATCGCACCACCTCCGGCTGGTATTTTTCCAACACCTCTCGAATGGTGAAAAAATTACCAAGCGATTTGGACATCTTTTCGTCATCGACCCTAACCGCACCGGCATGCATCCAGTAATTCACATAACGCTTGCCGGTCGCGGCCTCACTCTGGGCGATCTCGTTTTCGTGGTGCGGAAAAACCAGGTCCGGTCCGCCGCCGTGAATGTCAAAATTTTCACCGAGGCAGCAGGTCGACATGGCGGAACACTCTATGTGCCACCCGGGCCGGCCTTTTCCCCAGGGCGAATCCCAACTGACTTCATCTTCCGCGGCGGCTTTCCACAGTGCAAAATCCCTCGGATCCTCCTTGGCCTCTCCCACTTCAACGCGGGCGCCCGCCAACAAATCTTCGGGAACCTTACCGCTTAGCTTGCCGTATTCGGCAAATCGGCCGACCCGGTAATAAACGTCATTGTTGTCCGCCACATAAGCATAGTGGTTATCGACTAACGTCTGGGTCATATCGATAATATCGTCGATATGCTCGGTGGCTCTCGGCTCCAGATCAGGCGGCAGATTGCCTAGCGCTTCGGCGTCCTCGTGCATGGCCTTGATCATACGCTCGGTCAATTCCGTAAAAGGCTCCCCGTTTTCCTCGGCGCGCTTGAGAATTTTGTCGTCAATATCGGTGATATTGCGCACGTAGGTGACGTCCCAGCCCTGGGCGCGCAGATAGCGGGTAATCATGTCAAAGCCGACCATCGTGGTCCTGGCGTGGCCGATGTGACAATAGTCGTAAACCGTCATACCACAGACGTACATACTGATTTTGCCGGGCTTGATCGGCTTGAAGATTTCTTTACGCTTGGTAAGGGTGTTGTAAATCTGTAATGCCATAGTCAGTTTTGCTTTCCTGGGGTCTGTTTCGACCAGCTGTCTCGCAACTCGATGGTGCGGTTGAACACCAGCCCGGATTCCCGGTTGTCGCGGCAGAAGTAGCCTTCCCGCTCAAACTGATAATGCGCGCCCGGCTCGGCGCTTGCCAGGCCCGGCTCTATCCAACAGCCTTCCCGCACCACCAGCGATTCGGCGTTCACATACTCCAGGAACTCTCCCTCTCCGCGGTCCGGGGCCGGGTGACTAAACAGCCTGTCGTATAAACGCACGGTGGCCTGTTTGCCCAAGGATGCCGAAACCCAGTGCACCACGCCTTTTGGTTTTATATCGTCCGCCGGATCCTTGCCGAGCGTATCGGGCACCAGGGTTGCGTTGACCTGAACAATATTACCCTGTTCGTCCTTAAGGTAATCACTGGCCTCTATCACATAGCCATTGCGCAGCCGAACACGTTTGCCGGGGCTCAGTTTTTTCTTGAATTGTTTGCTGTAAGCTTCTTTAAAGTCGTCGGCGTCGATATAAATTTCACGGGTGAAAGGCAAGGTGCGTTCACCCAGGTCTCGCTCAGGATGGGCGGGAGCCGGCAACTGTTCAACATGCGCTTCGGGCAGATTATCAATAACCACTTTTAACGGCTTCAATACTACCATCGCCCTGGGCGCATTTCTGTTCAAATCGTCGCGAATAAAATACTCCAGTTGCGCCATGTCCACCACGCCATCGGTTTTCGCCACCGCCAGGCTGTCGCAAAAATTGCGGATGGCCGCAGGCGTGTAGCCGCGACGACGCATGCCCGCCAGGGTGGGCATCCGCGGGTCATCCCACCCTTCGACAACACCGTCGTCTACCAACTGCTTAAGCTTGCGTTTGCTGGTAACCGTGTAGTTGAGGTTCAACCGGCCAAATTCATACTGGCGAGGTGTTGATGGCACAGGGAGGTTTTCGACAAACCAATCGTACAGCGGCCGATTGGCGGCAAACTCCAGGGTGCAGATGGAATGGGTGACCCCTTCAATTGCATCCTCCTGGCCATGGGCAAAATCGTAGGAGGGATAAATGCTCCAGGTATCGCCGGTGCGATGGTGAGGCACGCGTTTGATTCTGTATAACACCGGGTCGCGAAGATTAATATTGGGCGACGCCATATCAATTTTGGCCCGCAGCGTCATCGCGCCTTCCGCCACTTCGCCTTTGCGCATGCTCTCCAGCAGCGCCAGGCTTTCCTCGGCCGGCCGCTTTCGATACGGGCTATCGGTTCCCGGCTCGGTGAGGGTTCCCCGGTATTCACGTATTTGCTCGGCGCTCAGCTCACAGACATATGCCTTGTCCTGCTCAATCAGGTAAACGGCCCAGTCATACAGCTGCTGAAAGTAATCCGACGCGTAGCGGACTTCGCCGTCCCAATTAAAGCCCAGCCACTTTACGTCCCGAATAATGGCGCTGACGAATTCGTCTTCTTCTTTTTCGGGATTGGTGTCGTCAAAGCGAAGGTTGCAAGCGCCCTCATATTTTCGAGCCAGCCCGAAATTCAGGCAGATCGACTTGGCGTGGCCGATATGCAGGTAGCCGTTGGGCTCCGGCGGAAAGCGGGTAACGACTTTGGTTACCCTGCGCTGCTCCAGGTCATCCTCGATGATTTGTTCGATAAAGTTGAGAGGTTTACTGTCTTCACTCATTAAATAGGCTCTTGCTCAGGCTAGTCCTTAAAAATGGAGCGGAATTATAGCTTTTTGCCGTGCAGGTAGATACTGCCCTATAAGCACACCTACTGTTAGCCTTTTTTGTGTCAATAGCGGACCTTTTGTGTTGGTACCAGTGTCCCGTCCCGCCAGGGGAGGTTTATCCGTGACCGGCCGTTAAGTTTGCAAAATTGCCGGCGCTGCGGGAACTCGCTGTCGCTCAAACAGTCCTCGCGACACCCCCGACAATTTGGCAAACTTAAAGCACGGCCTGATTGGTCTCGGATAAACCTCCCCTGGCGGGAC
>JANQKW010000300.1 GCA_028280905.1 Porticoccaceae bacterium
CTCCCCTGTCGGGACTCACGGCGTCACAAGTAGCACCCACGTAAGCGGGCGTCTGGGGACAGTGTTTGGGACCCTCGTCGACAGGGATGTCGACGCGGAGCTCCCATGGATGGGTTCACAGCGAGTCCCGAACACTGTCCGCAGATGGCCGCGAGATGCTGGCACCAAACTAAGGCCAGAAAATTCCGCTACTGGCACGTTGCCGCCTGTAACCCCTTGTTGGAGTCTATTGCAGATGATGTTTGATAACGTGCGAACCAAGACAACAAATGTCCGTCACCTCAGAATGTGCAACCGGGGCAACAGCGGGAAATAGAGCGCCATAACAACCGGGTGGTCCTGTTGCTTGCGAAACAGCTCGGCATAGTGCTGCAGTTGGGGGCGATAACGGCTCTGCTGAGCCATCAGAAACGCCTCCAGCGATTCTCCGTCCCCCGGCTCGGACAACTTGTAGTCCACGACCCAGCGCTTCCCCTGGTAGACAAAAGTGCGGTCGACAACCGATGTCTTTATGTTGCCTGACTCATCGATATAACCCAGCGCCAGCTCACAGGCGCTTTGTTCGAGCTGCCGGTCGAACAGCCAGTGGTTATCTCTGTCTTCCCGCAGTTTGCTCACGGCTCGGGTCAAGTCTTCCAGCGCTTGTGCGATATCCCTTACGCCCAGCTGCCTTAGCTGTTGCCGCCAGAAGGGCACCTGTTGAGGTATATTCCAGTCGCCTGATTTGCCGGTAATCAGGTTCTGCTTAACCGCCGTTTCCAATATTCTGTGCAACAGGGTGCCGGTGTGCCGCCGTTGCGGATCATCCGCATCCGCCATCGCGCCTCCGGCCATATCGCCGGCGCTCGGCTTGCCGGGCGTGGAGTCGAAAGGCGAGACGGCTCGCCAAGACACCGGCAGGCGCTGCAATCGGTCGCCAGCAATCGGTGCTGCTGCCGCCGACTCGCTGGTGACCGCGCCGCTATGTTTGGTAACCGTCATGCCGGACTCTCCATCATCCGGGTTAGATTCCAGCCATGGCCAGAAGCAGTTTAACAGGCTGTTGGGTGAGGGCGCTTTGCCGGTATCTTTACAAAAGGTCAGGTGCAGTGATCTGATGGCTCGGGTTGCGCCCACATAAAAAACCCGAGCGTTTTCCAGTTGGCCCTTGAGGGCGCGTTCTCTTTTCAGGTGGCTGTATAAAGGATCCCGCTCTGATCCCGTCTCCGCAATAGGACCGATAAAAAGCTGTGGGCTGCCGGTTGCGGAAACCCCTTCGCGCCACAACAGCAGGTCACTGCTATCGGCGGCTCCCTGGCGATTCAGCCCAGGCATAATCACCGTGTCAAACTCCAGCCCCTTGGCTTTGTGAATGGTCATAACCTGTATCTGCCGGGCCCCCATGTCTTGCTTTGGGCTGGTTTCCCTGGGAGCTGCGTAAAGTCGCTCAACGGCCAGGTTAAAGCCGTGCCAATCGCCGATTTGGCCGGCTTCTTCATACTTGTCAATTAAATTTAAAAAATCTATACAACTATTTAAATTATATGAATTTTCTGTAGCAATATTTCCGTCAAGCGCGACCCATAATCCCTCCACCGCTATGCGCAGCGATTTGCGTCGACGCTGTCGCCAGGCCTCTTCCAGCAGCGGTGCGACTCGCGCCAGTATCGCTTTGCCCTCCGCGGAAATACCGGCAATGTTATGGAAGTCGGCAAGCCTGGATAAAATCAGCGGGTAGCGGCCGGGCCTCGCCTGCAGCTCATCCGCCGGCGGGTTTACCAGGTAGTACAAGTCTTTCAAATTCAGGCCGCACCAGGGCGCGCGCAGTACCGACAGCCAGGCAATGCGGTCTGCCACTGAACTCAGGGCGCGCGTTAAGGACATCAGATCCACTACCGACATTTGTTGTCCAAGCGGATCTATGTCCGTCGCCTGCCAGCCGTGCCCGGCGTCCTTTAATGCGGCAAGGATCCATTGCAGATGACTGCGGTTTCGCACCAGGATGGCGATGCTACCTTCGGCATCTCGAGCCGCAGCCTGCTCGGCCAGTTCCACCACCCGCTTCGCTTCCGCCTGCCGGCCGGTTTGCGAATCCGGGTAATCGGCGAATATATCCACAGTCACCGCCTCGCCAGGCAGGGGGGGGTTAAAGGCGTCCGCGTCGCTGTAGCGGACCGCGCCGCGATTGACATTGTGCTGCGCCGGGAACGCCTGTTGAAATACCCGGTTAACCCAATCGATAATGCGCTGTTGAGACCTGAAGTTCACCGTTAGATCCAGAGGCGCTAGCTGTGCCTCGCCCAGGCCGGTGTTGCGGGCCTGCAGAAACAATCCCACATTGGCGTTGCGAAAACCGTACAGCGACTGCATGCCGTCGCCGACGATAAACAGACTGCGTCCGTCGTCCTGCGACCATCCCCGTGTCAGGCGCCGCAGCAGATCGGATTGCAGGCTGGAGGTATCCTGGAACTCGTCCACCAGGATATGCTTAAGCTGGTAATCCAATTTGAGTGCCAAGTCCGTCGGGCGGTCGTCGTCCCCCAGCGCGCGCAGCGCCGAACCGGCTATTTCGGTAAAGTCGCAGCGCCCGCGATCCTGAAAAACCACACTGAGGCGCGCGGCAATTCGCGGCAGTAAAACCAGCAGCGATTTCAGCAGCCGCCACTGGGTATCGGAGTAGCGCGGTGGCGGCAAAAAGCGGATATCCAGCAGCGTTGTCTTCAGTTCCGGCTGGTTGCGGCACCAGGCCAGTAAAGCCTTAAACTGTTGTTTCCTGAGATCGCCGAATTCCGCGTCTTCCTTGCCGGTAGGGAAACCCAATTTGACATTAACACCGCCATCCTTACGCCAGTCGGCTTGGTTTGCCGAGGTAAGCAACAATTCGACGAGTCCCTGCCAGCGAGGCAGGGCTTCGGCGGCTACCGGCGGCAGGTCGACCGCGCCCAGACAACTGGTGATGGGCGACGCCGAATCCCGGCTGGTGAGTTGGGTTGCGGCATAGTCGGCCAATATCGACAATTCGGCGGCTACCGGTTGCAGTTGTTGAGACGCCCTGGATAAGGTTTCTTCAGTCAGCTCCGTCAGGAAGGCTTCCAGGTGATGCCTGGCGTCTGCCGTTTGCAGCAGGTGTCCCAGCCATTGATCGCGGTTTTGCAGCAGCGATACCAGCAGTCGTTCCAGCTTGTTCAGGTCATTGTCCAGGTGCCGCAGTACCTGTTCCGCCGCTTCGCCCACTGGGCCCTGCCGCTCCATATCCGTCAACAGGCATTCCCGAATCGCCTCGATATAGAGGGGAGTCGGGATATCGACGGGTTCGAGATGATCGCCCAGCCCGCCTTCCGGGGCGAGCTGGCTGGCGAGGTTGCGGCAAAAGCTGTCAATCGTCTGAATGCGCAGCCGGTTGGGGGATTTCAGTAATTGCCAGCCCTGTTGGCGATCCCGCGCCAGTGCTTTGCCAGCGAGCTGCCGGGTTCGCGCGACGTAATCCGATGCGGCGCCGCGGTCGGTTTGCGTCTGGTCGACAGCCTCGACAAGCGCGGCGATGATGCGCTGGCGCATTTCGCCGGCCGCCTTGCGGGTAAACGTCAGGCAGAGAATTTCCTCAGGGTAATTGACCTGTGCCAGCAGCGCCAGCACCCGTTGCGTCAACAGGCCGGTTTTGCCGGACCCCGCCGGCGCCGCCACTGCGCAGGAGATGCGAGTATCCAGCGCCTGGTGGCGCGCCCCAGCGTCAGCCGGTGTCATCGCGGGAACTCCGGGTCTGCTGGTAATACCAGCGGTTGAGGGGCAACAAATCCGTTTGCCGATTCAGGTCGGACGGCCGGTTGAACACCGCCGCCGCATAGCCCGCCTTGAATTCCTCTGCAAGCGCCGCCAAGGCTACCCGCCAATGCCGCTTGAGTTGGTCGCCGTCGGCAAACCCCTGTTCGGCGTATTCCTTGAGTTTTGGCAGTAGCATCGCAGATTCGCCAATACCCTTAAACTCGCAGGTGATGGCATTAACCAGGGCGAAACTGCTGGCTGCCACCGGCTCGCTGCAGATCAGCGTGTACAGCGGCAGTTGCGGCTGGTCCGGCCGCTCGCCGAGCCAAGAAGCAATACTGGCGCCGCCGGTTTTGTAGTCGATGACAATCAGGCGCCCATCTTCAGTTCGGTCGATGCGGTCGATGCGCAGTCGCATCGGAATGCCGGCAAACTCGGTCTCCATTTGATGTTCCAGCGCCTGCACACGGAAGGGGGGGCGCTGCTTTTCCAGATCCAACCAGCGTTCCAGCAATTGCTTTAACCGCTGTGTTTCGATGCGGTGGAAACGCGGGCCGAACAGAGCCTTACGGCGCTTTCTCCAGGGCTGCAGTGTCTCATGGATCGCCCGGTCGAGCAGATCGCTGAGTGCTTCAGGGTCCATCTCCAGCAACGTTTGTTGGTTGTCCAGTTTCGACCACACTTGTTCCAGCAGGCCGTGCAATATATTGCCCCGTTCCAGCGGCGACAGCCCCAAGGTCGGCTCGGGCGGGTTCCTGGCGCCCAGCCGGTGGCGGGCGAACCCGTTAAACGGGCACATCGCCTGGTCGCTGAATATGGCGGTGCCTCCGATAGGCGCCTCGCCGGTTTCCGCGAGGCTGGGCCCATAGCCATCGCATAAGCTTTCCAATTCAGCAAAGTTTTCCGGGAGAAACGGGTAGTCCAACTCAAACAGCGACAGTTGTTCCAGGGTCACGGGCGGGATATCCGCAATCAGTCCACTGGCTTGCAACTGCCGCTCGCCGTCGGCGAGGCCGTAGCTGAATACTATCTCTTCGGCACTGCCGGTTAGATCGCGCAGGTAGTTCTCGGCGAGCCTGAGTTCCTGCTCCGGCAATGCCCTGGGGGTCTTTAGCGCTTGTTGCAGCGATGCCGGAAGCAGCGGATTCAGCCGCGTAGGGCTGGGCCACTGGCTGTCGTCCACGCCCACCAGCCAAAGCTTGTCAAATTGAATGGCCGCGGCCTCCAACAGCCCGAGAATTTGCAGATTGGTGTGGTAGCCCTCCGCCTGGAAAATGACTTCAGCGGCGAGTTGTCGGAGCTGTGAAAGGGCGGTTTCCAGCGGTATCGCACCGAGTATCTCATCGTATTCGACCGACTGATTCAGCACCTGTTGCCATTGCTGTAGTTGTTGGTATTCGGTGCTGCTCAGACTGCGCGCGCCTGGCCAGCCCAGCAATTGCAACTGCTCCGAAAAAAAATCGACCCAGCGTGAAAACAGTGCTGACTTGGGTGCTCCGCGTCGCATTGTAGCGACGGCATCCAGTGCCGAAGAAAGCGCCGCTGCCTCCTTGTTATCGCTTGCTTGCTCTGCTCGTCGCAATTGGTAGCGCAGCTCTCCAATCGCGGGCTGCGGGTCCCCTTGCTCCGTCAACCAAGCATCGGCCTTTGCGCTGGTCTCCGATAGCTCGCCGCTGCCCCAAAAGGGCGAATAGAGCAGCTTTCGGTAGCGCTGTATTGACAGGCGGGGTTTGTTGAGAGCCAGCAATTCAAGGGCGTCGGCGACGATTGGCGCATCGGCCAGTGGCACCCCGGCGCTGATATTGAAATATTCCGGCGCTTCCTCAGGCTGTTCAGGTGACCAGTGGCGTGTGTCGAAGCGGCCCCTGAAAATCCGCTCCACCTGCTGTCGCAACGGGTTCAGTTGCGGAATCACAATACCGATGCGCGCGTCCGGTTGCCGGCTCAACTGCTGTTTGGCCCAGCTTGCGGCGGCGGCAATTTCCGCTTCGGGATTATCAACGGCTACGCGGTATCGCCGTTTGTTGCGGGATGGTAACCGCAGCGCAACCAACTCAGGGGTGGCCGCCTCGAATAGTGACTCTTGCAGCGGAGAGTGGGATTGGAAACCTACCAGCACCAGCCGCTTTTCCCCGGGCAAAGCGGATTCGTGAAAAGCCTGTTGCAAAATGCCGTCGCGGTCCGCCTGGGTAATCATTTCCATTGCCCGCAGCCGCGACCGGAAATCTTCCAGCCAGGTCCGCAGCGGACCAGCGCTATCCAACGCATCTAATTCAATACGCCATTGCTGGATAATGGCGTTGGCTTGCTGCGCCTGCCGGGGCAGGGAGCCGGCAGGCAAATCGCAATGGTCCCGAATCACTTGCTGCCAAAGCACCAGTTCTTGCTGGGGCGATATCACCGAACCGGTGAGAGACGCCGGGTGGTTGTGGTCCAGCAGATGCTGCCAACAGGTGTCCAGCCAACTGGCCAGCGAGTTGATTTGGGGTAACGCCCAGACATTCTGGCCGCGACTGGCGCGATCGCGGCCCCAGGCTTCCAGCAGGGTGCGCGACAGCCGATTGTTCGGGGTAATGATTCGCGCGCCACAAGCCAAGTGGCCGCTGATTAACGCAACGTCAAACCCCGCCTTCGTCATACCGTCAGCGTATCCATGCGACTGCAGCCCAGGGAAACTAGTTGCTGCACCAGCGACGCGTTGTCGGTTTGATCCTCGGTCGCCAAATAGGTGAAGCCGGTCGGAGCGTCCAGAATTTGGTTGTTCGCCCGACCACCATCGCCTAATAGCGAAGTCACCCTGCGAGCAATGGCATCGCCGGAATCTATCCACGCCACTTGTCGCGGCGCAATTGCTTGAAATTCCTCCAGTAACAGTGGGAAGTGGGTGCAGGCCAGCACCACGGTATCCAATCTGGTATCCTCAAAAAAAGGCGCAAGAATACCCGCCAAACGCTGCCGGTCCACCGCTTCACCCCGCAGCTTGGCCTCCGCCATTTCCACCAGCGTGCGGCTGCCGACTCTGATAATGTTGCAGTGGTTGGCAAAGTCGTCGATAAGCTGCTGCGTGTAGTGGCGGGATACCGTCCCCGGCGTACCCAACAGGCCAATAGTTGTGCTGGCGCTGCTGATTGCGGCGGGTTTGATCGCCGGCACCACGCCCACCACCGGGTTGCTGAAGTG
>JANQKW010000320.1 GCA_028280905.1 Porticoccaceae bacterium
TTGCAGGAGCAAATATCTGCCCCTGCCGGCGAAGGTTCCGAAACCCTTACCCAACCCCAGCCTTCAAACCAACCGCTGTACTGCTTTTGTGCCGAAAACACCTCGTTAAATAGCAAAGCGGTAAACTTGAAGAATTGACCGCGGAGTTGCCTTTGCAGACCGTCACCCGCAGGGAAGCGGGTGTCGAGCGTACAGGGACGTATTCACCGCGTGTCTGCAAAGGCAACTCCGCAGGCGATTCGCCACCGACTGTGAAAAAAATACAAACCGAGTCTCTGTCCTAATTTTCCTGCTTTTCCTTACCATTACTGACATTAAGCACCTTTCACCGTATTTATTCCGGATAGTATTGCGCGAAAGCAGGAATGACGTTATAAGCGCCACTTGCTATTGACACCTGATGTCTTGTTATAGAATTCCATATATCTAACGAATAAAAGAATTATGAATTCATTAAACCGGCTTCTTCGAGGCCCTTTTGCCTTTCCGCTACTTCTGGCGCTTATAACCGGCCTGCTGCAATTAGTTGGCGAACAGGCTGTCGGCCTTTTCAAGTTCCAGCGGGAAGCCGTTTTGCACGGAGAACTCTGGCGCTTGGCAAGCGGCGGCCTGGTTCACCTCGGCTGGAATCACTGGCTGTTAAACAGCGGCGGTTTGCTGTTAATCACTTTGCTTTGTTATGACGTGTTGACCTGGGGACGTTGGCTACTGGTTTTTTTTATCAGCGTCACCGCGGTTTCCCTGGGCATTTTGTTAGCCCAGTCCGCCGATTGGTATGTGGGTTTGAGCGGCCCGCTGCACGGTGTGCTTGTGGCCGCGGCGCTGTTGGGTTTCCAACAGCGAAAGCTGGTGAACGGGCTGATACTGGTGATGGTTGCCGCAAAGCTGGGCTGGGAGTCTTCGCCGTTTTATGCGGCATCCACTGCTGCGTTTATAGGGGGGCCGATATTCGAGCAATCCCACCTCTATGGCGCGATCGGAGGCGTCGTTAGCTGTATTATTATCCGGCTGTTGATGAAGCCCTTGCCGCACCCTTGTATCTAAGCGCTAGCAACATAAGCAGGCAACACAGCAACCACCAGTCGACGGAACCGGCACCGCCATCCGATTCGTCGTCTACGGGCAGCGGAGGATCCGCCGAAACCGGTGTATCCGTATCGCTAGGTGTTGGATTGTCATCGCCAATCGGCGTGGCATCTTCAGATTGGTGACTGTCGATCTGTAACAGGTAAGCTACCAGATCATTGAACTGCGATGACGACAGGCTGTTGGCAACTGTATGGGCACTTGCCGCATCCACATTGTCGGCAGTGCTTACTGTCATATCGTCGATCACAACGCTGCCGGAGCCGTTGAAGCTGAGGATTACCGTGTTAGCGGTTCCAGACAACAGCGTAACTTCCACCTGGGATTCCGAAAAGGCGCTGTCGGTGTCTTCCACCTGCGGCAAAGCGGCCAGGCTGATAGAGTCGTTCGAGCCGCCGGCCTGCACATCCAACTGGCCGGTTTGCTGGGTGGAGCCATAGCGAACCCTGATAATACCCTCGCCGCCGCTGCCGCCGTCAATATTATCGAAGCTCAGGCTGTCGCCCGATGACAATCGCACGCCGCCGGCGTTGCGCATATAGGAATAGCCCGTCTGGGAAACCGCATCCACGCCGATACCGGCCGCGTCTTCCGCCTGGTGGACGGCGCCCCCCACAATTCTGAATACATCCTCCACTGTTGCGGCGCTGCCGTCATGGAGGTAGGGGGCGGTATCGAACAGGCTCATAAGCGCCGGTGTTTTAAACCCGTCCAGCACCCCGCCCAGCCGGTTTCCTGAATAGTCCCGATAGGTTCCCACATCGTGTCGTTGGCCGTCGGTATAGCCGTCGCCGGAGTGGCAACTGTTGCAGTCCAGTTCGGCAAACAGCTCCCTGCCGCGGACACCCGCGCTGGTCAAGGCGCCGGTTGCCGCCTGCCGGTAAGGGCTTTTCGGCAGTGACTCTTCACCCAAGCTTTCAACATAGACGGCCAGCTTGTCCAGATCGGCATTCTGCCCGGCCTTGGGTGTTCCCAGTGGCGATGCCGACGAGAAGTCTCCGTCAGCAGTGAAGCCTTCGCCGAGGAAGGCGCCGCGAATATCATGTTCAAAATCCTGGATCTCATCAAAATTTCCGGTCCAGTGGACATTGCCGAAGCGTGTGCCTTCTCGCCCTTTTAGTGAAATATTATTGCGCAGGCCTTCGCCTCGGCCGGTAAAGTCATAGATGCGGCCGTCTTCGCCGCCGTCAAAGTGGCAGGATGCGCAGCTCAGGTAGCCCTCGGCGCTCATGCGCCGGTCGGCGGCGTTATAGAAGATGCGTTTGCCCGCCA
The DNA here is from genome assembly GCA_028280905.1 of Porticoccaceae bacterium. Taxonomy (GTDB): domain Bacteria; phylum Pseudomonadota; class Gammaproteobacteria; order Pseudomonadales; family Porticoccaceae; genus JANQKW01. The sequence continues at coordinate 2,359 of JANQKW010000320.1, forward strand.
ATACATCATCGGCCAGCACTTCATTGCTGACTGTGGGAATGGTATCTATCGGCGGGTTGATTTCTCCCTGCCCGAGGAAGCGCGCCAGGTCCATTGCGGTAATGGTTCGGTCGGTATAGTTTTTCGCAAACAAC
>JANQKW010000328.1 GCA_028280905.1 Porticoccaceae bacterium
ATTCCCTCCATCGATCCGTCTATTGGTACCTCATTGGATGGCGTTCCCCTTCCTTCAAACACCGGTGTGATACTGGATGCCTTTGATCTCGGGAGTATCGAGGTGTTGCGCGGCCCTCAGGGCGTTTTGTTCGGGCGCAACGTTACCGGTGGAGCGGTCCTGGTCAATACCAAAAGGCCCACCGAGGAATTCGAGGCAGAGTTTCGCGCGCGGGTTGACTCGGGTTTCCGTGGAACCGGAGAGGCCGTCACCTACAGCGGTGTAATAACCGGGCCGCTGACTGAACGCGTCAGAGGAAAGCTGGCGCTTTACCGCAGCGACGACGACGGTTGGTTTGAGAATCAATTTAACGGTGACAACTATGGCAAAACCGATGTGTTTCTCGCGCGCGTGGGACTCGAGTTTGACGTCACTGAAAACGTCAACCTATTGGTCCAGTATGAAAACGGCGATCAGGAAGGAGATGGCATCGCCAGCCAACAACATGACAGGCCGGAAACCTCACTAGACGGACTGTTTTCACGGGATAGCCACGATCTGAGCTTGGACTTTCCCACGCAGTATGATCCGGAATGGCAACAACTGACAACGACCACCACGGTGGATGTGAACTTTGGTGACGGCATTATCACCAATATTCTCGCTTGGCGAGACTTCGAAACGGTGTTTGCCTCTGACATTGACGGTACGCCTGTCTCCTCATTCCATGCGATCGGTGGCACGGAGATCGAGTTCTGGAGTAATGAGTTGAGATATAACGGAACCTTCGGTAATCACTATATTACGACGGGCATTTATTACCAGGATTATGATTTGGTGTACCAGGAGAGCAGAACATTGCTCGAAGACTCCAGGGCTCCGAATCCTCCGGTATTCCGTTCCGGCGGAGGAGAACAGCAAGCAGAAACCCTCGGGGTCTTTTTTAACACCGATTACACGGTAAATGAAGATTGGACGGTTTCTGCTGGAATACGCTACACGACAGAAGAAAAAGATGTTGTAACAGCGGCCCAGAACCTAAACCCGCAATTTCCCACTGCCCCCAATCACAATGGCCTCTGTGGTCCCGTTATTGGTCCGGTGGACTGCCTTGTTGACTTCGAAGGCGGCGATGAATGGAGCAATGTCTCCTACAATTTGGGCGTGCGCTACCAAATGAGCGAAACTACCATGCTGTACAGTTCGCTTTCCCGCAGCTTTAGGGCCGGGGGCTATAATGTCCGCCGCGCTACTTTTGCCAGTGGCAGGGACCCGTTTGACGAAGAGCAGGTGGACCAGTGGGAGATCGGGATAAAAGCTGATATCACAGATAACGTGCGATTGAACGTCGCCGGCTTCTATATGAAGGGACAGGACATGCAGCGAGTTGCCATTGTTTCGACGCCGGATGGGGTCGCGCAAAATATTTTCAATGCTGCGGAAGTAAGCCACAAGGGTGTGGAGGCAGATGTCCAAATAGTGCTGGCCGAAAATCTTGTCTTTTCGGCAGCCGTAGGTTACCTGGATGCGCAGTATGAAGAAATTGATGTTGACCTAAACGGTGATGACGTTATTGATGGTCGAGACAAGGATCTGGATGTGCCCTTTGTTACCGACTTCAATAGCACCGCGTCATTAACGCACGATCTTGCCCTGGGTGACTGGGGTTACCTGACCTCGCAATTGCGCTACAGTCGCCGTAATGACCGAACGAACCAAGACAACACGCAGGTTATTCCGTCACAGGATTTATTTGACGTGAATTTCTCTCTTGTCCCGAGTGACGCCAATTGGGAAATCTCAATATTCGGTAAAAACCTGAAAGATGAGGTGAACTGGGCCAATGAAACCGGAATCTTTGGTACGGCTGTGGCACCCATAAATAAAGGGAGGACTTACGGCATCGAGTTTATTTACCGAACGCAGTAATTTCCCCTATCACGTGTAACAATAACGCCACAATGGATCATCTGTTGTGGCGTTTTTTCCCGCCATTTTTGTACCATGTACGATAGCCACACAGGCTATTCCCCAAAGGGAATCAACTTCAGCCGGATATAAGAGAGATTGCAATGAAAACCATTCAGTTCGTAACGGGATTTATGTTGGCACTGGCGTTCAGCGCTGGTTGCGTGGCTGGCGAAGGCAAGGTTACCCATAACCATGTCAAGAACCTGTTAGCGGATGGAAAACCGGTTATCGGCAGCCGTTTATACCTTCCGAGTCCGGCTGCAACGGAGGTTATGGCGCGTTCGGGTTTTGATTTTTTGTTTATCGATCTGGAGCACATCGCGCTTAACCCTGAAACGGTCGCGCAGATGGTCCGCGCTATGAAGGGCAGCAATGCTGTCCCATTCGTGCGTCTTCCGGGAAAAGATCAATGGCTGGCGAAGCTTGTACTGGATATAGGCGCAAAAGGGGTTGTCGTACCTAACGTCAAATCAAAGGAAGAAGCCATCGATGCCGTGGCGTCTGTTCGCTATCCTCCCGAAGGTGTGCGAGGCATTGGGCCAAAGGTCGCAGCTGACAATTGGGATCTCTCGGTTCTCGATTACCTGAAGGTGGCGAACAAAGCGATTATGGCCGCGGTACTTATCGAGCATATCGATGCCGTTAATCGGATTGACGATATATTGTCGGTTCCGGGAATTGATGTGGTTATGGTGGGCCCCAACGACCTGGCGGCCTCAATGGGTTTGTTGGGTCAACTGAGGCATCCGCAGCAAGAGAAGGCGATCCAGACGGTGTTGGATGCGGCGAAAAAAGCGAGGATACCTGCCGGCACCATAGCGACCAATGCAGAAGACGCCAACAACAGAATCAAACAGGGTTTCCAATTGATTTTGATCAGCCAGGACGCAGGGCTCTTGGAAGCTGGTGCAAAAGCGGTTCTCGGGCAGATCAACCGGTAAGTGGTGCTATCCACATCCCGAGGGTATAGCACGCCCCCTCCTTTTTACCCGTGTTTTTAACTAATCGGAAGCGTTTGAACAGGACAAAAATGGCTGATAGAAAGCGCGAGAGTATAGTTTGTTGCCGAACGGTATTGGTTAGAGCACTTTGCATTGTGGTGATCCTGTTTGGAAGCACACTGACAAGCGCACAAGAACCTCAGCATAACCATTTCAAGAAGCGGCTGATACAGGGTAAGGCGGCCGTGGGAACCCACTTGTCCCTATCCAGTCCGAAGGCCACCGAAATCGTGGCGCGCGCCGGGTTTGACTGGCTATTCGTCGATTTGGAAAACACCGCCGCTGATCCCGAGACGCTGCAGCGAATTATCGGCGCGACCAAGGATGCTGACGCAGCGGTCATTGTTCGGCTGGCGGGTGAAGATCAATGGTTGGCAAAGCCTGTGTTGGACATGGGCGCTATGGGCGCGGTAATGCCGGCGATCCGCACCAGGGAGGATGCCGCCCGTGCGGTGGCGGCGGTTCGCTATCCGCCCCAGGGCATAAGGGGAATCGGCCCGACCGCAGCCGCGCGGCACTGGGGGATATCAGTACTTGATTATTTAAAAGTGGCCAACGATGAAATACTGGCGATGATTCTAATAGAACATATAGAAGCGGCGAACAACATAGACGAGATACTCACGGTGCCCGGGATCGACACGATTCTGGTTGGCGCGGGTGATCTGGCGGCATCAATGGGCCTGCTCGGCCAGTCGACGCACCCCCGGGTTGAAGCCGTCATTCAAAAAATTCATGCAGCCGCGAAAAAATCCGGCGTGCCAACCGGTGCGCTGGCCTATTCGCCGGAAGATGCCAACAGAAGAATTGCTCAGGGATTTCAAGCCATTCTGATGAGCCATGACGTGGCCTTTCTCAAAGCGGGTGCCGAGGGCGTTGTGGAAAAAATAGAGCGGTAGGGGGCTATCGGGAGTTTTCCAGAATGAAATCATTATTCAGTTTATGGGTTGTTCCCAGACAATAGTCGACGCTTCGGAGTTAATAAGCGCCTGAAAGTGTTGTTCGGTTTTCTTTCGCTTCACTTTAAGCGTGGGCGTGAGCAGCCCACTCTCCATGGTCCACTCGTCAGTTGTCACAAAGATGCGACTGATCCGTTCGTGCGCGGGAAGGTTGCGGTTGATTTCTTTGAGGGAGTTTTCGAGGCGCTGCTGAAGGTCATTCCCTGCCAACGCCTGCCCGTATTCGGAGAGGCTGGCCAAAAGAGCGGGCTGGTCCATTCCGTGCCCGAAGACCAGTAACTGGCTCAATTCCGGCAGGTTGCCAAACTGCTCTTCCAGGTGCTCGGGATGAATAAACTTCCCCTTGGTGGTTTTGAATATGGAGCCCAATCGCCCGGTAACCCATAGGTTGCCGTCGTCATCAACATAGCCGGAATCGCCGGTTTTGTACCATCCATCCTCAATGACTTCCCTGGTGGCTTCGAGATTTTTATAGTACCCCACCATCAATCCGTCAGTTTTTATCCATACCTCTCCCTCCTTGCTGATCTTCACATCGGAGACATCTCCGCCCTTGCCCACACAACCGGGGATGGGATCGGCATCCGCCGGAAAGGTAGCGCCCACGCCAAAAGTCTCTGTCATACCATATCCCTCACGCAGGCAAATGCCCATAGCCAAAAACCATTTCTGCAGCTCCGGGGCGAGGGGTGCTGAAGAACTGAGCACAAATCTGGCCTGGTTAAGTCCGAGGCTTTTTCTAATCGACTCTCTCTGTTGCTCATCGAGTTGCGCCTGGACGGCTGGCGGGATTTTTGCGTCCACTCCGGCTTTGAATTTTGCCCAGAGTCGGGGTACCGCAAAAAAGAAAGTTGGCTGCACCGACTGGATTTCAGACGGAAAGCTATCGAGCCCGGCCGAGAATGAAATGGTGGAATTTGAATATAGGCCATTAAATGCGACCAGCAGCCGTTCTGCAATATGGGATAGCGGCAGGAATGAAAGCAAGCGGTTTCGCTCGCCGCTAAAGTCCGCATCTGCCACCTCGATCTTTGCCGATTGTAAGGCCCTGCCAACCAGTTTTGCCGGTGTGCCATAGGCATGCATCACTCCCTTGGGATTGCCCGTGGTTCCGGATGAGTAGATGATGGTGAATAACGCCTGCGGCGAATGTGATGGCGAGTCTTCCATCCGTTCAGTTGTCTGCAGAATATCTTCCAGTTGGTAGTCGGCGTGTCCCTCGTAACCCCGAATCGCTACTCTATGTACGTCGGGTAGTACCGCGATATCGCTCTGTCCCATCTGGTCAAACGCCCCGAGGAAAATCAGCTCCATTTCGCTGTGCCGCTGGATGTAGTGGGCAGAATCCATGTCCTGACCGGGGTAGATGGGAACGCTGATGTGGCCGGACATCATGATCGCCAGGTCGGCGACAATCCAGTCAGCGCAATTAGCGGACCAGATTCCTATCCTTGTTCCCGGCGACAGCTGCTGATTTTGAAGAAACGCCGCCAGGCGCCTGACCCGGTCCGCTGTTTCCGACCAGGTGTATTCGAGCCATTCTCCCGTTCCCAGCGATTGACGCAGGAACACCATGGACGGCACGTCTTTTTCCCAGCGATAAAATATATCCAGCGGAAGCAATGTGTTATTCATATGAACCTGTCCGGTGATTTTCCTGTAGTGGTTAGTTTTCCCAAAGCGACAAAATGTGGCCCGTCGAAGGGATGAATCGGCCAGCCAGTACCTCGAGATATACCTGTTCTACCGCATCCCGGCCCGCCCCCTCACTGACCGACATCCAGCCCGAGACGAATTCGGTAAAATGGTGCCACTGCCCGGCGAGCCGCTGTTGAAACTGCATCGCTCCCCATTCCTGCAGTCGCTTTTCAGCTTGTGTCGGGGCGAAAAACAGGATAGGTGCGGGGCCGTCCAGTTCGTTGCGCGAGCCGCCACGTTGATCCCAGTGCGCGGCCCCTACCAGGCAGCTGTGTTTGAGTCGATCACCGTAATGGGCATGCAGGCGCTTTAAAATTTCGCCGTTACCGGCGAAATCCACGCTGACGGATGGGCAATCTGCATCCAGTTGTTCAATCTGGTCGTAGGTCAAGACGCTGTCGTAGCAAGCGAGCCCCTCGACAAATGCCCGATTGTTCTCGGACGTGAGTCCCACGATCTCATAATTGCTGCTCCGTTTGGCGCGGTTGTTGTGCAGACAGAAAGCCATACCCAATGCGGTCTTGCTGGATGCGCTGGTCAATAGAATCGTTTGCGCACCAAAGAACCGGTTGTCTTCCAGAAAGTCGTCGAGCAGGAAGGAGGTGGTGAACAGGGGACGCAACAGCATCTGCAATGCCTCGGCATCGGCCCGGTACAGGGGGTCGGCGGAGCAGCGAACATATTGGTTGTAGATGACCGACAATGGTTGTCGGTGTTCGGCACCATCGACAAAGCCAGCGGCGCTTCTCACCGTCGGTTCCACCAGTAGATGGGTGGCCATCGGATAGTATCCGTAGAAGCGCTCGCCGGCACTGATGCCTTCGCACCTGGATTCGAGCACATCGGCAAAGCCCCAGACCGGTATCACGCCCATGCCCTCCCTAGCGGGAAAAAAGTTCCAGTAACGGAAGGATTCTCCGGTGGCGGCGTAGCTGATATTGTTGGCGGTAAACGAAAAACGATCCACCTTCATCAGCACCTGTCCAGGCTTCAGATCGTCAGCACGGGGAGCCGGTACGGTGATTTCGATCCGGACGTTGTCGAACTGCTTTCTATTAACGAGAAATCGGGATTGGGTTGCCACTCTGTTATCTCACTCGGTTTTAAATACCAGGCCCGCGTGCTCGGTCAGTCGCTCGATCAACTTGTCTCCCATGGCGGCTGCGGGTGTCCATATGCCACCGGGAGTAGGGATATTGTCCAGGGCCAGCGCCAGGGCGCTCTCGGTGATCATCCGTGATGTGGAACCATAGCCGGGGTCGCGGTCACCGGATACGGAAACGCGGATACGCTCGCCGGTTTCAGAATCTCCGAGAAACACCAGGTCGTAAAAGCCCGCCTCCTGTTCTTCACGGCTGGGGCCCTCGCCGGGTTTGACCTTATCGCCCTCTGCCGCTAGCGTGGGAGTGGCCATGGCCTTTGCCCTGGCTTCGCCTTCTTCGCCCGGGCCGGTCAACACCATTTCGGAATAGCTAAAGTCCCTGCCGTAGGCGTGATTGAGCAGGGCGTTTGATCGATGCACGTTGGGAATATTGATGACGGCCATGACAAAGGGCGCCGCCCAGCTATTCAATTCCTTATCGAAAGTGGGTTTGTTGCTATTCGGTTGCGGCGGCCCTGCAAAACCCGGTGCCAGCGAGAATGGATTTTTCAACAGTTCCTGCAGCTCGGGATCCCTGGCTGCCGCCGCCATGGTGGCCTGCATGCTCGCCAGGGTCCCGCCCGATGCGAAACCCCGCATACCTCGGACACGACCTTTAACCTGGGACAGCGTGCCTCCGGTCCTTTCGCGCGCAACTCGCTGCAGATAATAGACACCGAGGTCGGAGGGAATGGAATCAAAGCCGCAGGAGAATACGATGCGGGCGCCGCTGCGCTCCGCATCGCCCTGGTGGCGGTCGATCATCTCCCGCATCCAGGTCGGCTCGCCGCACAGATCCACATAATCGGTTCCGGTTTTGACACAGGCTTCCACCAGTGTTGAGCCATAGAGCTGGTAAGGGCCGACAGCGCTTAATACCACCGAACCGCGCCTGGCCATGTCGGTCAACGCTTCCAGATCGTTGGCGTCCGCGCTGATTATGGGGGTGTCGGCCGGCAGCCCCGACTCGGCCACCATTTGCGCAATTTTAGCCTTATTGCGGCCGGCCAATGCCCAGCGCAGCTCTTTGCTGTCACCGTGGTGTTGAGTCAGGTACTCGGCGATCAGGCGGCCGGTGAATCCGCTGGCGCCGTAAATGATAACGTTAAATTCTCTTGTGTCCTTCATGCTATTGGCCTCCAAAGTTCAGGACATTCTGTTGCTTGATGTCTTTCAGAAACGGGCTGTCGGAAGCGCGCTGGAATGCTTCTGCTATGGCTGCCGAGCGGCGGTCGGTTACGGGTTGATAGTTAGGGTGCGTAAATATGTAAAACTCGCCGGCCTCCAGCGCCTCAATAAACCGCTGGCCAACAATGTTCACGTCGATCCCGTTCTTCACCGCTTGTGTGGTTGCGTCCGCCACTTTCACTACATCCGCAGAGGGTTCAATATGACTGGCGTAGCGCCGCTGCCGATTGCGGTTACATTGATGGATTCGCGTGCGGACAAACGCGGGAGCCAGCACTGAAACCTGGACGGCTTGGTCCTTTAGCTCCTGCGCCCAGGCTTCCGATAAGGCGACAACGGCCGCTTTCGTGGCGGTGTAGGCGCCGCCAAGGGGAACACCGCACATGCCGGCCATGGATGCGACATTGATCAACCAGCTCGGTTCGCCGTGTTCTCTTAACAGCGGAACAAAAACATTGGCGCCGTAGACAACGCCCATAAGGTTGACGTCGATCAACCATCGCCAACTTGCTTCGTCCAACGTCTCCACGCTTCCCACGCCGCCGCTGACACCGGCGTTATTGATAAGCATGTGAATATCGCCAAAGCGCTCGCGGGCCGCCTTTGCCGTGCGCTCCCAATCCGACTTTCTGGCGACATCCATTTCGATCGCCAGCACCGAAACGCCCAATCCGGTTAGCTCCTGCTCCGCTTCTGCAAGCGGTTGTTTTTCAATGTCGGCAATGACGATATTCATTCCCTCCTGGCCAAGTGCTTTGGCGAGACTCTTTCCAATGCCGTCGGCACCGCCGCTGATAACGGCCGTTTTTCCAATAAATTGGCTCATGAACGGATATCTCGCTGGTGTTAGTGCAGGGATTTAGATTAGGGACAGTCCGGCTTGTATCAACAGGGCGACGTTGGCGATCAGTGCCAGGAGGAAAAAATACGACCTCGGGCTTGGGTTTTGCTCTGTCGCAATGCCATAGTAGAGCGCCATGTGCGCCAGCCGCGAGAGGGCGTAGATCCAGACCCAAAGACCGGCCCAGAAAGGATCCGCTGCTGCAAAAATTGCCAGAAAACCCGCGCCCAGTATGCCGGGCGCATTCTCCACGGAATTGCCGAACGTTCGATTGGCGCGGAATACGAACGAGCCGTGGCTCAGGTCGGCGTCGATCTTGCCGGGAATGGCGCCGGGCTGCCTGGCTTTGGAGATTGACGCGACCATCATCTGTACGACAATAGTTACAATGATTACCAGTATTCCTAATAGCAGAATATTGTAGTTTTCCATGTGAGCCATCGAATGCTCCTCAGATTGCCGCTCTCCCGAGCTTGGCACGGTGTTGTGTTGATCGTTGCTGAAATAATATACGAGCGAGCGCTCGCTCGTCAATCAAAAATACGCTATAGTAAACACTGTTTGGATCAGGATCGCCCTGGGTCGGCAAAGAATCACGCGGGTGCTTCAACAAAAAACCTAGCCATTTAGAGGTGTTGGAATGAACTCTCCTACAGATATCGAGCAAAATATACGAGGCTGGCACCCGGGTATGACGTTGGAAGAGTTTCGACTGGTCCTTCCGCTTAATAACGAGAACGTATATCAGTACTTTTTTGAAGCCAATCTGGATCGCATCAAGGTGCAAAACGCCAAACTTGCGTTACCGAAAATAAAGCAGATTCTGGAAGCAACCTTCAAAATTTCACAACGGGGCGGTTTCCACGCCATGTCCCTTCGCGACCTTTGCCGAGAGGCGGATATCAGCATGGGGGGGATGTATAACTACATCAGTAGCAAAGAAGAACTTTCAAAGATGGTGACGGAATTCGTCGGCGTTACCTTCTCGGACATTAACTTAGAGTTTTTACCGCCGAGAGAAAAGATCAGTGAGCGGTTGGAAGCTGTTATTCGCGCGCAAATCTACATGACCGAATTGTTTCAACCCTGGTACTTCTTCGTGTATATGGAGGCCAAGAATCTACCGTCGGAGCAGATAAAAAGGGCGATGGAGGTAGAGAACAATGTACTGCACCAGATGCGGGTCTCTATCGACGACGGAATTGAAACCGGTATTTTTAGAGCGATCGACAGCGCAGTAGCCGCCTCCGCGATCCTAGCTATGGTTCAAAACTGGTATTTGAAGGACTGGCATTTCAGGAACAGCGATATGGATGCGACCCGCTACGCGAAATTCGTGCTCGACGCCGCTCACGGCATGCTAGGAATGAATGGTTAAAAGCGCTCGGTATTCAAGTTCGACCAGCAGTGTGAGCCAATTATATGATAATTTTGCTTGACTAGCGAGCGCTCGCTCGTTATTATCGCCAAAATCTCTACAGACAGACCTGCCCGTGCAGTATCAGGTTAGGGTCCAAACATAAAAACCAGGTAGTTAAGAGTGAATACTTGTAGGGGTTTTGTTCCTGCGATGCACCGATCTTTATAGACGCACAAGTGAATAATCACTTTAGGTGGTGTGCGAATCAGGTTCTTTTTTTTAAATAAACCAAATTAATCAACCAGTTAGAGGTTACTGTAAAAGCCTAGGGAGTCAACATATGCACAAATCAATCAAGTGTCGTTATTTTTCAATGGCCGTTGCCGCAAGCTGTTTAGCATTATCGACTGCGGTGAGTGCGGATAGCGTAATGGAAGAGGTGATCGTAACCGCGGCAAAACGCCAGCAAACATTGCAGGATATCCCGGTTGCTGTCTCTGTGACATCTGGCGAGACCGTCGAACAGGCGGCGATAGTGGACATCAATGATTTACAATCCGTGGTGCCGACCCTGCGAGTTACCCAATTACAGTCTTCAAACAATACCAATTTCTCCATTCGGGGCTTCGGAAACGGTACCAACAACGTGGGCATAGAATCATCCGTCGGCATCTTCATAGACGGCGTTTATCGGTCCCGCTCCGGTGCGGCGATTTCTGATTTACCGCGTCTTGAAAGGGTAGAGGTGCTGAGCGGCCCACAAAGCACCCTGTTTGGCAAGAATGCCTCAGCGGGCGTTGTCAGCGTGGTAACCCCGACCCCATCCGGTGACACCGGTGGTTTTATCAGCGGGGGAATTTCAAATTTCAGTGGTTATACCGCTTCCGGCCTTTATGAAAGCGCCCTGTCCGACGATCTCAGTTTTGACATCTCGGGCAATGTTAACGTGCGTGACGGCTATTTCGATAACTCCTTTGACGGCAGCGAACAGAATGAGCGCGATCGCTGGGGCATCCGGGGCCAGGTGTTCTACACCCCAACCGAGTCGACCAGTATCCGGGTAATTGCCGATTACGATGAAATCGATGAGGTCTGTTGTGGTACAACCAATCTGCTGAGCGGCCCCACTGAAGGCGCCGTCAGGTTTGTGGGCGGCGATCTGGTGCCCAATGCCCCTTTCTCCCGCGACTCTTACCTGGATGTCACGCCATTTAACGAAATCGAAAACGGCGGTATTTCTATTCAGGCGGATATCGACTATGAACGTTTTACCTTGACCTCTATCACCGCCTACCGAATCAGTGATGTGTTTAAGGACGTGGATATTGACTACACCAGTGCATCAATATCTTCTGGTGGACAGCAAGAACTCGAGCTGGATACATTCACCCAGGAGTTTCGCCTGACATCCAACAGCGATGGAAATATAGACTGGATGGTTGGCGCCTTCTATTTTCAGGAAGACCTAGACTTTTCCGACCAGGTTATCTGGGGCGACGATGCCAGGGGTTATTTCGATGCCCTGGTTGCCGCGCTCGGCGCTCCCGGCGCCCTCGATTTGCTCGAAGCAGGAGCAATGATTCCAGCCGGGACTTTCTTTGCTTCCGGCAGCGGTGTGCAGGAAGCGATGACTCAGGATGATGAGTCCTACTCCTTTTTTGGCCAGTTCGACTTTCATTTAAGCGACGTCCTGACCGCCACCGTCGGGCTAAACTACACCAAGGCAGAGAAAGAGGTAACCATCCAGCAGGACAATACCAACCTGTTTGCGCAATTGCCCGCAGCGTTGGTCGGGCCGTTGAGCGTCTTGCAGTTGCTGCCGCCCATTGTAGACCTGCCCAATTCAGTGGAAGATAACACCACAGATGACGAGGATGTGACCTATACCGTAAGGCTCGCCTGGGATGTGACTGAGGGTATCAATGTCTACGCCAGCACCAACACGGGCTTTAAGGCCAGTTCCTGGAACCTGTCAAGGGATACGCTGCCGAACGCTAACGACCTCGCCGCGCTTACGGCTGCCGGGTTAACCGCGTGTTGTGCTAACCTGGAAACCGGACAGCGTTTTGCGGGTCCGGAAGAATCAACGGTGTATGAAATTGGTTTGAAGGCCAGGTTTCAGCGCGGGACATTCAACATAGCGATCTTCGATCAGGAAATTGAAGGCTTCCAGTCGGCGATTTTCAATGGAACCGGATTCGACCTGCGAAATGCGGGTAAGCAATCCACTGAAGGTGTCGAGTTTGACCTGGTTTACTACCCCATCGACAGTCTGAAACTGACGCTGTCGGGAGTTTTCCTGGATCCGATATACGACTCATTCCCGTTGGGTGAGGACCCCAATGGCGTACCCGATTTAAGCGGCGAACAACCCGCCGGTATTCACGAGGTCAGTGTATCGACATCCGCCACCTACTACTTCCAGATCGGCGAGAATGACGTCTATGTACGAGGCGATTATCAGTACGAAGATGAAATTCAGGTCGTCGACAATATTGCAGAGAGCATTGCGTCGAGAGAAGTGAAACTGCTCAACCTGAGTGCCGGACTGAGCACCCCCGATGGCTGGGACTTTACTGTTTGGGCGAAAAATGTCACCGATGAAGACTACCTGTTGAGCGCGTTTCCGACACCTGCGCAAAACGGCAGTTTCAATGGTTATCCCAACCAGCCGCGCACTTATGGTTTGGGCGTGAGGAGGAACTTCTGATACACCGCAGCAAAGCAGAGCTGTTACAGCGCCGGGTTACCCCCGGCGCTGTCTCTACCTACCTGGTTTAAAGAATAAAGTACTTGATCCCATATAAATAAGACTTTATGGTTCTAACGCTATATAGCGGCGCACCAGCATATATTCACGGATAGACCGAGGGAATGGTGATATAGACATGACGGAACTTCCTTTCCCTACTGATGTTCTTCGAAAAAAATAAACTGGTTTACCCGATAATAATGATTATGAGGTCGAAGACCTCATTAAACTACTGTTATACGGAATGCACAAACTTGGATAACAAATTTGGAGGGTCGTATGACGAACTATATTGACGGCTTTGTACTACCTGTGCCGCACGACCAGATAGATACATATAGAGAAGTCGTTGAAAAGGTTGCGAAGATTTGGAAGGAACATGGTGCGCTCGATTATTCAGAATATGTTATTGACGATTCAAAGTTGGAAGGCACCCGATCGTTCAATGATGCTGTGAACACTAAAGAGGACGAAGCTGTAGTTTTCGGGTGGGTTGTATTCGAATCTCGTGAGGCGCGTGATCTTGCAAATAAAAGAGTCGCAGCCGATCCAAGGATGACGGATTTGATCAATCCACTGACTAATACATCGAGGCCGATCTTTGATGCTGAACGGATGGTGTATGGCGGGTTCCGGTCGCTTGTTCAATCACCCAATCAGAGCACTGTATAACAAGTGCTTGCACTCGACATTTTTTCCGCTACGCTGCAAAAATGCGAGTGAACCAAAGCGTTAGGTGAACCAAAACCGAAGAATTCTCTATGGAAAACAAGGCCGCTGAATACACCGTTTTGGGCAACTCTACGTTATTAGGCAAGGAACAGCTAGGGTTCATACTGCTGGCTACGGTGCTTTCATGGCCGATAATGATACTTGTATGGGCAGGCTTGCCTCCAGATTTTCAACCTGGTGATGCCAAAGGAATAGAGGAAGCATTGGGGAGTTGGCCAATGCTGTTTGGAGCGGGGCCAATGTTATCGGCGATTCTTATAACAGCATTGTTTCGCGGCAAGACAGGTACTGTCGAACTAGTCAAACGTGTGTTTATCTGGCGAGTAAACCCTAAATGGTTTCTAATTGCTCTGACATTGCCCTTGATATACCAGTGGCTTGGGTTATCGGTTTGGGCTAGTGTCACCGGAACAGCAATCGACTACCCTGAATTATCAGGTTACATTTTCAGTTGGCTTCAAATAGCGGTGATAAGCGGCCTCTATTTCATTACAGAAGAACTAGGTTGGCGTGGTTTTTTGCTTCCTAGAATGCTTACTCAACATCACTGGTTAAAAGCCTCCCTGTATCTCGGGGTTATTTGGGCAATCTGGCATTATCCCTATTGGTTGATATCATCTTGGGGTTATACCGGAAGTTGGACAGAGTCCGCCAGTATGGCGATGGCTTCCACAATTTTTGCAATATCGTTGTGTGTTATGTTGACATGGATATTCAAAAACACGAAAGGCAGTGTTCTGCTTGCAATGATTTTTCATGGTTCTAACAATGCGAACTTCAACAAAATGTTCTCCGTAGCTGGAGACGATGCGCTTAGCTTAAACTTTTTGGCAACTCATGCGTTCACGGCTGCACTGGTAGCTCTGCTACTAGTCGCATTCGTAATTTTTCGACCGCTAGAGTAAAAACGAGAATAAAAACGGGGTCAGAGACCATTTAGGTTTACTCGGGCATAACAGTGAAGCACAAAAATCGTCTCTGACCCCATTCTCCATGTGATATTTCTACTCTGCGTCATGCTGAAAAATGTCTTCTATGAACAAACCAAATAACTTGGCGGCTTTGAACGCCAAAGGCAAGCTAGGGTCGAACTTGCCTTTCTCTATAGCATTGATTGTCTGTCGGGAAACTTCCAACTTGGCAGCTAAGTCGGCCTGAGTCCAGTTTCGTTCGGCACGCAGTACTTTTAGTCGGTTTTTCATCGGTGTCTAAGCACTCCGATTATATTTCCTATAGCCATTCCCAACCCGGCAAGTACTGCTAACAGCGCTACTTCCCAGGAATCTATATGTATTAATTCCGCTGAGTGCAGTATCAACAGGCTACCGAAAGCTACCCATAGTGCACCCAAAGCCATTGCCATGGCCTCTAATTGTATTTTTCGCTGCATTTCATCCAGGGTTTCGAGCAAGCGTATATGGGCTCTAATCGCGCCGAGGCCGATACCCACGTGAATGAATAGTGCAAAAATACCAAGGAACAATTTGGACGCCGGAAGAAACATGACGCCAGCGCAGCCCAATGGGATAGACACCCCCCATGCCAAAGACCAATATGCTGCGTACCTTGATGTCTTTTTCTCGCGAGCAGAATACTCATTAGGGTTAGCACTTGTATTGTTCACAAGTCAATCTCCTTTGATTAAAAGTAAAGCAAACTTTACTTAATGGCATATTGTATGTCAAGCAGACTTTACAAATTTTCATATTGGTCAGATACTGGGTAAAGAAATAAAGCGGGACACTCATGGAATCACATAACAAATTGCTATAGCGCTAGGAATCAAAACTAAACAGGAGAGTGAACCATGACGCTCAATCTTTTACTCTGGGGGGTATACGCGGTTTTTGCTGCGTTGGTGTTCTATTTCAATTGGCATCAGAATATTTTCGTGTTTGATGGGGCCTATGGTTTTATTAAAGCCATTGTGTGGGCTAGCTATCTTGGTTTTCTTGTTTACAGCATTCATTGCAGTCTGAAAGAGAATATCTTTAAGAGTGTGCCCAAAATAGCGGGTTTTCATTGGGGGCGGCAGATCGGGCTGGATCTATATCTTGGTTTGATGCTCTTCCTTTTTATTATCTATTTTCACGAGGGGCCTTATGCCGTCGTCCTTTGGTTGTTACCGACATTGGCGTTTGCCAATCTAGCGACATTGTTATATTTTGCCGTTCACTTTGAATCTATTGTTAGCAGGTTGGCAATATAAATTGAGAATATGCCTAGAACCGGGCGGCATGATTGAAATATTGCAAAAACTCTGCGCGCTTTAAAGTGGTTGGGGCGCGTTTTGGGCGCGCCGTTCAATGGCGCCACCGGCGCGTATAAAAAAGGGCCCGATACAGGCCAGACCCAGGAACACGGTAAAGGTTAAGAAGGCCGCGTTGTAGCTGCCGGTATTGTCGTAAACAAAACCCGCCAGGGGCGAGGCGACGACCGCGAACGGCAGTTCCAGCCACTTTAACAGCCCGAGCGCTGCGCCGAGGGAGCGATTGCCAAGGCTGGTGGAGATCGCGAAGGTACGCATGGACGACAGGGCCGCGTAGCCGAACCCAAACAGGGAGGCGGCGACAAGACATTGCCAGAACAGTGAAATTTGAGTGAACAGCACCAGCGCCAGTATCTGCGACACCAACGCGATCCAAATGGTGATACGGGCTCCGAGGAAATCCGCCATTAACCCGATGACCGGCTTTCCGATCGCCGATAGGATCGCCACCGTCGACAGCACCAGCGCCGCCCTCTCCGTTGTCAATCCCATATCCACGATGTGACCGAACAAATGCACCATGATCGCGAGATAGACACAGACCATCGGCCCGAAAATCAATCCGATGGCCCAAAAAGTCGGGTTTTTGATTAACCCTTGCCAGGTCCATTCTCTCTCCTCAAGGTCCGATTGAACCGGCCTGACTTCTGCTCGATTGACATAGTTGTGGCCGTCGCGCACTTCACCGATGTCTTCCGGACGGTCTTTCATAAGAAAGTAAACCAGAGGCAGCAATATCGCTCCGGTGGCCAGCGCAAACACCAGGAAAGTTAGCCGCCATCCCAGCTCGTTGACAATTGTGTTAATGATGGGCGGAAAGAAAATGCCCGCGAGAGAGGCGCCAAGAACGGAAATACCGAGCGCCCTTCCGCGCCAGTGATCAAACCAATTAATCACCACGCGATTGCGGGTCAGAGGCCCTATCAGGGTTATCCCCACCCCGAAAACAACGCCTTTGGCAAGGAAGAACTGCCACACCGACTGAACCCTGGCGATCATCACATAGGACACGGCCGTAATGACGATGCCAATCAGGATGGCCTTGCGCGGAGAGTGAGTATCCACAAATCGCCCCACCGCAGGGGCGATAATGGCGGCAACAATGGTGACAATGGAATAGCCGAGTGCGATTTCACCGCGACTGCCGTCAGCCAGTGTGTCCGCCAGGTAAGGCAGCATAATGCCGTTGGAATAGGCGGAGAGTCCGGTGCCTAATATACCCATCATCACTGCGATGCCGACGATGTTCCAACCGTAAAAAACATTCCCCAACTTTTTAATGACGCTCTCCCCCATTCACAGCTATTGAATGCCGACGCCGTTTAACGGCGCTTCACACCGGTTTAAACAGCAGACCTGCCCAGTATACCCATATTGCTCGCCTGACTTAGTCGGCGCGTTTACATTTCTACAATTGCGGTGCTCATTACCAAGTTTCCCGATTGCCCGTCAATCGTCGTATGGCTGCCTGCTTAGGTTGCACGGTAACTCTCTCTGACAGTATCCGCTATGATTTTCAATCCCTGTTCAACAACGGCTATATCCGTCGCGTAATTGACGCGAATACACTGGTATTTGTGGGGCCAATCCTCGTCCAATCCGGGGTAAAAATGGTGACCGGCAAGGATAAACACGCCCCGATCCTTCAGTTTTTGGTAGAGTTGCTCACTGGTTATCGGCAAGTTCTCAAACCACAACCAGACAAACAGCGCGCCCTCCGGTTGGTGTATCCATACCGGTAAGTCACCCATGATCGACCGAACACAATCGACCACATGCTCCATTTTTCTCTTGTAGTAAGGCCGAATAATTTCATTGCATAGGTCCAGTAGAGAATCATCTTCCAGCAATGCGGCGACCAATTCGGGACCCACTCGCCCCGGCGCCAGGCTGTTGATGGCATTGGCGTTTCGCACCAGCCTAATGAATTCCGGCCGGGCGACAATAATTCCGGCCCGCACCCCGGGCAATCCCAATTTCGACAGGCTGAGGCACAGAATGATATTGGGTTCCCACAGGGGTTGCGCTTCGGTAAAGATGATGCCGGGAAAGGGCAGGCCGTAGGCGCCGTCGATAACCAGCGGTACATCCGCTTCCCGACAGCGACGGGCCAGTTCTTGCAGTTCAGCGTCGGTTACCACATTGCCGGTGGGGTTGGTGGGGCGAGACACACACACGGCGCCGTAGCGGTCGTCAATCGTCAGGGAATCCAAGTCGATGTGGTACTTAAAAAAGCCGCCGGGCAATTTCGCTATGGTTGGCCGGTGGCCTTCAAACAGCGGCTTGTCGTAGATGCCCACATCGGAATAGCCGATGTATTCGGGGGTGATGGGCAACAGCACCCGGCGAAAACGACCGTCGTCGAACTCGCCGGCAAGTGAGTTGAAAATCAGCCCGAAACTGCTTTGGCTGCCGTTGGTAATAGCGATATTTTCAGGGCCCAGCGGCCAACCGAATTTCCGGTTTAACAGCGATGCTAAGGCGGTTGTAAATTCCACATTGCCCTGGGGAACATCATAGTCGCCCACCATGCGTCCAAACGCTGCGCTATCGGAAGCGATGCGCAGCATTTCCCGCTGGAAAATAGACTGTACTTCGGGGATATGCGCCGGGTTCCCCCCGCCCAGCATATAGACCGGGCCCCGGGTACGGCGAGCCGCCCCGAGATCTTCCATAAGCTGCACGGTGCCGCTGCCGGAGTCAAAGCGCTTAGCGTATCGGGAAAATTTCATTGTCTTGCCCATAAGGGCGGATATTAGTGCAGTTTCTTGTCGCGTTAAAGGTCTCTGAACCCGCCGCGGTCGGCGCTGCTGGCAAATGCCGCATAGGCCTTTAGCGACCGGGTAATAACGCGGGTGCGTTCGCCCACCGGCTGCCAGGCCCGGTCGGCGGGCAAGGCTTCCATAGCGGCGCGGCGCCCGGCCAGCTCCTCATCGCTGATATCCACATTGATACTGCGCGCGGGGATATCGATAACAATGCGATCGCCGTCCCTCACCAGCGCCAATGCCCCTTTATTGGCCGCTTCCGGCGATACATGTCCAATAGACAGACCCGCTGATGCGCCAGAGTACCGACCGTCGGTAATCAGCGCGCAGCTATGGTCAATTTTTTGTGCTTTCAGACTCATCGAGGGCTTCAGCATTTCCTGCATGCCGGGCCCACCTTTGGGGCCTTCGTAGCGAATAATAATTGCGGTGCCGTCCTCAATTTCGCCGTTGTCGATGGCATTCAACGCGGTTTCCTGCTGGTCAAAAACCCTGGCAGTGGCCGTGTATCGGTACATATGCTCGGGTACGGCGCCGGTTTTGACGATACAGCCGTTTTCCGAAATATTGCCATATAGGACGGCGAGGCCGCCTTCTTTACTGTAAGGGTGGTCATAGTCGCGAATGCAGCCGGCGACGCGATCCAGGTCCATATCTTCCCAGCGGCTGGCCTGGCTATAGGGTTTGATGGTTTTCACCCCGGCGGGAGCCGCGCGATAAAAGTGGTTCACATCCGGGTCGCCGCTGCGCAAATAATCCCAGTGTTCCAGTTGCTCGCCTAGCGTGGTTCCCGATACGGTGGCTACAGAGGTGTCTATTTTACCCGCGCGTTCCAGCTCACCCATCAGGCCCATTATCCCGCCGGCGCGATGCACGTCTTCCATATAGTAATCATAGGTGGCGGGGGACACCTTGCACAGATGGGGAACTTCCCGCGAAAGCTGGTCCATATCGGCCATGGTAAAGTCCACCTCTGCTTCCTGGGCCATCGCGAGTAAATGGAGGATGGTATTGGTTGAGCCACCCATGGCGATATCGACTCTCATGGCATTCTCGAAAGCGGCTCGCGTCGCGATACTGCGGGGCAGGACGCTGGCATCTTCGTCCCGATAGTAGCGCAGGGCGTTTTCCACAATCTTTTTTGCGCCGCGAATAAACAACTGCTTGCGGTCGGCATGGGTTGCCAGCAACGAGCCATTGCCGGGCAATGCGAGCCCCAGCGCCTCTGACAGGCAATTCATAGAGTTTGCGGTAAACATCCCGGAGCAGGAACCACAGGTGGGGCAGGCATTCTGCTCCAGTTCGACGACGTCTTTGGCTATCAGGTCTTTATCAAAGGCAGCGACATAGGTGTCTACCGGATCCAGCCGGCGCAATTTGCCGTCCTTTTCGACCCTGCCGGCTTCCATAGGGCCACCTGATACATAAATAACGGGGATATTCAGGCGCAGTCCCGCCATCAGCATTCCCGGTGTGATCTTGTCGCAGTTGGAAAGGCAAATAATGGCATCGGCGCAATGGGCATTGACCATATATTCGATACTGTCGGCAATAATTTCGCGACTGGGCAGGCTGTACAGCATACCGTCGTGCCCCATGGCGATACCATCGTCAACGGCGATAGTGTTGAATTCGCGGGGAATGCCGCCCGCTTGCCAAATGGTTTGGCTGACAAGCCGTCCCACCTCTTGTAAATGCACGTGGCCCGGCACAAACTCGGTAAACGAGTTGGCTATGGCAATCACCGGTTTGCCGAAGTCGTCGGGTTTAACACCGCCCGCTTGCCAGAGTGCTCGCGCGGCCGCGGCGGTTTTTCCTTTGGTGACTTTATCGGATCTATATGCTGGCATCTGTAGCCTCCTGAAACACGTTTCTTAGGCGTTGGCCACCGGAATTCGATGGCTTAATGCTGTTACCCCTTGGGTGGGATAACGGGTGTAATGAGGGTGCCGCTGTTAATAAAACTTGTTAGGTTTTCCAGCGCACAGCGGGCCATATCAGCCCGGCATTCCGCGGACGCCGAGCCGATGTGCGGCAGCAAGGTTACATTGTCGAATTTCATCAGTTCCGGGCTAACCTCGGGCTCGAATTCGTAAACATCCAGTCCGGCTGCGCCAAGATGCCCGTTGCGCAACGCTGTTATAAGCGCCGCTTCGTCTATGAGGGGCCCGCGCCCGGTGTTGATCAGCACGGCACCTTTTTTCATCTTCGCCAGGGTGCCGGCATTCATAAGGTGGTGGGTGCTTTCGAATAAACCACAGTTCAGGGAAACTATGTCTGCGTTACCTAACAGGTCGTCCAAATTTTCCATAAATCTGGCGCCCACTTTCGCTTCGGCTTCCGGCTTGCGGGTCGGGTCGTGGTAAATCACTTGCATATCAAAACCCTTGGCACGATTGGCGACGGCCTGACCGATGGCGCCGAAGCCGATAACCCCCAAGGTTTTCCCGTGGACTCTATGGCCCATAATGGTGCCGGCGTCGCCCCACCGATTGTCGCGCAGCAGGCGCTCGCAAATACTCAACTTGCGAGCAGTCGCCAGCAGCAACGCGAATGTCAGGTCGGCTGTATCTTCGGTTACTACGGGTGTATTGCTGACGGCGATACCTCTTTGCTCGGCGGCGTCCAGATCAATGTGATCGACGCCTATTCCAACCGATGCGATCAGTTTTATGCTGTTTGGAAAACTCTCGATCAACGCCTTGGATACCGCATCAAAGGCAGTGGTAAAGTAAATGGAGACCCCTGACATAAGCGATGCGTCGGGAATCGGATTTTCGTGTATGTTCGCTACACGAATATCACCCAAGGCCGCTACTGCTTCCGCGAAATTAGAGGGGAGTTCGCGTGGAATCATGATGGTGGGCTTGGTCATAAGACGATTTACCTCAGCATTTCTACTGCGATTAACAGGGCTGTCGCCATCAGAGGTATGGCTATGGTGATTACCGCCATATCTTTGTAGGCGCCCTTATGGGTTTGGCCGGTGATGGTCAGAATGGCAATTATCACGCCACAGTGGGGCAGGGAATCAAAACATCCGCTCGCCATAGTGGCTAGGCGGTGGAGCACTCCCGCATCGATGCCCATGGCCAGGTAGGCAGGCGCCATTGACTGCATAAAAATCTGCAGCCCGCCCGACGCCGACCCGGTAATGGCTGAAACCACACTGACAGAGGTGAACATGGAAATCAGCGGAGGTAGGCCGGAATCGAGCAGCAGCGTCGAGAATGTGGCGAACCCCTGGGTTTGGGTGACAACACCGGCGTAGCCGATCACCACCGAGGTGTTGATCAACGGATGGACAGCGTCTTGTGCCCCGTTACCAACGACGGAGAGCGCCTTTTTCCGCAACTGGTCGAAAAGACAACACGCGATAAGGGTGCCTATGGCTAAAGCCATGCTCGGCCACAGGACTCGCTGGCTGTTGGCAAATCTGGTCAGGTCGTAAAAAGCGCCTTCACTTATCGCGACCGTGTCTTTTCCAACGGACAAGGTGATCAACCTTGGGAGCAAAATCACCAGCAATACTGTGAGCATGGGTATCAGTGATTTTACCCAGGAGGGATACTCGGAGTCTTCGATAGTAGAGATGGTATCGTTGGGGCTTGCAACAAAACTCTCGCCGTTTGCTTCGGCTTTCAAGCGTTGACGTTCCAGGTACCAAATACCCAAAGCAAACATCAGGGCGCCGCCAATCAGGCCGTGCCAAAATCCGGCGTACAGATCAGTTCCCAGCCCGTTGGCGGAAATAACGTTCTGTACCGATGGCGTGCCCGGCAGGGCGCTCAGCGTAAACGTCCCCGCACCCAGCGTGAGGGCGGCGGTGAACAGCCGCTTGGGAATATTGGCTTCCTGCAATAGCTTCAACCCAAGGGGATAGACCGCAAAGATCACCACGAAAACCGCCACGCCGCCATAGGTCAGTAGCGCACAGGCGAGGGTAATGATCCACAGGGCGCGGTGGCCGCCCAGCGCCCTTACCATTGCCAGCGCGATACTGGATGCGGCGTGACTCTCACCCATAACACGGCCAAAGGCGGCGCCGGCAGCGAACAGAAAAAAGTAATTACCGGCAAAGGTAAACGCGCCCAACGGCCCGGCGGCATAATGCCTTGTCAGGCTCTCAGCGATATCCAGTTGGTTGGTCAAGATAACGATGAGTGAACACAGCAGGCTGGCGATGATAATATTGACCCCTCGCAACGCCAGCCACATCAGCAGGGCGACACTTGCTAGCAGGCCTGCATACATCATAGGGGTTCCCTCAGCTTATTATGCCGGTCATACAGCTTTTAGCGGTTCTACAACTTGAACAACCTGAGGGCCTTCTTCCATCTCCTTTAGAAGCGCGGCCTGTTGTTGTTTGACGACCGCCAGTTTCTGCTCCTTCACATGACCGAAACCTTTAATATCCATGGGTGATTCGGCGAGCCGCACAGCTATGCCCAGGTTGTCGGCGGTGAGTTTGCTCAGTGCTCTGTCCATCAGATCGGCAAACTCATGGCTGAGTTGGCGTTCCATTCTTCGCTCCGGAAAATAGCCGAAGATATCAAATGGCGTTCCGCGCAGCCCTTTGAATTTGGCCAGCAGCGCAAATGCTTTCATCATCCAGCCGCTGAATTCGCGTTTGCGGGGCAGGCCGGTATGTGGGTCTTTCCTGGAAATAATCGGCGGCGCCAGGTTGAAACGAAGCTTAAAGTCGCCCTCAAACTGCTGTTTGAGTCGCACCATAAAAACGGGGTCGCTGTGCAGGCGGGCGACTTCATATTCATCCTTATAGGCCATCAATTTGGCCATGCTATTGGCGGTGGTAACGGCCAGTTTTTCAGAACCGGGAGCTAGTTGCTGTTCGCTGGCCGCAACCTTGTCCACCAAATCGATAAAACGGTCCGCGTAGGCCGCATTCTGATAACGGGTCAGCCACTCGATACCCTGTGCTTTTGCTTTTTCCAGTGTATCGGGCAATTGGTCATTTTCGCTTGGCCCAGGTAGGTATGCCGTCAACGCGCTTGGGTCGTGGGCATAAAGACGCCCGAGTTGGAAGGATTTTTGGTTAAAGGGTACTGCCGTGCCGTTGAGTTCTATCGCTTTTAGAAGCGCTTCCTTGCTGATCGGCAACAAGCCAAGCTGCGAGGCATAACCCACCATAAACATATTGGCGCCTATGGTATTGCCGAGTAGGGTCAGCGCTATCCCGGTTGCATCGACGTAACGGGTATTGTCCGCACCCACTTTTTCATCCAGTCGTTTGATTAGCAGCGAGTCGTCAACTTTGCTGCCGGGCTGCAGCTGGAATGATACGGTTTGGGTAACCTCACTGTTTCCCAGCACCCGGGTGCCTTGCTTGAGGCTGCGGAAGGCGTCATCGGCTATGGACGCCACCAGGTCGAAGCCCATCAGCAAATTTGCATCGCCCAGCCCCAGTTTTGGGGCGCCGAGCCGCTCCGGGGCTTCGGCAATCTTGAGGTGACTGAATACCGCGCCATTCTTCTGCGAGAGCCCCGTCATATCAAATATGGAACACGCCTTGCCATCAATGTGGGCCGCCATGCCCATAACCGCACTAACGGTAATCACCCCGGTGCCACCAACACCCGCTACCATCACGCCATAGCTGTCATCCGTTTCCAACTGGTTTGGCTCGGGCAATTCGCCAAAGGCACTATCATCAAGTTCGGCCGCCTCCGGTTTTTTAAGCTGACCGCCTAGCACGGTAACAAATGAGGGGCAAAAACCCTTGTTGCAGCTGTAGTCCTTATTGCAGGAACTCTGGTCGATCGAGCGTTTGGTGCCCTTGTAGGTTTCCAGCGGTTCGATGCTGACACAGGTGGATTGAACCGAGCAGTCGCCGCAGCCTTCGCACACTTCATGGTTGATAAACATGCGCTTGGCCGGGTCCGGGAATTCGCCCTTTTTGCGGCGGCGGCGTTTCTCCGCCGCGCAAGTCTGCTCATAAATAATTACCGTGGTGCCCTCGGTATCGCGCATGATGCGCTGCACGTAATCCATATCGTCGCGGTGATAAATCTCCGAGCCGGGGGGCAGCTCGCCAAGCTTAAATTTCTCCGGGTCATCACTGACCAGCACCAGCTTGCTGATACCTTCTGCCGTCACCTGCTTGGCCATCTCGTACACGGATATCGGGCCGTCAACCGGCTGGCCGCCGGTCATGGCAACCGCATCATTGTATAAAATCTTGTAGGTGATATTCGCGCCGCAGGCAACGGAGTTGCGCACACACATCAGCCCGGAGTGATAGTAGGTGCCGTCGCCCAGGTTCTGAAATACGTGCTTAGTCTCAGTAAAAGGGTACAAACCGTTCCAGTGGCCGCCCTCGCCGCCCATCTGCGCAGGCGAAATCGTATCGGGCCGGTACACACCCGCCATCCAGTGGCAGCCGATACCCGCCATAGCCGTGCTGCCCTCCGGCACCTTGGTGGAGGTATTGTGCGGGCAACCCGAACAAAAGTAGGGGCTGCGATTGGCGTAAGCGATAGTATCGAGTTGTTGTTGCGGAGCATTTAGTAGCTGCAGCCTTGCCGTCAAAGCGTCGTCGCTAACGCCACACGCGGCCAAACGCTCAACAATTCGCTGTGCAACAACTAACGGTTCTAGTTGAACATCCGATGGCAATAACCGGTTACCTCGCAAATCCGTTTTTCCGATGATCCGGGGACGGCTAGACTGGTTATAGAGAATTCTCGCCGCCTGATCTTCCATGAAGGCCTTTTTTTCCTCAACGAAAAACAGTTCTTCTTGGCCTTCCGCAAACCTCTTTATTCCCTCGGGTTCAAGCGGCCAAATCATCCCGACTTTGTAGACAGAGAGACCCAGCTGCTCGGCACGGCTTTTATCGATACCCAACAATTGAAAAGCCTGCATCACGTCCATATAGGCTTTGCCGGCCGTGATAATCCCTATTTTTTTGCGGCTGCTTGCAAGAGGCGTTTTATCAACATTGTTGGCGCGGACAAACTTGTGTAACAGCGGATAGCGAAATTTATGGACGTTAATTTCATGTCGAAGCGCGGGATAGATCCATTCGTTATCGTTGACATTGACCGAGTTCCGCGGCAGTTCACCACGCTCCGGCAACTCAATCTGCAGATTGTCCAGGTCAATCTCGATGGTCGCCGTTTGCTCAACCGTTTCATTGACCGTTTTGTAACCCACCCATAAACCTGTGTAGCGAGACATCGCCCAACCGATCAAGCCGAACTCGAGAAACTCGGATACATTTGCCGGATACAACGAGGGCACGCCGTTTGCCGCCAGGGCTTGCTCGCTTTGGTGGGCTACCGTCGACGATTTACCGGGGTGGTCATCGCCGTACAACAACAAAACACCGCCGTTTTCATTGGTGCCGTTGTAATTGCCGTGTTTCATTGGGTCGCCGGAGCGATCAACGCCCGGGCCTTTGCCGTACCAATAGGAAAACACACCGTCATATTTTGCGCCGTCAACGGTAGCCAACAGTTGTGTTCCCCACACCGCCGTCATGGCAAGATCTTCATTAACCCCGGGCTGAAAAATAATGTTGTGATCTTTGAGCCGCCGCTGTTCCCTCCAAAGTGCCGAATCCAGCCCGCCGAGGGGGGATCCGCGGTAACCGGTCAGATAGCCGGCGGTGTTGAGTCCGTTCTGCTTATCCAGCTCCTGTTGCAACAGCGGCAGCCGAACCAATGCCTGATTGCCGTTGATAAAGATACGGCCACTGCGGGCATTGAATTTGTCGTCCAGGGTAATACTGGCTTGCTTGGCTGTGTTTTCGGTCATCAGAAAATCTCTCGGCCTCTACTCTCGCCCTCTACAAGGCACCAAGCGCCTTGAGGCAATATTGTTTTCAATCGAGGACTATAGAGTTACAGCTTTGCAAGATATGTCATAAAGTTAACAATTAGCCCCGCTAGCCGAGTACATAACTGCCGGGTGCATTGCCGATAATCTTAACCCCCTTGCGAGATCCGCCGGTCTTTGGCGGTGCAACTCTCTCGCTGATATGGTTGTCCAGCCAAGCGTCCCAGGCTGGCCACCATGAACCCTGATGTACCTCGGTATTTTTGACCCACTCGTCGGGGGAAATATACTTATCACCAGCTTGACGGGTATGGATTCTGTGGTGCCGACGCGGGTGTGCGGGGCCGCAGATAACCCCGGCGTTGTGACCGCCGCTGGTCAAGGCGAAAGTGAATTCATGGTGAGTCAGTCCCTGGAGTTTGTAGACGGACTTCCATGGGGCCACATGGTCGCCCTCAGTGCCCAGGGAAAAAGTTGGGACCCTTAAATCCGCCAGTGAGATGGGCCTTGCGCCAACCTCAAATTTATTGGTGGCAAGCTCATTGCGGAGGTACAGCTTGTGCAAATATTCGGTGTGCATGCGGTAGGGCATGCGGGTGCCGTCGGCATTCCAGGCCATCAAGTCATTGTATTGATGGTCGTTCCCCATCAGATACCGATTGACGGCGGTGCCGTAAATAAGGTCGCTGGCGCGAAGCGCGCCGAACGAGCCCCCCATTTCCTCGCTGCCGAGCAGGCCCTTTTTCCACATCAGCTTGTCGGCGAATTCCAACTGACTGTCGCTGATAAAGCGCATCACTTCACCCGCCTCGGAGAAATCACCCTGTGCGGTGAATAGAGAAAGGCTGTTTAGCCGGTCGTCGCCATTGCGAGCCATAGTCGCTGCGCCGATCAGTGCAAGGGTGCCGCCAATACAATAGCCGGTGAGGTTGATTTTGCGGTTGGGTACGATTTTTTCGACTATATCAATCGCGCTCAGCAGCCCCTCTGTCACGTAATCCTCGAAACCAGTATCCCGGTCTTCCGGCCCCGGGTTTTTCCAGGAAATAATGAACACGGTTTTGCCCTGCTCAACCAGATACTTCACCATGGAATTTTTGGGGGACAAATCCAGGATGTAGTATTTCATTATCCAGGCAGGGCAAAACAGCACCGGCTCCGCGCCGACGGTTTCCGTGGTGGGGGTATATTGAATTAGCTCTAGCAGGTCGTTTCTAAATACCACTTTGCCCGGTGTAACGCCTACAGCTTTGCCAACCTGAAAGTCGGTGGAGGGCGCCGCGGGTTTTCCGGTTAGTGTCTGTACGATATCTTTTTTCAGAAAGTTGGCCCCTCTTGCCAGATTCTGTCCCTTTTCAACGCGGGTTTGTTGGTGGACATCCGGGTTGGTTAACAGATGATTCGCCGGCGACAGGAAATCCATAACCTGCTCCGCAATAAATTTCACCAATTCCTGGTGGCTGTCCGTAACACCGGCGACATCACTGGTGGCCTCGTTGACGAAATCCTTTGCCAGCTGATGGGCCTGGGCAAGCAAGTTAAACGGCAGGCGCTGCCAGTTTTCACCGTTTACCCGGGCTTCCAGTTGGGCATTCGGCTTTTCGATTTGCCGTTCGAGCAGCAGCGCAATTCCGTAAAGCCCTAATTGTGAGCATTTTTTTGTGAAACTCTGCGCTAACTGAAGCTGTCTGCCGGGTGAGATAGCCAGGTGGCTTAACCAGTCGAGGTAAGCGATTGCTATTTCAATAGGGGACATGCCCAGGAATATTTTTGCAACCGCCGCCTTGAACTCATGGTCGAGTTTCGACGCCCTGGCATCGCCAATCAGTTGGACATCAGCTAGCTGCTGCGCGATGCCGCTCAGGTCAGCTAAGTCAGCGGCGTTTTTAATTGTGCTGCCGTCATTGACGCGTTGATCCATAGTGGTGTTCCTTGATCCAAACCCGCTAGGAAAATTTTACGATGGCTTCGCCGTCCACCACGGTTTCGCCGGCTTCATTAGTGCAATAGGTTCGTAACTTGGCGATGGATTTGTCCTTGCGGATTTCTATCACCTCGACCGTGGCGGTTACTGCAACACCCAGAAAAACCGGAGCTTTGAAACTGAGGTTTTGCCCCAGGTAGATGGAGCCCTCCCCCGGCAGCTCGACGCCAAGCAGGCCGGAAAACAGGCTTGCCACTGCCATGCCGTGTACCACGCGCTGTTCGAAAACCGATTTTTCCGCAACGGACTGGTCGAGATGAATGGGGTTGGTGTCTTTCGATACGCCGGCAAATTGCTCTACATCCTCGGATGAGAAGACGTGGGTCAGCGACGCTTTGTCGCCAATGCTCAGTTCTTTTTTTGCCATAACTTACTCGCCTTGAGTTGCTTTTGTAAAAATCTGGTGTATTCGCGCATTTGCTGATTTAAAACGTCTTTATCCTTTCTGATAAATATAGAGGCGGTCTTACTTTTGTTATGTCATTAAGTTAACAATTAGCGGGAGACCTTTCGTTGTATTCGTTTTGCGGAACTGTCTGATCAACTAAAACAGTTGGATAAATGCGAACGGTGTAGCTCGTCGAGCTAGTATTATCGAGTGATCAACTCTTCAGGTCCCATCAAGTTGGCATAGGTGTGATTCAGCGCCTCAAGATCGGAGATAAAGATTTTGCCGTAGCGCATTTCGATATAGTTCTGCTGCTCCAGGTTTCTCAGCTCTTTGCTGATGCTCTGGCGGGTGGCGCCCAGCAAATTACCCAGCGCTTCATGGGAGGTTTCCAAATAAAGCTGACCGGTGTGGTCCGCAATTGCGTGGCTGTAGGCCATTCTTCGAATTGTGCGCGCCAGGCGTTCTTGTAGACTGAGTGTGGCGGCATCTTCCGCGATATGGTACAGAAAGCGGATGCGGCGGCTAAGATTGATATTGATCTGCTTACTGAGGGCAGGGTGTTTTTTGTACAGCCGCCCGAAATTCTTCCCGTCTATCACGCGTAAGTGTACCGAACTGACAGCCACCGCGTGCGCCAACCTGGGAAGTTGGTCATAAAAGCCTAGGTCGCCAAAGCAATCCCCCGGCTTGAAAATAAAAAGCACCACCTCCTTGCCTTCATGGGAATAATTGCATAGCTTGGCATTACCCCTGCGAAGTTCGTAGACTTCGTTGGACGGGTCCCCTTGGCGGTAAATATACTCCCCGTCTTTGAATTCTCGCCAGGTGGATTCTCGCTCTATTTCCTCGCGAATCTCTTGGGGGAGGGTGGCGATGAAATTGTGAAGGTTATTGATAGGTAACACTATATTTTTTGGGTCTTGAGGCCGGGTGATTGCGGAGCCGATCAATATAGAGATTACGCCGGTTGAGATATGTCAAGAGGTTAACAATTTCAGGTAGGCCGAATGCTGCGGCTCCGTGCGTTTTTCAGGTAAGTTCTTCAGGTCCCATCAAATCAGCATAGTTTCGATTTAATTTCTCCAGATCGGAGAGAAAAATCTTGCCATACATCACCTTGATGCAACCCTCTTGCTCCAAGCCTCTAAGTTCTTTGCTGATGCTTTGCCGAGAAGCGCCCAGCAGGTTGCCAAGGCCCTCATGTGAGGTTTCCAGATAAAGTTGACCGTTTTCATCCTCAATCGCGTGGCTATAGGCCATTCTTCGGAGTGTGCGGGCCAAGCGTTCGTGCAGGCTCAAGGTGCTGGCATCTTCGGCGATATGGTAAAAAAAGCGGATGCGGTGGCTGAGGTTGATATTGATTTGTCTGCTGATTGCCGGATGCTTTTCATATAAGTGGGTGAAGTCTTTGCCGTTGATTATTTTCAATTTGACCGAGCCGATGGCTACCGTGTGACCCAAGCGGGGGAGTTGATCTAAAAAACCCAGTTCGCCGAAGCAATCTCTCGGCCTAAAAATATACAGTACCACTTCCTTGCCGTCGCGGGAGTAATTGCATATTTTGACATTGCCGTTGATCACTTGGTATACGTGGTCGGCCGAGTCTCCCTGGCGATAGACGAATTCACCGTCGCTGAATTCCCGCCAGGTGGCGATTCGGTCGATTTCGTCGCGAATTTCCTGGGGAAGTGGGTCAAAATAGTTGTGCAGGCTCTCGATAGGTAGCATTGTTTTATTCGACGCATCGTTTTATTTATATGTCGACTGCCAATGGTAAAACACCGAACAGATGGAGGACACAATATACCTGTTTATTCAGTTAAATCAACGTGTGAATCTGCCGGTAGAAAGCTTTTTAACTAAGCGCTTTGCCCGGGTGTCCGGAAAGCTCAAGAAGCCGTTTAAAAGAAGCG
The DNA here is from genome assembly GCA_028280905.1 of Porticoccaceae bacterium. Classification (GTDB taxonomy): domain Bacteria; phylum Pseudomonadota; class Gammaproteobacteria; order Pseudomonadales; family Porticoccaceae; genus JANQKW01. The sequence goes on from JANQKW010000328.1 coordinate 30,748, forward strand.
CCAGACTACGTAAAAACCACTAAATAACAGGAGTGAGGCGAAACACGCCCAGGTATACATCATGTAGTTGGCATTGAGGCGCAATTCACCGGGAACATTGGGTAAATGCATGGCTTTAATGTTTAACAGCGCGAAGAATGGCGCCGCGACAAATGAAATCGTAGTGGCAAAATCTACCAAGGCTTTTAGTTGGCCGGCAAACAGATAGATAACTATCCATCCCCCCAGGGCTATTGCGACTACAGAGGTTCCATGCCAGCGCTTATGCAGCGATTTGGCGGAATGGAAATGCTTCTCCGCAGCGCGGGTAATAACCTGGGCGAACCCGTCAGCAACGGCGATACAGGTAGAGAACATGGCGACAAATATCAGCACGCTGGCTACCGGTTTGCTCCATTCGCCAAGCGCTTGGGTAAAGATGCCGATTAACTGCGCGGAAAATGCCACGGCATCGGAACTGAGGGACAGCCCCTGTCCAAACAACAGCTTAGCTCCCAACACCATAAAAAGTAGCGCGAAAACCATACAGAACAGATAACTGAAGTTGAAATCGAATAGGGTTTCGTCGGTTTGGTCCCGTCTGGATTCCCTGTGGACATCCGTATTGTGTTCCACCACCCAAAATGAGTGCCAGACTGAGACCTCGATGGTGGTAGGCATCCAACCGATCAGCGCTACCATAAAAGCGATGCTGCCGGCAGACAAAAGGTCAACTTCTTTGCCGGTGGTTGACGCCAAATCACTGTTGGCAAGCACGGCAACCAGGGTAACAATGCAGCCGAGAGCAAAAATCACCATCATAACTTTCAACAGCCGGTCCAACAACCGGTAACCGCCGGTTACCAGTAGGCCTATGACCACCAGAAGCAAGACCGCCGCCCAAACGAATACACTCCAACCGTTGTCAAAAATGGAAGTGATCAATCCCGCGGCTACGATTGTCACGGTCGCTTGGACGATAAACATTGTCGACAAGGTAAAGAGTAAAAATAGCTTATAGGCCCACTCACCGATTTTTTGGTAAGCATCCAATAAACTTTCCCCGGTTGCAGTTGCGTAGCGCGGTCCCATCTGAAAAAACGGCAATTTAATCAGGTGCGCTAGAACGATCAGCAGTGCAAGATAGTAGCCAAAGTCGGCGCCGGCGCGTGTAGATTGCACCACATGTGAAACGCCGATGCTGGTGGCCGCAAATACAATTCCCGGCCCTAATGCCGCCAAAAGTTTCCGAATCATAAGTTGTTTACTCTCTGTATTTTTGTAGTTCGGATACCGTGAAAGACGGCTTACGGGAATTTGCAAGGAAACCCGACTAGTACCTCGATATATTTTAGGGTCCCCGCCGAACGGATAACTGTCAGATACCTAACAATCTATCCCAAACGCGCCATTCTTTTTGTCTTTCGCGGATGTATAAAAATAACCCCGTGTCACGTTGGTTCGCCGTAATATCGTCCTGAAGCGAAAACTGGCGATAACAGTGTGAGTTGTGATTCAATTAATTAACCCGCCCCGCTTTGCAGTTACTTGATAAAAAATGAGGTGAATAGATGCCAACTCCTGAATTGACACGCCAAATAGCGGAACTAGCCGTTTCATACAGTTTCGACACGCTGCCCGGCGATGTGCTGGAAACCGCAAAGCTGTCGATCCTGGACAATCTGGGTTGTGCGATTCGTGGCTCCCGCGAAGAGCTGGTGCAGTTGCTTGGCGAGGAGCTTTTCGGCCGTGCGATCGAAGCCGAGGAGCTGCTTCCGGGCGCGCTGCGGGAGGGAATGCCTCAAGCCCGTGCGATGCTGCATGCCGCGGCCGGCCATGCGATTGACTTTGACGATACCTTTCGTCCCGCCAAATCGGCCCATGCCGGCAGCGCGGTGGTAGGCAGCCTGTTAGCATTACTGCCACACACCAAAGCCTCGGGGGAAGAGCTGATTAGCGCGTTGGTCGCCGGTTATGAGGTGGGCGCGCGGGTCGGCGAGCTGCTGCATCCCAACCACTATCTGAACGGCTTTCATCCTACCTGCACGGTAGGGGTGTTTGCCGCGGCGGCGGCGAGCGCCAAACTGTTGCAACTGGATGCGACGCAAACCGCAATGGCGTTGGGCTTGGCCGCTACCCAGGCATCCGGCCTGAAGTGCACCTTTGGCACCATGGCCAAACCCTTTAACGCCGCCAACGCCGCCTGGAGCGGCGTGCTGGCAGCCCGCCTGGCGGCTCGGGGCTATACGGCGCCGAGCAACGCCTTGGAAGCCGAAAAGGGCTACCTGGAGCTGTTCCTGGGCTTGCCGGCGTCCGATTGGTCTATCGACGGCCGCGATGTTTTTCGCATCCGGCAAAATATGTTTAAGGCCTACGCCGCCTGCCACGCCACGCACGGTTTGATCCAGGGCGTTGAGGGCATGATGCATGATTATCAATTTGGCGCAGAGGATGTGGACAGTGTGGAACTGCATATCGCCGATCTGGCGATCAAGACCGCCAGTGTCGTTGCGCCGAAATCCGGGCTGGAATGCAAGTTTTCGTTCAACCAGGTGGTTGCATCAGTGCTGTGCGGTCTGGATATGGCGGCCGATGCTACCTACAGTGATGAGGTGCTCCAAAATCAGGCGGTAAATGCGATGCGCGAGAAGGTCGCCGTTAAAATCAATCCCGAGTATACGACCGCGCAGGTTGCGGCGGATATAGCACTGAAATCAGGTGAGCGTCATTCCAGATATTTTGATTACACCGAGCGAGCCAATAACCCGGTGAGGGATGACGAGGCGATGGAAACAAAATTTTTAGCGAATTGCCGATGGGCGCTCGGCGAGGCGCGCAGTGAGCAATTAATGTCGGCAATCCGGCGGATAGATGCGTCACCGGATGCGTTAGCCGCGCTGCATGTTTAGGCGATCGATCAATCCAAACTTTGCAGTTGATCGCGCAGCCGGGAGAGAACCTCCGTGGCGTTTGATACCTCGTTTGCCGTAAATTGATCCTCAAGCGTGGCATAAAACTCAAGGTAACGCCCGCGGCGCTTCCGGAACTCCCGCTTGCCTTTTTCCGTGAGCGCGAGCAGCTTTGATCGCTTGTGTGCCGGATTTTCCAGGGTTTTCAAAAAGCCTTTATCTATTAGGCTGGTTGCCTGTTGTTGCAGGTATTGCCTTGAACAATTCAGATATTCCGCCAAACGGGGCATGGTAATGGGTCCGCGCCGCGCGATGATCGCCATGGTCCTGAATCCGCCAAACCCCTCGCCGAAGAAAACGTCATAGTCGTATAAAAATTTCTTGACCGCATAATAGGAACGACCCACCTCGCGGGCCAGCGTTTCCAACTCATACGCTATGTCGGGTAGATTATTCTGGGTTGTCGAGGGACTTTTGTCTTTCCGGGGTGCCATTTGTGTTGTACTTGCCTATTCGCTAATTATCTGCAACGCCGGTAGATTGTTTCACTCGCGAATCGGTTTGACAAATTTTTTGTACAATGCAAAATGACAAGTAAGTTGACAATATAAAATTTATCAATTATTCTCCACTGCAAATAACAAAGCGATTTTCCTGTAGGGCCGTATAGTTAATCCGCTGCGCCCTTATGTCGCTATCGCCTAGCACTTAGAACAAACCACCCGAACAATAGGGGATGTACCATGAATTTTGAATTATCCGAAGAACACCAAATGCTGAAAGATTTGGTCGCCAAGTTCGTTAAGAATGAACTATTGCCGCTGGAGCCCAATATTCTCGAACGCGAAGCCAAGGGCGAATACGCCAATGTTAATGCCGAAGAGCGCGACCATCTATACGCCAAGGCCAAGGAGCTTGGGCTCTGGGGGTTGGATGCGCCGGTTGAATGCGGCGGCATGGATTTACCGGCGCAAGCATTGGTCGGCGTAAATGAGGAATTGGGCAGGACTGCGATTTACTTTGCCTTCCCGCCGGATTCGCCCAACCTGCAGATGTTGCTGGCCGTCGGCAGTGACGAGCAGAAGAAAAACTATATGGAGCCCATGGCAAGAGGTGAGCTTAACTCCTCGATGGCGATTTCGGAGCCCGGTGCGGGTGGCGATCCCAGAGGCATGACCACCAAAGCCGTTCTGGACGGCGATGAATGGGTCCTGAATGGCCGCAAAATATGGATCAGCCGGGTGCCGGCGGCGGATTTTCTGATTGTGATGGCGGTAACCGATCCGGATGAGAAATACGACCGCATCTCGGCGTTCCTGGTTGATAAGGACACCCCCGGGTTCGAGGTGTCGAGGGAGATTTACATGATGGCTGGCCAGCGAACCTGGGAGCTGACCTTTGATGACTGTCGAATCCCCAAGGAAAACCTGCTTGGAGAACGGGGTAAGGGATTTGCGCCGATGCAATTGCGCCTGACGGTGCGGCGCCTGCAATTGTCGGCGTTTTGCGTGGGCATGGCGGAGCGTGCACTGGAAATGCTGGTGGAACACGCCAAGGAGCGCAAAACCTTCGGTGAATACCTGAAAGACCGCCAGGCCATCCAGTGGTTTATCGCCGATGCGGAAACCCGGATTCACGCCTGCCGGTTGATGCTGTATCACGCTGCCTGGCGGAATGATAAGGGAGAAGATGTGCGCCAGGAGGCGTCTATGATTAAAGTATTTGCCACGGAAATGGCCCAGGATGTCGTCGATTATGCCATTCAGACCCTGGGTGCGATGGGTTGTACCAAAGAGCTGCCGCTGGCGTTTATGGCGCAGCGCATAAGAACCAATCGAATTCTGGAAGGCCCGTCCGAAGTGCACCGGGTGCAGGTGGCCAAAGCGCGTTTGCGCAGATAAACAAGGCCGCCGCCAAATTGGGTCAATTAATTGCGAGCTGCCGGTTGCGGCTCCGGGAGAAGTAAGGTTATGAACTTTTTGACATCCTTTGAGCTACTGCAGGTCTCCGCTGGCAATCCGTCGAAAACCACCCTTCGCGCGATTGATTTTTTGGGGCAGATTGCGCGCAGCTGCGGCGCCACGGTGCTGGTGGCGCCGGATTTTCCAAGCGATAAAGATGCTTTTACCGGTCGCGGCAAATCCGCCTGGACACCGGCAGCCGGTGAAACGTCCGGCGACTGGGCCGCCGCCAAACCCAACCGCATATTGCTGGTGGCCAATTCGGACGCAAGCCTGGATGGGGTGCTCAGCGGCAATGATGTGAGCGCGGTGGAAATTTTTATGGAATCCTGGCAGAGCGAGAACACCTTGTTTGCATCCTCGGCGATCGCACACCTGCTGGGGGAGCCGGACCGGGAACCGCTGGTCCCGGCGGGCCACGTGGCGGCCTGCTCGATTGCCTATGCCGGCTATACCGCGCTGGCGGCCCTGGTCAATAGTATGCGGCGCATGGGCACCAAGGATATCGCCAGGGTGAACGGCGTCGCCGCGATGTCCTGGGTCAATTGGAAAGCCGCGGAAGTGGCGGGCACCCCCTCGGAGATGCATCGCCGCGGCAATGCCGCATCCTGGCCGGTGGTCGAGGCAAAGGACGGCTTCTTCACGTTTAACTACTCCGACGGGCATTGGCCCGGCTTCCTGGAGATGGTCGATGACGAGGCGTTTAAGGCGCCGATTTTTGAGACGCCGGCCAAGGTGCGTGAGAACCAGGCCGAAGTGAATGCCGCGATTCGAAGATGGGCGGCAACCAAGACCTGCGCGGAGTTGGTTGCGCTTTGCGCAGGCCACGGCGTTCCTGGCGCGCCTGCCATTACCGCCGGCGAAACCATGGAGGACCCGCTGTTCCTGCAC
>JANQKW010000138.1 GCA_028280905.1 Porticoccaceae bacterium
AGACCAACAGGAGGATACCGCCATGAAAAACCCTACCCAAAGCCGCAAAACCACACTGCTCGCAGCCGCCAGCGGGCTGACGTTAACCGTCGCCGCGAACACCGCTGGTGCGTTCGACTTTTACAGTGAAGACTCCGCCTACTGGGCGTGTGTGGATAAGATTGAACGGGAAGTCAAAGATGTGGGGTTGATTGTTGAACAACCCTATGGCCGCAGCGCCGAACGGAAAAACCGCGCCTTCACGTTCTGGATCAACACCACAACCAAGGATCCGCAAACCGGCAAGCCGATGCAGATGCGCGCCCGCTGTGAGTCCAAAGGTTTTGGCAGAGTTGTCTCCATCGACATCAAGGGCGGCCGCTGGACGCTTTAAGCGATGCAACAGAAATTGCCAAAGCGGGAGTCCTGTAATTTCTGGATTCCTGCTTTTGCAAATTGCTGTACTGAATAAATTAGGTGAAAGGTGCTCAAGCTCAGCAATGGCTAGGTAAAGCAGGAAAATTGGGATACAGAGACTCGGTTTTATGTTTTTCTTTCGCGGGCGGTGGCGAATTGCCTGCGCAGTTGCCTTTGCAGACACGCGGTGAATACGTCCCTGTACGCTCGACACCCGCTTCCCTGCGGGTGACGGTCTGCAAAGGTAACTCCGCAGTCAATTCTTCAAGTTTACCGTTTTGCTGTTTAACGAGGTGTTTTTACCGGAAAAGCAGTACAGCGGTTGGCCTGAAGGTTGGGGTTGGGTAAGGGTTTCGGAACCTTCGCCGGCAGGGAAGCCGGCGCAGAGCTTACACGGATGTATTAACAGCGTGTTCCGAAACCCTTACCCAATCTCAGCCGCCACCGACCTAGAAAAGTATGACTGACTTGTCCTGGATATTAGAGCGCACCCAAAGGTATGGCGTATGCAAAGTATAAAAGTCTTAGCTAAGTAGCGTCCCGCTCTGGGGTCTCTTTATCGCCCGATCCGTTATTCCCCCGCCTCCCATCCGGAGGTGATGGGATAGCGCCGATCCTTACCGAAACCGCGCTCGGTAATGCGCACGCCCACCGGCGCCTGACGACGCTTGTATTCGTTGATATCCACCAAGCGTATCACCTTGTGCACGGCCTCGCCGTCGAAACCGCGATCAATAATCGCATGGGCGCTCATATCCTGTTCCACATACAACTCCAGTATCTGGTCCAGGATCTCATAGGGGGGAAGGTTGTCCTCGTCTTTCTGATCCGGCGCCAATTCGGCGGACGGCGCCCGCGTTATCACGCGCTCCGGGATAACCCTGGACAGGCTATTGCGGTAGCGCGCCAGTTCGTAAACCAACATCTTCGGTACATCCTTAAGCACGTCGAAACCGCCTGCCATATCCCCATAGAGTGTGGAGTAGCCTACTGCCATTTCGCTTTTGTTCCCGGTGGTCAGCACCAATGAGCCCTTTTTATTGGATATTGCCATCAATAATACCCCGCGGCATCTTGCCTGGATGTTCTGTTCCGTCACGTCTGTCTCAAGGCCGGCAAACGCGTCTTGCAAGCCCTGCATAAAGGCCTCGTAGATTTGTTCGATGGAAATTATCCTGAAGTCTATCCCGAGTGTTTCGGCTTGCTCGCGGGCGTCCTCAATACTCATCTGGGCGGTATAGCGAAATGGCATCATCACCGCCTCCACCCGTTCCTTGCCCAGCGCATCCACCGCAATCGCCAGGGTCAGCGCTGAATCTATCCCTCCCGAAAGTCCCAGCACAACGCCGGGAAAGCCATTCTTATTCACATAATCCCGCACGCCCAGCACCAGAGCCCGATACACGCTCTCTTTCATGGAGCGTTCGGTGGCAATGCTGTCGGTCAATACCTTGCAGGTTCGCTGTTGCGCATCCCAGCGCAAATCCACCGGACAGAGTCCGGCTTCGAAGGTGGGGGCTAATACTCGCAAGTCGCCCTGCCGGTCGGCCGCCATGGAGCCGCCATCGAATACCAGTTCATCCTGCCCGCCGATCAGATTCACATAGATCACCGGCAATTCGGTGGCGGTTGCGCGCTTGCTCACCAGTTGTCGGCGCAAGGTAAGCTTATCTTTGTGGAAAGGCGATGCATTGAGGTTGATTAAAAATCCGGCGCCTGCCTCCCGGGCGTTGGCGGCGGGGTGTTCTTCCCAGAGGTCCTCGCAGATGGTCAAGCCTGCCGGAACGCCCTTGAATTGCACCACGCAGCTCTGGCTTCCGGCGCGGAAGTAGCGTTTCTCGTCAAACACCTGGTAGTTGGGAAGGCACTGCTTGGCGTATTCCGCGATAAGCTCTCCGCGGTGTATCACGCCGGCCATGTTGTAGAGCAAGGGATTGCCTTGCTTGTCTTGCTGTTGTGCGGGGTAGCCCAGCACAACATAGAGATCGCCGACATTGCCCTTGATCTTGTGGAGCGCTTTTTCAATGCGGGTTTTTAGGCTGGCGCGCAGCAGTAGGTCCTCGGGAGGGTAGCCGGTGAGGGTCAGTTCGGGAAACACAATAACGTCTGCGTGGTGTTCCCGCTGTGCGCTTTCGATCGCTTCGATGACCAGTTCCGCATTGCCGGCGATATCGCCGACCAGAAAGTCCAACTGAGCCATTACGACTCTCAGTTCAACCGCCATAAAACTCCCGGATTCGTTAAGCTTGAGGGCCCACTATTGTGCTTCAAACGTCTGGGCTGTGCAAAATGTTAATCAGTGCTAAATTCCCGTCCCGCCAGGGGAGGTTTGTCCGTGACCGGCCGTTAAGTTTGCCAAAT
>JANQKW010000094.1 GCA_028280905.1 Porticoccaceae bacterium
AGCTTACAGGGACGTATTCACAGCGTGTTCCGAAACCCTTACCCGACCACAGCCGCCACCGACTGCGAAAAAAACCGAATCTCTGTACCCTAATTTTCCTGCTTTACCTAGCTAGCTTCGTGCTTCTCACCCATTATGATAAGGAAACGCTTATCTTTCCAGTGGCGTTCTGGCGAGGCACCAAACGTCTACCCTACCCGCGCCAGCGGCCTTCAGGCAACCACTGGCTTCCTGCGCGGTCGCACCGGTGGTCACTACATCGTCCAGCAGGGCCACATGCGTGCCGGCAAGATCCGCTGTGCAAACGAAACTCCCCCGGATATTTTTTAAACGCTTTTCGCGCGATAAAGACTGCTGTGGCTGGCCGCGCTTTATGCGCGTCAATAACCGGTCATCAGTGGCGCAATTTAACAGCCGGCCCAGGCGTTTCGCCATCCAGATCGTCTGATTAAAACCCCGCTGCCATTGACGCGTCCAGTGTAACGGCACGGGCACAATCAAATCCGGCATTGTCATATCCGCGCCCCCCAACATGTCGGCCAGCAAATGCGTCAATGCCAGCCCTGCGGCAAAGCTGTGGCAGTGCTTATAGTCGCCAATCAAACGGTCAATGGGATAACCATACACAAAGGGGGCGTATATTTTATCGTAGGCGGGCGGTTGTCGCTGGCAATTGCCACAGAGACCGTCACTGATTAATGGGATACTGCAAATTTTGCAGCAGACCTGATTGGCCGGAAACACCCGCCTGCAGTCGTCGCACAGCTCAATGCCATGGGCGCTACAACAGCCGCAGCACAGGCACCGGGAGAGCCTTAAATCGCGAGCAAGTGCTGAAAATCCCTTTAACACCCACATAGATCAGTTAACCAAAGCATCCTTTCAGGTTGACAGAAAGCCGAAATACCCTATCATTAGCGATCAGAATCAACAGGTTACAAGAGAATTGCCATGCCCGCCAGCGCCGCCGCCACTATCCGCCACGACTGGACCCGCGAAGAGATTCTATCGCTGTTCCAGCTGCCTTTTAATGACCTGCTGTTTATCGCGCAAACCGTCCACAGGCAACATTTCGACCCCAACCGGGTGCAGCTAAGCACGCTGCTGTCCATTAAAACCGGCCGCTGCCCCGAAGACTGCAAGTACTGCCCGCAAAGCTCCCGCTACGACACCGGGCTGGAGAAGGAAAAACTGCTGGAAATAGAGCGGGTGTTGGAAAACGCCCGCGCCGCCAAGGCCAGCGGGGCAACCCGTTTCTGCATGGGCGCCGCCTGGCGGTCGCCGCACAACAGGGACATGCCCCATGTGCTGGAGATGGTTAAACAGGTGAAAGCCATGGGTATGGAGACCTGCATGACGTTGGGCATGCTCTCCGAAGACCAGGCCCAGTCGCTGTCGGACGCCGGGCTCGACTACTACAACCACAACCTGGATACCTCGCCCGAGTATTACGGCGAGATTATCACCACCCGCACCTACCAGGACCGCCTGGAAACCCTGGCCAATGTCCGCCAGGCCGGCATGAAAGTCTGCGCCGGCGGTATCGTGGGCATGGGCGAAGAGCAGCGAGACAGGGCGGGTTTACTGATACAACTGGCCAACCTGCCGGATCACCCCGAATCCGTGCCCATCAATATGCTGGTAAAAGTCGCCGGCACACCACTGGAAAACCAGGAGGACCTGGACGACTTTGAATTTATCCGCACCATAGCGGTAGCGCGCATCATGATGCCGAAATCCCATGTGCGCCTGTCGGCCGGCCGCGAAACCATGAATGAGCAGATGCAGGCGCTGGCCTTTATGGCGGGCGCCAATTCGATTTTCTATTGCGACAAGCTGCTCACCACAGCCAATCCCAAAGCCAACGACGATATGGCACTGCTTGAACGGCTGGGTATCAAACCGGAGGAATATCGCGCCGAGAAGTCCGATGCCGAGTTGTCCGACCTGCTTGAACAACAGATGTCCGACACCCAGACAAGCCAGCTGTTCTATAACGCGGCGAGCTAGCGCCTGTCTGGTTAACTCACCACCTGCCAATGGTCCGGCAGCATGAATATTGACAGCCAACTGCAACCGGTATTGCAACAACGCCACGACGCAAACCTCTACCGCGTTCGGCGGGTTCTGGAATCCCCCCAGGGAACCCGGGTCACGGCGGGCGGAAAGACTTACCTGGCCTTCTCCAGCAATGACTACCTGGGGCTGGCCAACCACCCGGAGGTTATCGACACCCTGCGGCGGGCTGCCGGCAACTGCGGCGTTGGCAGCGGCGCGTCACACCTGATCAACGGCCACAGTCGCGAGCACCACCAATTGGAAGAAGAATTGGCCGCTTTCACCGGCCGCCCCCGCGCACTGCTGTTTTCCACCGGCTATATGGCGAACCTCGGGGTAATGGATGCGCTGCTGGGCAACCGGGATACGGTTGTACAGGACCGACTCAATCACGCCTCGCTGCTGGACGGCGGCAAATTGTGCGGCGCCCAATTCCTGCGCTACCAACACGCCGATCCGGGCAGCCTGGCCACGCAACTGCAACGGGCATCGGGCCGGCGCAAGCTGGTGGTGACGGATGGGGTATTCAGCATGGATGGCGATATCGCGCCGCTACCGCAACTCGCCGGCGTCGTCAGGCAGCACGACGGCTGGTTGATGGTTGACGACGCCCACGGCTTTGGCGTGCTCGGGCGCAACGGCGGCGGCGTTGCCGAGCATTTCAATATGCCCCCGGATGAGCTGCCCGTGCTGATCGGCACCCTGGGAAAATCATTTGGCGTATTCGGCGCATTTGTCGCGGGCTCGGAAGCGCTGATCGAATACCTTATTCAGTTCGGCCGCACCTATATTTACACAACCGCGCTACCGCCGGCCATCGCCGCCGCGACGCGCGCCAGCCTGAAACTGCTGCAGCAGGAATCCTGGCGACGGGAACAACTCGCCGCACGGGTCGAGCAATTCAAACGCGGGGCGACGGCATTGGGGCTCACGCTGATGCCCTCCGCAACGCCCATTCAGCCCGTGCTGCTCGGAGATGAAGCACTGACCAGGGCAGTCGCCGGCC
>JANQKW010000182.1 GCA_028280905.1 Porticoccaceae bacterium
GTGGTGGAGGGTTTGGCGATTTGAAGCCTACCACCAATCCGGTCTTTTTTTATAACTTATTCAAAGGCTTGGCCTTAAGTAAGTGCCATTCGGGTCAGATAACACTTTTATGTATGGTCGCTTGGAAAGTGTTATCTGACCCCGATTATACAAATTAATTAATACCAGTTAGCATTTGATATCAACGAGCCGGGAGGGCAGGGTATTTTATCCGTTGCTTTATCTGCGCAAGCATCGGGTAAAAAAATTAAAGCTTATGGTACTGGTGACTGTGCTGGTATTTACGGTTCAGTTGAGAACTGGAGTTGGGGGTGGGTTATTACAGAATAACAGTAGCAAAAAAGGGTAAACGACTAATTTTTGTTCGGGTTGTGGTTGCTAAATATTCAGTCCGACCATTTTAAATAAAGTCAGTATATTTTGTTGACTAGGAGGATTTATGTATAAGGTAATTTTGCCATTGGTTTTATCTTTGTTTTCACATTCTGTATTTGCTGAATATAACGATAATATGTCGGGAAAAGTTGCTTCGGTCTTAACCTATACCGATAGCGATTACATCTATTTTACGCTGGATAATCAGCCGACCTCTCATTCCGCATGCAATCCCGCATTTTTTGTTATCGAGGAAACCATCCCGTATGAAAGGCGGCAAATACTCCTTTCCAGATTGTTGACAGCCTATGCAAAACAAGAATCGCTAAATATAGGCTTTGATAATGCCGGTAATTGTGCGCATGGGTATATCCGCGTTCACAGGATTGGGTAGGAGTTTTGGTTGAAATAAGTGGGGTCGTAAGACAATTTAGCTATCAATGTTGGCAGCATTCTAGGTGCTGTGCACAAAAAACTTCTGATCAAAATTCGCTTACAACTTATCAACCTGTTGTGATGCATTACCCGTGTAGTTATCCGGCGACAGCGCCCGCATTGCCGCTTTTGCCTCGTCCGGTACATCCAGGTTGTCAATAAAACGCTTTAGTGTTTCGCTGGTAACCGCCTGACCGCGCGTTAGCGCCTTGAGTTTTTCATAGGGTTCTGCAACGCCATAGCGGCGCATAATGGTCTGAATTGGCTCGGCCAATACTTCCCAACTATTGTCCAAATCCTCCGCAAGCCGCTGCTCATTTAATTCAAGTTTGCTCAGTCCTTTCAGCGTGGCCTGGTAGGCAATCAGGCTGTAGCCGAAGCCCACGCCCATATTGCGCAGCACGGTGGAGTCGGTCAGGTCGCGCTGCCAGCGGGAGATCGGCAGTTTGGCCGCCATATGTTGGAACACCGCATTGGCCAGGCCCAGGTTGCCCTCGGAATTTTCAAAATCGATGGGATTGACTTTATGGGGCATGGTGGAGGAGCCCACTTCTCCGGCAACGGTTTTCTGCTTGAAGTAACCCAATGAGATATAACCCCAGATATCGCGGTCCAGGTCGATCAGAATGGTGTTGAACCTGGCCATGGCGTCAAACAGTTCGGCAATATAGTCGTGCGGCTCGATCTGGGTGGTAAAGGGGTTCCAGGTTAGGCCCAGTTTTTCGACAAACTGTTTGGCGTTTGCCTGCCAATCCACTTCTGGGTAGGTGGCGATATGGGCATTATAGTTGCCCACCGCGCCATTGATTTTGCCCAGCAGAGGCACGGATTCTATTTGCTTCAATTGGCGTTCCAGCCGAGCCACCACATTGGCAAGTTCTTTGCCGGCTGTGCTGGGGGTTGCCGCCTGGCCATGGGTGCGGGACAGCATCGGCGCTTTTGCAAACGCCTTGGCTTTTTGCCGCAAGTCCTCAATGATTTGCCTCATAACGCCCGCTACGCAGTACCTGCCTTCCAGCAGCATTAATCCGTGGGAGAGGTTGTTGATATCCTCGGACGTGCAGGCGAAGTGCACGAACTCGCTTACCGCGGCGAGTTCTTGGTTGTCGCTGATGCGCTCTTTGATAAAGTACTCCACCGCCTTGACGTCGTGATTGGTGGTGCGCTCTATCTCCTTGATCCTCGCCGCGTCCGCCTCGCTGAAGTTGCTGACCAGGTTATCCAGCGCAGCATTGGCCTGCTCGGAGAAGGCTGGAACCTCCTTTATCCCGGCGTGTTCGGCCAGTTGTTGCAACCAGCGGACTTCCACCAGCACCCGGGCTTTGATTAATCCGTATTCACTAAAGCAGCTCCTTAATTCGGTTGTTTTGCCACCGTAGCGGCCATCGACGGGGGAAATGGCGGTAAGAGGGGAGAGCTCCATCGGGTTATCCTGTGCGGTGTTGCGCTACAAACGAGCAGCGAATTCTACCTGAAAGCGCCGAAAAATTCAGGCGGGCAGTTCCTTGAGCAATCGCAGCATCAGTTTGCGGTTAAACACTAGATGGCGCTTGCGCCCGCCGTTGCGGTGCCAGAGTATCGCAAAGCGTATCGCGGCAAAAAGCAGGCATCGTATTTTTGCCGCAACTACCTTTTGTTCCAGGTTGGCCTGGAAGCCGTTTACCTGGATGCGGTAGGGAAAGCTGCCGATGGTATCCACGTAGATTTCGGCCAGGTTGGTGATAATATTTTCGTGGGTGATGGTAAAGTGCGCGCGCATACGTTGGGTTTTTTCCAGGCGTTCCCCAATATCGTGCAACATGGCGCTACTGCCGCGCAGTTTGCCCGCCAGCTTAACCGCGCCCACCGCATAGCGAACGGTATTGGCCTGTGGAGCAGTATTCTCGATGGTGAGCATATTCTGCATAGTTTGAATGCCGCCGGACAGGGCGGTGCTGCTGCCAAGCACGTCATAGGGGTTCAGGCTGTCGATAAACAGGCTCTCCAGGCAGGCCTCCAGTTGTTCGTCGGGGATGCTCCCGGTCTTGGCCAGTTGGTCCACCAGGGCACAGCATTGGAATAACCCCGCCAGCGCCATGACCTGCGCCTGGTTGGGACTGTTAAACACCATGGCGTTCCCCGTTCCAACTGCGTTCTATAATGCCGCCGCCCAGGCACAGGTTGTCTTTGTAAAACACCACGGATTGACCGGGCGTGATTGCCCGTTGTGGCTGTTGAAACGTTACTTGGCAGCGATCCTGGTCGATTTGCAAGTGGCAACTTTGGTCCCGTTGTCGGTAGCGGTTTTTGGCGGAGCAGCGAAAGCTGTCGCTTGCCGGCGGGCCATTAATCCAGTGCAGCTGGCTGGCCAGCAGGGTGTCGGTGAACAGCAGCGGTTGGTCTGACCCTTGGGCGACCAGCAAAACATTTCGATCCAGGTCTTTGCCGACCACGTACCAGGGCGATTCGTCGCCGCCCTTAACGCCGCCGATACCCAGTCCCTGGCGCTGCCCAATGGTGTGGTACATCAGTCCGGAATGCTCGCCCAAAACGTTACCCTCAGGCGTCTCAATAGCACCCGGCTGGGCCGGCAGGTATTGCTGAAGAAAGTCCTTAAATCGCCTCTCACCGATAAAGCAGATGCCGGTGCTGTCTTTTTTATCGTGGGTTGCCAGCTTGTGGCTGGCGGCAAGGGCGCGCACGTCGGACTTCTGCAACTCGCCGATCGGGAACAGGGACTTTTTAAAGGCGGTTTCGTCAACGGCATACAGGAAATAGCTTTGGTCCTTGTTGTTGTCCAGCCCTTTCATCAAATGGGCACGCCCGTCGCTGTCATACCTGCGCACATAGTGGCCGGTGGCGATATGGTCCGCGCCCAGAATTTGAGCATATTCCAGGAAGACTTTAAATTTGATTTCTCGGTTACAGAGTATATCCGGGTTGGGGGTTCGGCCCGCCCGGTATTCGGCGAGGAAATGTTCGAATACATTATCCCAGTATTCGGCGGCAAAGTTGGCGGTATGCAGTTCAATGCCGAGCCGCTCGCAAACTTTTTCCGCATCGATCAAATCCTCCTTGGCGGTGCAGTACTCAGTGCCATCGTCCTCGTCCCAGTTTTTCATAAACAGGCCCTCCACGCGGAAGCCCTGCTGTTTAAGCAGCAGCGCGGCTACGGAGGAGTCCACACCGCCGGACATGCCGACAATGACTTTTTCGGGCTTTTGCAATGGTTTACTGCCTCGGAAATTCGTTCATTATATCAAGCGGGTAACGGTGTCCGGAACGGTAGTCCTCAAAGGTTTGCAACGTGATGACGCTGCGCATTTCATCGGCCAGGGACTGGACTTGTCGGTAGTTCAGCCACACGGCTTCTTCGACATCCGCGTCCAACTCAGCATTTGGGTCGCTGCGCAGCGGCGATGCGATAAAACAGACGCGATAATAGGTAATCCCGCTCGATGGGTTGGAGAAGGTGTAAATGCCCAACAGGGCGTTCAGCTCCACATGCCACCCGGTTTCTTCCAGCGTTTCCCGCAACGCTGCATGCTGTAGCGTTTCGCCGGGCTCAACGTGCCCGGCCGGCTGGTTGTATACCAGACGACCATCGTCCCACTCTCTGACCATTAGAAATTGATCCTGTTTTTCGACTACCGTGGCAACGGTGAGATGTATACGATCAGGCAAAAGCTCTGTCCTTTAGTAATGGTTGAGAAAGCCTATTTTCTTGATTTTCCGGGATTTTGCTTGGGAAGGTGTATCGAGTCAACCCGAAACTCGCCGGGTTGCAGGTCGCCCAGACGCCAGCGGCCGATAGCGCTTCTCACCAGCCTTAGGGTGGGCAGACCCACCGCCGCGGTCATTCTGCGCACCTGCCGGTTGCGCCCCTCACGGAGGGTGATTTCCAACCAGCAGGTGGGCTGGTTTTCGCGGAATCTCACCGGTGGCGTGCGCGGCCAGAGCCGAGGCATCGCTATCGCCGCGACTTTCGCTGGCTGGGATAGGCCATCGTTGAGTAGCACGCCCTGTGAAAGTTGCCTAAGCTGTACGGCGGAGGGCGCGCCTTCCACCTGCACCCAGTAGGTCTTGGGTAATTTGTAGCGGGGATGGGAGATGCGCGCCTGCAATTGTCCGTCGTCGGTTAGCAGCAACAGGCCCTCTGAATCGCGATCTAATCTGCCGGCGGGGTATATGCCCGCGATGTCCAGGTAGTGGGCAAGCCCCGGGTGCCCGTCCGCGTCGCGAAATTGGCTCAGCACCCCGTAGGGCTTATTGAACGCAACAACCGTGGCCATGTGTTACCGTTTGTGTTGAGACCCTGCCGATACGACGGCTTTAACCGGCGAATTCGGCTTGATTAACGCTATAGAAATCTCGGCTTTCATGCTAGTATTGGCGCCGTTTTCCCATCTATTAACCCGGCGATAAACAACTGGATAAGGAAGTTGTTTCATCGCCGATTAATAGCATATCGTTACTATCTATATATTCACTATTGGAGTTCACAATGGAGTACCAGCATATCAAGGTGCCTGCGGAGGGTGAAAAGATCACCGTCAATGCAGACTTCTCGCTTAACATTCCCGACGTTCCGATTATTCCTTACATCGAAGGTGACGGAATTGGCGTGGACATCACTCCCGTCATGATAAAGGTTATTGACGCGGCGGTGGAGAAAGCCTACGGCGGCAGTAAGAAAATCTCCTGGATGGAAGTTTACTGCGGCGAAAAAGCGGCCGAACTCTACGAAGGCGACTGGTTCCCCCAGGAAACGCTGGAAGCGATTAAAGAATACGCGGTCTCGATTAAAGGCCCCTTGACTACACCGGTGGGCGGCGGGTTCCGTTCCCTGAACGTGGCGATTCGCCAGGAACTGGATCTATTTGTCTGCCAGCGGCCGGTTCGCTGGTTCGCCGGCGTACCTTCGCCGGTCAAAGAGCCCAACAAGGTGGACATGTGTATCTTCCGGGAAAACTCGGAGGATATCTACGCGGGTATCGAATGGCGCGCGGACACGGACGAAGCCAAGCAAGTCATCAGCTTCCTGCAACAAGAAATGGGCGTCAAGAAGATACGCTTTGAAGAGCACTGCGGCATAGGCGTAAAACCGGTTTCCGCGCAGGGTACTAAGCGGCTGGTGCGCAAAGCCATCAATTATGCGATAGACCAGAACAAGGACACGGTGACACTGGTTCACAAGGGCAACATTATGAAGTTCACCGAGGGGGCTTTCTGCGACTGGGGCTATGAGCTTGCCAGAGACGAATTCGGCGCCGAACCCCTCGACGGCGGCCCCTGGCATACGTTCAAAAACCCGAAGACGGGTGCGGACATTATCATAAAGGACGTGATCGCCGACGCCATGTTGCAGCAAATTCTGCTGCGTCCCGCTGAGTATGATGTTATAGCCACCCTGAACCTGAATGGCGACTATATCTCGGACGCGCTGGCGGCACAGGTGGGTGGGATCGGTATTGCGCCGGGCGCGAATCTGTCCGATGACGTGGCTGTGTTCGAAGCCACCCACGGCACCGCGCCCAAATACGCGGGGCAGGATAAAGTCAACCCCGGGTCACTGATTCTGTCAGCGGAAATGATGCTTCGCCACCTGGGCTGGAATGAGGCCGCCGACCTGGTTATCGCTTCGATGGAAGGGGCTATTTCCGCGGGAACCGTAACCTACGATTTTGAGCGTTTAATGGACAATGCAACACTGTTATCCTGCTCGGAATTTGGCGATGCCATGATCGCCAAGATGTAAGCGCACGTCGAACTGTGACAAACCCCTGCCAGCTGGTCGCTGCAGGGGTTTTTTATTTGGGCTTGTATTGTTATTGGTCTTGGTTTTCGGATGGGTTCGAAGCGTCAGCTTGGTCGGCGGCATCTGACTTGGCGGTTGTGTCCACACCGGCTGGTTTAATGTTGGTGGCATGCAGGCCCTTTTCGCCTTCAATTAGCTCGAAGATCACTTCCTGGCCGGCTTTGAGGGTTTTGTAGCCATCCATTTGAATGGCCGAATAGTGCGCGAATACATCACCTTCTCCGTCTGCGCAGAGAATAAACCCGTACCCCTTTGCGTTATTGAACCATTTGACTGTTCCCGTCGGCATTCACTAGTACTCCTTTAACCAAGCCTTATCTTTATAGAAATAATATTCTAAGCACCCGATTGTTGTTTATAAAGCGTCAGGAAGCATGCTTTTTTAAAACTAAAAAATCCATAAGTCAAGTCTAAAGTGCGATATATTCGGATGAAAAAACGCCACAAAGCCGGATTATGTGTTTAAAATACTGTTAACAGGTGCCTTTTTTTACAACAGAGAAATGAGCTTATTAATACGACTTGCGAGTCACACGGATGATGACGGATGGGAGCATGATGCCGGCACCTTGCTGGAAGAGGCGCTCCCGAAGTTAAAAAAACCACCTTTATATAAGGTGATGCTTTTGAATGACGACTATACTCCTATGGAGTTTGTCGTGGATTTGCTGGAAATGTTTTTTGGCCATAACAGGGAGCTGGCAACCAGGATAATGTTGAAAGTGCACACGGAAGGCAAGGCCGTTTGTGGTGTATTCACCAGAGATATTGCGGAAACTAAATCCCAACAAGTGAATCAATATGCTAAGGAGCACGAACACCCACTGTTGTGTGAAATAGAGCCCGCGGAAGACGATGAATCCTAAGCTCCTGTAAATGAGGAAATAAGGCATTTATGGGTTCACAGGCTGGAGAAATAAGATGTTAAGCCGAGAACTTGAAATCACTCTCAACAAGGCATTTAAAGTTGCCAATGATAAGCGGCACGAGTTTATCACCGTAGAACACCTGCTGCTTGCGCTGCTTGATAATGATTCCGCCTCGAACGTGCTAAAGTCCTGCGGCGCCGATATCCAGACATTGCGCAACGATCTGGACGAATTCATCGAGTCCACAACCCCGGTCATTCCGGTAGACCACGTGGAGCAGGAAACACAGCCGACACTGGGCTTTCAGCGGGTTTTACAGCGCGCTGTGTTCCATGTTCAGTCGTCGGGGAAAAAGGAGGTGCAGGGCGCCAATGTTATCGTGGCGATATTCAGCGAGCAAGAAAGCCAGGCCGTGTACTTCCTGCGGCTGCAGAACATCTCCCGTATCGACGTGGTCAATTACATTTCCCACGGTATTTCCAAGCTGGTCGACCAGGCTGACCAAAGTCCTTCCAGCGATATACACCAGGATGACATCGGCAAGGAAGACGACAGTTCCAAGAGTCTGCTGGAGCAGTTCACGCTCAACCTCAATGTACAGGCCAAGCACGGTTATATCGACCCGTTAGTGGGTAGAAGTTACGAAGTAGAGCGGGTTTGCCAGATTCTCACCCGTCGCCGCAAAAATAACCCGCTGTTGGTGGGCGAGTCGGGTGTCGGGAAAACGGCCATCGCGGAGGGGCTCGCCAAACTGGTAGTGGAAGATAAGGTGGCGGAGCCGCTGAAGGAAAGTGTGATCTACTCCCTGGATCTGGGCGCGCTGTTAGCCGGCACCAAGTATCGGGGTGATTTTGAAAAGCGTTTCAAAGGCTTGCTGGCGGAACTCGACCAGCAAAAGCACGCAGTGCTGTTTATTGATGAAATTCATACCATTATCGGCGCCGGTGCTGCTTCCGGCGGCGTGATGGATGCGTCCAATCTGTTGAAGCCGCTGCTGACATCGGGAAAAATCCGTTGTATTGGTTCCACCACATTCCAGGAGTATCGCGGTATCTTCGAGAAAGATCGCGCGCTGTCGCGACGTTTCCAGAAGGTTGACGTCACCGAGCCTTCCGTCGAGGAAACCATCGGCATCCTGAAAGGCTTAAAATCGCGTTTTGAAGAGCACCACAGCCTGCGTTTTACCATGGGCGCGCTGAAATCCGCGGCGGAGCTGTCGGACCGCTATATCAACGACCGCTTTCTGCCGGACAAGGCCATCGACGTTATCGACGAAGCCGGCGCCTACCAGCAATTGCAGCCGGAATCGCGCCGCAAAAAAACCATCGGCGTCAGTGATATCGAGGCCATCGTCGCGCAAATCGCCCGGATTCCCCCGAAAAGCGTGTCTTCCTCCGATAAGGAACAGCTGCGCAGTTTATCCGAAAACCTGAAACTGGTGGTGTTCGGTCAGGACGAGGCCATAGAGGCGCTCGCCACCTCTATCAAAATGGCCAGGGCCGGTTTGCGCGAGGGCGAAAAGCCCATCGGTTCCTTCCTGTTTGCCGGGCCCACCGGGGTCGGCAAAACAGAGGTTTCTCGGCAGTTGGCTTCGGTAATGGGGCTGGAGTTGCTGCGCTTCGATATGTCCGAGTATATGGAGCGGCACACGGTGTCGCGGCTGATTGGCGCGCCGCCGGGATACGTGGGGTTTGACCAGGGCGGGCTGCTCACGGAAGCCGTCACCAAATCACCCCATGCAGTGGTATTGCTGGACGAGATAGAGAAGGCCCACCCGGAAGTCTTTAATCTGTTGTTACAGGTAATGGATCACGGCACCCTCACCGACAACAACGGCAGAAAAACGGATTTTCGCAATATCATTCTGATTATGACCACCAATGCCGGCGCGCAGGAGATGGGCAGGGCGTCCATCGGTTTTACCTCCCAGGATCACACCACCGACGGCATGGAAATCATTAAAAAGATGTTTTCGCCCGAGTTCCGCAACCGCCTGGACAGCATTATCCAGTTTAAGCCGCTCAATATGGATACTATCAAAACCGTGGTGGACAAGTTCCTCACCGAGCTGCAGGCGCAGCTGGACGAGAAAAAAGTGCAGCTGGAGGTGGACGAGGCGGCGCGAGACTGGCTCGCGGAGCACGGTTACGATGAAAAAATGGGCGCGCGCCCCATGGAGCGGTTGATTCAGGAAAAACTGAAAAAGCCGTTGGCGGAGGAAGTGTTATTCGGCTCATTGGCCAACGGCGGCTCGGTCCGTGTCACCGAAGAGAACGATGAGCTGGAAATCGAAACTGCCGAGGAAATGGCGTAAAAACTAGGGGCTATAGGCTACCGAGCGCGGTAGGTAATGCGGCCTTTGGTGAGGTCATAGGGGGTCAATTCCACGGTTACCTTATCCCCCGTTAATATGCGGATATAATTCTTGCGCATTTTTCCTGATATGTGGGCGGTGACGACATGCCCATTTTCCAGCTTAACCCGGAAAGTTGTGTTGGGAAGGGTGTCGATCACTTCACCTTCCATTTCAATATGATCTTCTTTTGCCATACTCCTGGCTATCTCCAGCGTCTGAAATTTTACGAGGCGCAATTCTGCCCTAATTCGACTAGACAATCAAAGAAAACACGGGGCTGAGGTGGATTTATTTTGCCGGCTAGGTTACCAGCATCCAGCGCCCGCCGGATCGTATTTCAAGGGGTTTGAAATCGATTTTGTAGGACATTTTCCGGCAGTTTTTGATCCAATACCCCAAATACACATAGGGTAGTTGCCGCTGCTTCGCCAATTCCACTTGCTCCAGTATCGCGTAGGAGCCCAGGCTGCGCCGGCTGTGTTCCGGGCAAAAATAGGTATAAATGGCGGATATGCCGTTTTCCAGCCAGTCTATCACCGATGCGGCCAGCAGCTTATTATCCAGGCGAAACTCCATCACACTGCTGTTCTCCCAGATGCTGCCGATAAAATCCTCATACTGCTGGGCGGAGGGCGGGAACATATCCCCGTCATTGTGACGGTGGTTGATGTAACGGCTGTAGAGTTCGTAATGCTCTTGGTGGTCAGGCTGATGGGTTAAATGGATATTTAGGTCCCTATTGCGATTCATGCATTTGTTTTGTTTGCGATTCCGCTTAAAAGCCCCGGCCTGGATACGCGCCGGAATACAAGCCTTACAACTTTCACAGCGCGGCGCGTAAATATAGCGCCCGCTGCGCCGAAACCCCATTTCAGACAGCCGTGAGTAAAGTTGGTTGTCTACGTTGATTGCCGGATCGACAAAAGCCGTTGTTGCCTGTGCGCCATCCAGGTAACTGCAGGCGTGGGGTTCGGTAAGGAACAACCGGATGGATGATATGTCTGGCGTTACATCTCTCGTCATAGGTTAAAGCCTAGCCAATATCCAGTTGGATGGCCAGTGACAGGACTTTTGCCGGCAGATAGCCAGCCGGTTGAGAAAATCGTCACGCGACAGCAGTGTCGCCCCCATTGACGTCAAGTGGTCATTTTCAAGCTGGCAGTCAATCAGTTCAAACCCTCGGTTGAACAGGGTGGCTGACAGGCAAACCAGTGCTATTTTCGACGCATTGGCGGCAAGGCTAAACATGGATTCGCCGCAAAACATGCCGCCAACCGCGACACCGTAGAGGCCGCCGACCAGCGCCTCGTCTTTCCATACCTCCACGGAATGGGCGTGGCCTTCCCGATGCAACTGGTTGTAAGCAGCTTTCATATCCGGTGTTATCCAGGTGCCGGATGCGTTTTCGCGGGTGGCTGCGCAATACTCCACCACCTCGGCAAAGCGCGCGTCCGAACTTACCGTCCAGTTTTCCCGCTTGATCGCTTTCTTTAATGACCGGGATACATGTATCCCGCCGGGAAACATCACCGCGCGGGTCGGCGGCGACCACCACAAAATGGGTTGATCCTCCTCATACCAGGGGAATATCCCCGAGCTATATGCCTTAACCAGCGTTGCGGACTCCAGGTTGCCGCCTGCCGCCAACAGCCCGCCAAGTTCGTCTGATGCCCGGCGGGGATTCGGGAAAACCGGATTGTTCGGATCCAAGTAGTGGATAGCGTCCAAAGGTTCTCCCCTGAGGATGCTATTCCTGTTCGTCGAGGTATTTTTCAGCATCCAGCGCCGCCATACAACCCGACCCGGCCGAGGTAACCGCCTGTCGGTAGACATGGTCGGCCACATCGCCCGCGGCGAACACGCCGGGTACGCTGGTGGCCGTGGCGTTGCCCTCGAGGCCCGAGTTCACCGTTATATAACCGTTGCGCATCTCGAGTTGGCCGTCAAAAATCCCGGTGTTCGGCGTGTGGCCGATGGCGATAAAAACACCGCTCACATCAATTTCCGAGGTGCCGCCATCCTGGGTGCTTTTCAGCCGCAAGCCGGTAACCCCGGTTTCATCGCCCAACACTTCATCCAGAGTGTGATTCCAGCAAAGGGTGATGTTGCCGTTTTCGGCTCTGTCCCTGATTTTGTCCTGCAGTATTTTTTCGGCGCGCAGCGCGTCACGCCGGTGCACCAGCGTTACTTGGCTGCAGATGTTTGAGAGATACAGCGCTTCCTCTACCGCCGTATTGCCGCCGCCGATTACGGCGACTTTTTTGTCGCGGTAGAAAAAACCGTCGCAGGTAGCGCAGGCGCTGACGCCCTGGCCCATATACGCCTGTTCCGAAGGCAGCCCCAGGTATTGGGCGGAAGCGCCGGTGGCGATAATCACGGCATCGCAGGTGTACTGGTTGCTGCCCGCCAGCGCAAATGGTCTTTGACTTAAATCGACGGATTCTATATGATCAAAAACTATTTTAGTATCAAAGCGTTCTGCGTGTTTTTGCATGCGAAGCATTAAGTCTGGACCCTGTACGCCCTCGGCATCGCCGGGCCAGTTGTCGACATCGGTGGTAGTGGTCAACTGACCGCCTTGTTCGATACCGGTGATAACAACGGGGTTCAGATTGGCGCGCGCGGCGTAAACAGCGGCTGCATAACCGGCAGGCCCGGATCCCAGGATAATCAGGCGGTGGTGTTGCACTTCTGACATTGAAGACTCTCGCTTATCCGTGTGAAGGTTAAATTAGTGGCGCTATGTTATGTATTCGACTGCGCCAGAGCAAATTGGATTTGTCTATAAATGCCATAGCGTACCCTAGTACTGCCTCTTGGCAAGGGAGTGACCATTCCCGGCGAGGCGCGCCTTGCCATGACCGCTGACACACCAACTGCAGCCGTCATTATCACCTTGAAGGAGTACTAGCATTTGGGTAGGTTATCCTTACAATAGCGCCAGTATTTGGCAAATTTGAGTAAGAGAAAGCTCCATTTGAGTAGAGCAAAAGCCGCAAAATCATCCACTAAAGCTCCCGCCGTCGCCGAGGTTACGCGGGGGCAAAAAATCCTCCGGGAGGGAGCTCTAATAGCCTGGCTGGCAATTTGCGCTTACCTGATTATCACCATGGTGACCTACTCGCCGGGTGATCCCGGCTGGTCGAAAACCGCCACCAACCCGCAGACCCTAAACGCCGGCGGCCCCACCGGCGCCTGGCTGGCCGATGTGTTTTTCTCCCTGTTCGGTTACATCGCCTATTTGTTCCCGGCCCTAACCGCCATGCGCGCCTGGAATATCTTTCACACCCACCGCGACGAACCGCGCCAATTTGACTGGCTGGTGCTGTTCCTCAGGTCGATAGGCCTGGTGCTGGTAATGGTCAGCGCCACCTCGCTTACGGCGATTCACTACGGCGGCAACGAGGGCTATTTACCCTTCGGGGCGGGCGGCATTCTGGGCAACGCGGCGGGAGAAGCCGCCAGCCACGCCTTCAATCATGTGGGCAGCACGCTGATACTGGTGGCGGTATTTCTGTTTGGGCTGACCATTTTTGCCGATATCTCCTGGCTGGATTTGATCGACCGGCTCGGCGCCACCACGCTGGCTGGGTATGGATTCTGCCGCAGAGTGGTGGTGGATTACCTGGACGGGCGCAAAGAGAAAAAGCATGCCGCGCAAGTCCAACAGCTGCGCCAGGATAAGGTGGTCAAGGAGAAAATCAAAAAAGCCGAGCGAATTCCACCCGCCATCAAAAAGCCAAAGGCGCCGCCAAAAACCAGCGCCCGGGCGGAGAAGGAGAAGCAGACCTCGCTGTTTAGCGAACCGGTTACCGGCGAGCTGCCGGCTATCAGCCTGCTGGATAAAGCCGACAAACACCTGGGGCAGGGCTACTCCAAGGAAGCCCTGCAAGCCATGTCGCGGATGCTGGAAGTCAAGCTTAAAGACTTCGGGGTAGTGGCGGAAGTCGTGGAGGTGCTGCCCGGGCCGGTGATCACCCGTTTTGAAATCCAGCCGGCGCCGGGCGTAAAGGTCAACCGCATTTCCAACTTGGCCAAAGACCTGGCGCGTTCGCTGGCGGTGGTCAGCGTGCGGGTGGTGGAGGTGATTCCCGGCAAGTCGGTGGTGGGTATTGAAATACCCAATGAGTACCGCGAGATAGTGCGGCTCAGCGAAGTGATCGCCTCGGATGTTTACGACAGCAGCAAGTCGCCGCTCAGCCTGGCGCTGGGGCACGATATCTCCGGACAATCCGTGATTGCCGACCTGGCCAAGATGCCGCACCTGCTGGTGGCGGGCACCACCGGTTCCGGTAAGTCGGTGGGCATTAACGCCATGTTGCTGAGCCTTCTCTACAAGGCTAGGCCGGACGAGGTGCGGCTGATTCTGGTGGACCCGAAGATGCTGGAGCTGTCGGTGTACGACGGCATTCCCCACCTGCTGACGCCGGTAATAACCGACATGAAGGACGCCTCCAACGGGCTGCGCTGGTGTGTCGGGGAAATGGAGCGGCGCTACAAGTTAATGGCGGCGCTGGGCGTGCGCAACCTGGCGGGCTTTAACCGCAAGGTGAGCGATGCCGCCGCCAGCGGCAACCCGATTCCCGATCCGCTCTGGCAACCGGACGCCGGCGCCAGCCTGTTTGACGAAGAGAACGAAGCGCAGATAGCGCCGTCCTTGGAAAAGCTGCCCTATATCGTGGTGGTGATAGACGAGTTCGCCGATATGATGATGATTGTCGGCAAAAAGGTGGAGCAGTTGATCGCGCGCATTGCGCAGAAAGCACGGGCGGCGGGCATCCACCTGATACTGGCCACCCAGCGGCCGTCGGTGGACGTGATCACCGGGTTGATCAAGGCCAATGTGCCCAGCCGCATCGCATTTCAGGTCTCCTCGAAAATCGATTCGCGAACCATCCTGGATCAGGGCGGCGCCGAACAACTGCTGGGCCACGGCGATATGCTATACCTGCCGCCCGGCACCGGCGTGCCCATCCGGGTGCACGGCGCGTTTGTCGACGACCACGAGGTGCATAAAGTTGTGGCCGACTGGAAGCGGCGCGGCGAGCCGGAGTACCTGGACGATATCGTCGACGAAGGCGCCTCGCTCAATGTGGTGGTGCCGGGATTTTCCTCGGAAGGCGAGGAGGGCGGCGATACCGAATCCGACCCGCTGTACGACGAGGCGGTGGCTTTTGTGCTGGAATCCCGCAAGGCGTCTATCTCATCGGTGCAGCGCAAGCTGCGCATTGGCTACAACCGGGCCGCCCGCTTAATCGAGCAGATGGAGGCCACCGGCGTGGTCAGCGCCATGGGCAGCAATGGCAATCGGGAAGTGTTGGCGCCGGCGCACCCCAGGGACTAGCGGCTGATGTTGCAGCGATTTGTTTATTCAGTTGGCTTTTTCTTGTTGCTTTGCGCGCTGCGAGCGAGCGCCGGCGGCGTGCCCGATTCACACCAGCCATTGATAGACAGATTAAAACCCATCAACGGCTTTAGCGGCAGTTTCGAGCAAACCCTGGTGGATGCCAACGGCGACCAAATTCAGCAGACCCGGGGCACCCTGACCGCGGTAAAACCCGGCTTGCTGCGTTGGCACGCCGAACCGCCCTATGAACAACTGATTGTGGTGGATGGCGAGCGGATGTGGCTGTACGACCCGGACCTGCAGCAGGTGACCACCCAGGGCTACCGCAACGATCTGGCGCGCACGCCGGCCATGTTGTTGGTCGGTGAAACCGAAGGTCTGCGTGAGTCCTACCAGGTGTTCCGCGAACAGACGGACGACGGCGAGCGCTTCACCCTGATACCACGGGATAACGGCAGTCTCTACAGCAAGATACTGTTAGGCTTTGTGGGGAATACGCCGGTCGAGATGGTGTTGTGGGACAGCCTGGAGCAGCGTACCCGGATTCGTTTCAAGGATGTGGTCTTGAACCCGACGGCGGAAGCCGGCCTGTTCACTTTCCAGGCGCCGCCCGACGCCGACGTTATCTACAATGACTAACGACCTGTTCGAGCAGTCTGTCTACCAACCCTTGGCTGCTCGAATGCGGCCCCGTTCCCTGGCGGAATTCGCCGGGCAGGACCATTTACTGGGCGAGGGCAAACCGCTGCGGGAAGCCATCGCAGCCGGCCAGTTGCATTCCATGGTGTTCTGGGGGCCGCCGGGTGTCGGCAAGACAACCCTGGCGCGGATTATCGCCGAGCAGAGCGACGCCCATTTTGAAACCCTTTCCGCGGTGCTGGCCGGCGTCAAGGATATTCGCGCCGCGGTAGCGCGGGCCGAGGAACAGCGGCAAATGCACGGCCGCAAAACCATTCTGTTTGTGGATGAAGTGCACCGTTTTAACAAGGCGCAACAGGACGCCTTCCTGCCGTTTGTCGAGGACGGCACGGTTATCCTGATTGGGGCGACTACCGAAAACCCCTCGTTTGAACTGAACAATGCGCTGCTGTCGCGCTGCCGCGTCTATGTACTGCGCAGCCTGCCGGCCGAGCAGATTGTGGCGGTGATGAAAAACGCCGTCAGCCACCCGGAGCGAGGGCTAGACAATGCCGTTAGCGTCGAGCCGGATGCGCTGGAAAAGCTTTCCCTGGTCGCGGACGGCGACGCGCGCCGTGCGCTCAACTTGCTGGAGATAGCGGCGGACCTGGCCGACGACGGGGTGATCAAGGCGGACAGTTTGGGCGAGGTGCTGGCCAGTGATACGCGACGCTTCGACAAGGGCGGCGAGTATTTCTACGACCAGATATCCGCGCTGCACAAATCGGTGCGTGGCTCCTCGCCGGACGCGGCCTTGTACTGGCTGTCGCGGATGCTGGATGGCGGTTGCGACCCGCTGTATATCGCGCGTCGGGTGGTGCGCATGGCGTCGGAGGATATCGGCAACGCCGACCCGCGCGCGCTTTCCCTTTGTCTGGATGCCTGGGAGGTACAGCAGCGGCTGGGCAGCCCCGAGGGCGAACTGGCGTTGGCGCAGGCGGTTGTCTACCTGGCCGTGGCGCCCAAGAGCAATGCCGTTTACCTGGCTTTTGGCGAGGCCATGGCGGATGTGAAAAGCCAGCCCAGCCTGGAGGTGCCGCTGCATATCCGCAACGCCCCGACCAGCCTGATGAAGGAACTGGATTACGGCAAAGGCTATCGCTATGCCCACGACGAAGAGCAGGGCTTTGCCGCCGGCGAGAACTACTTTCCCGAGGCGTTAAAGGACCGGGTTTACTACCGCCCGGTCAAACAGGGGCTGGAAATCAAAATTGCCGAGAAACTGCACCGCTTAGCCGAGCTGAATAATAAAAGCGCCAACAAACGCTACGGGGACGACCAATGACGCCCATGGCATTGCAGTGGCTGGCGGTAGCGCTCGGCGGCGCCGCCGGCGCGGTGGGCCGCTTTGCGGTTAACGGCTTGCTGCTGCCGTTGATGGGCAAATTCCCGTTGGCTACCCTGGTGGTAAACACGGCCGGCTCTATCCTGATGGGCGTTGTTTATGTGCTAATCGTGGAAAAGGGTGTGCTGCCGGTAGCCTGGCGGGATTTTTTAATGGTGGGCCTGCTCGGCGCATTCACCACCTTCTCGACCTTCTCGCTTGATGCCCTGGCTTTGTGGCAAAATGGCCACCTTTCGCTGGCTGCCGTCTATGTGTTGTTGAGCCTGGTGCTCTGCCTGGCAGGGGCGTTTTTGGCCATTACCTTAACTCGCATGCTATAGGAAGTAACCGCCCAATGCTGGACCCGAAACTGGTTCGTTCGGAACCCGAAACCGTTGCCGCCACCCTGCAGAAAAGGGGGTTTACGCTCGATGTCGATCGACTGAAGGGGCTGGAAGCGCAGCGCAAACAACTGCAAATTAATGTCGAACAACTGCAGGCCGATCGCAACAGCCGCTCAAAATCCATCGGCCAGGCAAAGGCGGCAGGAGAGGATATTGCCCCACTGTTACAGGAAGTCGAGGCGCTAAAAAAATCCCTGGAAGACGCCCAGCAAAAACTGTCCGACATCCAGATCGAGTTGGATGGCATTCTGGCGGGCGTGCCCAATATCCCGGACGACCAGGTGCCGGAAGGGGACACCGAAGACGACAATCTGGAAATCCGCCGCTGGGGAACGCCCGGCGAATTCGATTTTCAGGTCAAGGACCATGTCGACCTGGGCGCCGCGAACGGCAATCTGGATTTTGAAACCGCCAGCAAGCTCACCGGTTCCCGCTATGTGGTGATGCACGGTGATATTGCGAGGCTGCACCGGGCGCTGATCCAGTTTATGCTGGACGTGCACGCCGAGCACGGCTACCGGGAAGTCAATGTTCCCTATGTGGTCAACGCCAGCTCGCTGTTCGGCACCGGCCAGTTGCCCAAGTTTGGCGAGGACCTCTACAAGCTGGAGGGTGACCAGGATTTCTACCTGATTCCCACCGCGGAAGTGCCGGTCACCAATATCTATCGCGACGAGATTGTCGATGCCGAACTGCCGGTTAAATATGTCTGCCACACCCCTTGCTTTCGCAGCGAAGCGGGCAGCTACGGCAAGGACACCCGGGGCATGATTCGCCAGCACCAGTTTGAGAAGATAGAGTTGGTGCAGTTTGTTAAACCGGACGCATCGGAAGCGGCGCTGGAGGAACTCACCGGCCACGCCGAGGCTATCTTGCAAAAGCTGGAGCTTCCCTATCGAACCGTGATTCTGTGCGGCGGCGACCTGGGCTTCTCCGCCGCCAGGACCTACGATATCGAGGTGTGGCTGCCATCGCAGCAGAGATACCGCGAAATCTCCTCCTGCAGTAATTTCCGCGATTTCCAGGCGCGCCGCATGAAGGCCCGCTGGCGCAATCCTGAAACCGGCAAACCGGAACTGCTGCATACCCTGAACGGTTCCGGCCTCGCCATCGGCCGCACCCTGATTGCGGTTATGGAAAACTACCAGCAGGCGGACGGTTCCATTGCGCTGCCGGCGGCGCTGCGGCCCTATATGCGCGGGCAGGAAATCATCCGCTGAGCACCGCGCGGCTTGGCGTATACTTGTCCTATGGACTATTTGCCGCTGTTCCATAATCTCAAGGGGCGCCGCTGCCTGGTCGTCGGCGGCGGCGACATCGCGCTGCGCAAATGTCGCCTGCTGGCCGCGGCCGGGAGTGAAATAGATTCCGTCGCGCTCGACTATTCGCCCGAGTTCACCGCATTTGCCAACGAGCAGCGGATAACCATGCAACAGCGGGGCTTTCAGGCATCCGATATAGACCGCGCCGCGCTGGTGATAGCGGCCACGTCTGACGAACAATTGAACACGCAAATTTCACAACTGGCCAAGGCGCGGGATATTCCCGTCAATGTGGTGGACAACCCGGCACTGTGCAGCGTGGTTTTTCCCTCCATTGTCGACCGCTCGCCGGTACAGATTGCGATAGGCACCGGCGGCACATCGCCGGTGCTGGCGCGGCTGATGCGCAGAAAACTGGAAAGCCTGTTTCCCGCCGCCTATGGGCGGCTGGCGCAACTGGCCGGGCAGTATCGCCAGAGCGTCAAACAAAAGCTGACGGACGAAGCGACCCGCAAGGCGTTTTGGGAGCAGGTTTTTGAAGGTCCGGTCGCCGAACGCGTGTTCAGCGGCCAGCAGCAGCAGGCTGAACGGCTGCTGGAACAGCAATTGCAATCCTCCGAGGACGGGGTTAACGGCGAAGTCTACCTGGTCGGCGCCGGCCCCGGCGATCCCGACCTGCTGACCTTCAAGGCGCTGCGCCTGATGCAGCAGGCGGACATTGTGCTCTACGACCGGCTGGTGTCGAAGGAGGTGCGGGAACTGGTGCGCCGCGACGCCGATCTGGTTTACGTGGGCAAAAAGGAGGGCGATCACCCGGTTAACCAGGACAATATCAACCAGAAACTGGTGGACTTTGCCAAGCAGGGGCATCGGGTGTTGCGGCTCAAAGGCGGCGACCCCTTTATCTTCGGTCGCGGCGGCGAAGAGATTGCTTTTCTCGCCGACAACAATATTCCCTTTCAGGTGGTGCCCGGCATTACCGCGGCCTCCGGTTGCGCCAGCTACGCCGGCATACCCCTTACCCACCGCGACCACGCGCAATCGGTGCGTTTTATCACCGGGCATTCGAAAGACGGCAAGCTCAACCTGGCCTGGCCGGAACTGGTTATGCCAAATCAGACGCTGGTATTCTATATGGGTCTAAATGGCCTAGAAACTATTTGCCGCGAGCTGATGTCTCATGGACTCGATAAAACCACGCCGGCCGCCCTGATTGAAAAGGGCACCAGTTACCGGCAGCGGGTGTTTGTCAGCGACCTGGCAAACTTGCCGGAAAAGGTTCGCGCTAGCAATGCCAAAGCGCCCACCCTGATCATCATCGGCCACGTGGTGCAGCTCCACCATCAACTGGCGTGGTTTAACAAGTCCATCACCCCAGACAATAAGGAGTCTTAGCTGTGGAATATGATTATGATCTGTTCGTGATCGGGGCGGGATCCGGCGGCGTGCGGGCCGCGCGCATGGCCGCCCAGTACGGCGCCAAGGTCGCCGTTGCCGAAGAGCGCTACCTGGGCGGCACCTGCGTCAATGTCGGCTGCGT
>JANQKW010000186.1 GCA_028280905.1 Porticoccaceae bacterium
GTGGTGGAGGGTTTGGCGATTTGAAGCCTACCACCAATCCGGTCTTTTTTTATAACTTATTCAAAGGCTTGGCCTTAAGTAAGTGCCATTCGGGTCAGAAGACACTTTCGCTCTTTTTAAGGCTCATCTGACCCCAATTTATTTTGATCGGTTTGTTAGCGCTGCTGTGTGCAAAGGTGGTTACCGAATTCGAATAGCTTGTCTTTCTTACCGGGACCGTCGTCCTTTGTCCCGCGAACCAAGGCGATTTCCAACCAAGAAATTAAGATGACATCATCATCGGCATGACCGGCAATCTTTTCTAGTGCCCTGTTCGAAAGTCTTTCCCGGCCTCGCTGAAAAAATGTGCCCAAAACCTGGCGCGCCCGATGGAACTCATTCTTATACTGAACGGGGATGATGCTCCCTTCCATCACATCCGTCATACCGCCTGTTCGCGGTGGGTAGACGACCGCAGCGAATTCCCAGAGATTGCGCTGGTCGCTGCTCAATCGGGACCCATGGTCTTCAAACCAGTTGCGTAAATTATGACCTTTCCCCAGGGGAACCTTTGGCGGCATTCCCGCGCTGCCGATCAGTGCGTCGAGATTCTCTGGGAGCGTGCTCTCTCGGGAAATTCTAAACGATGCATAGGCACTTCGCATGATCGGCCAGAATGTAGTTCTGTAGGTTCTGGCATCGTCCCAGGACGCTTGAACAATACTCCTCTTCGAATCTCGGGTGATTCGGACATTGATCCAAACCGCCACCCAAGCCGCTAGGGCGGCAAGTGCTGCTATGATGTCGGCTGATTTCATCGTGATTCCTAGTGCCTACCACAGCAGAATCCCAACCTACGGTTGTGGTTTCTGCTGCTGGCACTGGTTATACGCTTACTTATTAAATTTACCACCACTTTTCCAATACCTCCATAACATCAAGGTCATATAAACATCACTGCGATTTGACCCTTCATATGTATCTGGAAATTTCTTAACGGATGAAAAATAAAGGCTATAAGTACCAGATAAATTGCTGCCACGAATCCCTGGCCATATAATTTCTTTCATGTCCGTATGAATACCTAAAAATTCAAAATCCTTATCCCGGAGCTTTAAAGATAGTTTATTTAATTCATCCAAATCATATCCATTTCCATTGTATGTAACAATTTCATCCGCCGATTCCAGGCGTCCGAAAGCATGAATTCTCTTTTGCTCATAATACGGCATGTATCTTCCGCGATAGGGCTTTTGCAAACCTATAATAGATTGACCAACATCGAGAACTAACGTATTTGAATTCATTTCGTATAACGCTTCGCGTAACCGGCGGGCCAAAGCAGAGCGAAGCGGCGCTTTGGCACGTCCGAGTTGACGCGATTATTGGGTGTCGTTACGGCCATTGTAGCCTCATGGATTGCATTACTGCGGCAAGCTGTGATTCTGCTTCGGTTGCGTAACTATCAATAAGGGCACCAAGATCAACTACCGGGTAGCTGATACTGCTGCCTCTTCGCCACTGTTCATAGGTAACAGCCGAATAATTTCCGAAGCTGCGACCCATGAAGGTTCTGGAGAGTGGAGATGTCTTGGGCCGCTCTTTTTTAGCTGGATGACCAGCACAGGTATTGCGGAGATTTCTCAGCGCTTGCCACGACGTCAAGTTGCGTGTAGCAAGTGCGCTGCCGAATACTGCCTCGTACAGTTCAGATATTGAATCTTGTTGGATGAATAGCGCCTGCATCACACCCCAAAACTCGATATAGGCTTCAAATGGATCAGGGGAAAAGCCTTTGGATCGATGCACCATCAGGCTCTCGGTTGTATCTTGTAGCAGATACATGCTCGTGTAGTAGGCGGCGTACCTTGCCTCTTGGGCTGCGGCGAAGAAAAACTGCTGACACGAAGCACTTCCGTGGAAGTAGTTGTAAATCTCATCTCGCCGTATAGCTACCTGCTGCATTTAGACACCCAACAGTACGTTAATGAGATCTTCGATCTCGACCTGATAATAATTATTATCGGGTAGACCAGTTTATTTTTGTCCTTAAAAGCCATTACTTAAATATTTGTTTTATCTCGAATAAATTGCGCTACCAACAATTTGCTCGCCTATTATCAGGTAAATTACCTGTTATACCGAAACAGTTCGTGCGACAAAATTGGTTTACGACTAAGGAAGTAATAAGAAAAGTAAGTGTCTCTCTGCCATTCCCTCGATCCCTGCAATAATTGCCCGCAAGATATTATTATTGGAGGACTATAAGGCCGAATAGCCAGGGGATCAAGGACTACTATCAATCAGACTCTTGGGTATGAGATTAGGCGGCGGGTGCCCTGTTGATTAACGGATTCGCCGGTCAAGCAGGGGAATGACAAAACTCGGTTAACTCAAGCCATTTACCGGTACGGTAGCGCCGTGGATCACCGCGGCGTCATCCGAGCAGAGAAACGCCACTACCTTGGCAATGTCTTCAGGCCGCACCCATTTGGAAAAATCCGCGTCCGGCATATCGGCGCGATTCCTGGGGGTGTCGATCATACTCGGCATAATCGCGTTGACGTTGATATTGTGTTCCCGCAATTCCATGGCCATGCTTTCCGTCAGGCGCATTACCGCCGCTTTGGAGGCCGCATAGGCGCCCATAAGCGGCGGGCCGGATAAACCGGGGCCCGCTGCAACATTCACCACTTTGCCGGACTGCTGGGCGAGAAAAAGCGGAATCACCGCGGCGCTCATATTGAGTATGGAGCGGCTGTTGAGATTAAACAGGAAATCCCAGGTTTTATCGGATGTGTTATGGACGGGTTCTCCCATCTCGAACCCACCGGCGATATTGGCCAGCATATCGACCTGGCCCCACCGGCCGACCACCTGATCCACGGCCTTCTGGCAATCCTCGCGCCGGGTGAGGTCGCAACTTAGATGCAGTTGATCTGCAGGGCACTGCGGGAACGCCCTTTTAATAACGTCGTCACTGTAATCCAGCACCGCGACGCGGGCGCCCTGCCCGGCAAAGTGATGGACAAGGGCCCGACCCAGTGCGCCGGCGCCTCCGGTGACGATCAAAGTTTTATCTGAAAACGGCAAAGTCTTCACCCTGTGGTTAACGCTATAGGCTTCTGCAAGCGAAGCTCTGCTAATAAGTTAAGCGCTATACCTGCTCTATTTCCACCAGAGTGCCGCAAAAATCCTTGGGGTGCAGAAACAGCACCGGCTTGCCGTGGGCGCCGATGGAGGGTTCACCGCTGCCCAGCACCTGCGCCCCCTCGGCCCGCAATTTGTCACGCGCGGCGATAATATCCTCCACTTCGTAACACACGTGGTGAATACCCCCGGCGGTATTTTTTTGCAGAAATTTGGCGATAGGCGAACCCTCGCCCAATGGCAGCAGCAGCTCAATTTTGGTATTGGGCAGCTCCACGAAAACCGTTGTCACCCCCTGATTCGGTAATTCCAAAGGCTCCGACACCTTGGCGCCCAACGTATCGCGATAGATGGCGGTAGCCGCTTCAAGATCCGGCACCGCTATTGCCACATGGTTTAATCTTCCAATCATTTGCTCACCTGCTTTTGTAATGATTAATTAGCTGCTCCGCGGCTACCGTGGGCGGCAGCTTGCCTTCAGTTACATCCCTTTCCAACCCGGCAACCCGCTTGCGTACGCTGGCATCACCCTTTAAATCGTCCAGCAGCCGGTCGGCGGTTTCCGCCCACAGCCAGTTTACCGCCTGGGCGGAGCGGCGGTGCTGTATTTCATCGCCCAGTTTGGCCTGGAAATCATTAACCGTTTCCCAAACATCGGCAACGCCCTGGTTGTTCAGCGCGGAAAGCGCCTGAACCCTGGGCTGCCAGTTTTTACTGCGGGAATGCAAAAAGTGCAACGCCATGGTGTAGTCGGTAACGGTTCGCTCCGCGATAACTTTGGAATCGCCGTCGGCTTTGTTCACCAGAATCAGGTCGGCCAGTTCCATAATGCCGCGCTTGATACCCTGCAGTTCGTCGCCACCGCCCGGCAGCAGCAACAGCAGGAACATATCGGTCATCTCCGCGACCGCGGTTTCCGACTGCCCCACGCCTACCGTCTCCACCAGGACCACATCGAAGCCACCGGCCTCGCAAAGCAACAACGTCTCGCGGGTTCTGCGGGTTACGCCCCCCAGGGTTTTTCCCGCCGGAGACGGACGGATAAAGGCATTGGGATTGCGGCTAAGGGTTTCCATGCGGGTTTTGTCACCGAGAATGGAACCGCCGCTCAGCGCGGAGGTGGGGTCCACCGCCAACACCGCCACCCGGTGGCCCTGTTG
This sequence comes from Porticoccaceae bacterium, assembly GCA_028280905.1. Taxonomy (GTDB): domain Bacteria; phylum Pseudomonadota; class Gammaproteobacteria; order Pseudomonadales; family Porticoccaceae; genus JANQKW01. The sequence goes on from JANQKW010000186.1 coordinate 4,290, forward strand.
GGTAATATGATTGCCAAACGCTTCGATAAACGTGGATTTGCCTACGCCGGGCACGCCGGATATGCCCAACCTAACCGAGTTGCCGGTGCTGGGCATCAGACTTTCGAGTAATTGCGCGGCCTTAACGCGATGTTCAGGCCGCGTTGATTCGATCAGTGTGATTGCCTGGGCCAACGCGCGCCGGTCACCATCGCGTAGCCGTTCGGCAAGTTGTTCCGGCGAGTAGCGCGTCATTACTCAAATTCTAGTATCGGCTGATCGACCACCAGGCTCTCGCCAATCTCGGCATTAACGGATTTAACAACACCGCACTGCTGCGCCCGCAGGCTGTTTTCCATCTTCATGGCTTCCACCACCGCGAGTTCCTGCCCCTCTTCCACCCTTTCCCCAACGCTGGCGGACAGGGATACCAGCAGACCAGGCATAGGGGACAGCAGGAATTTAGATAAATCCGGCTGTTCTTTGTAGGGCATCAGTTTACTCAGCTCCGCCGCGCGGGGGGTAAGCACCATCACATCGACCTGGGTGCCGCGATGGAACAACCGGTAGCTCATGCCATTGCGGTCCACCTGCATGCAGACCGGCTCGCCGTTTACCGTTGCCATGAATAGCGGCTCGGTGCGCTGCCAATCGGTAACAATCTCGTAGTTGCCGTTATCGGTGGATACCTGATAACCGTCGGCGGTCGTCTCCACGCTTAGGGTCAGTTGTTCGTCGCCTTCGGTCACCACCCATTGGCTGGGCGCAAACACTTCGTGGCCCGGCATCTGGCCGCTGATTTGCGCCGCCCGGTTGCGGATATTCTGATGCACGGCTGCGGCAATCACCATGGTCAGCGTGGGATCTTCGTGCACTGCATGGTCGACGGAAAAGCCTTCCGGGTATTCCTCGGCGATAAAGTTGGTGGTTAAACGACCCTCCTTGAAGCGCGGGTGCACCATCAGCGCGTTCAGAAAGCTGATATTGTGGCTAACACCGCGGATGTAATAGGAGTCCAGCGCGTCGACCATTTTGTCGATGGCCTGCTGGCGGTCTTCCCCGTAGGTGATGAGCTTGGCGATCATCGGGTCGTAGAACATGGACACTTCACCGCCTTCATAGACGCCGGTATCCACCCTGACGCCATTCACCTCTTCCGGCGCGCGGTATTTCACCAACCGGCCGGTGGAGGGCATAAAGTTGCGCAGCGGATCCTCCGCATAGACGCGGGTTTCAACCGCCCAGCCGTTCAGTTGCACCTGTTCCTGGGTCAGGGGCAGTTTCTCGCCCGCCGCCACTTTAATCATCAACTCAACCAAATCCAGTCCGGTGATCAGTTCGGTGACCGGGTGCTCCACCTGCAGCCGGGTGTTCATTTCCAGGAAGTAGAAGTTTTTCTCGGCGTCGACAATAAATTCGACGGTGCCGGCGGACTGGTAGTCCACCGCCTTGGCCAGCATTACCGCCTGTTCGCCCATGGCTTTGCGGGTTTCCGGGTCCAGGAACGGCGACGGCGCTTCTTCGATAACCTTCTGGTGGCGGCGCTGGATCGAGCACTCGCGCTCCCCGAGGTAGAGGGTGTTGCCGTGGCTGTCGGCGATTACCTGGATTTCGATATGCCGGGGCTCCTGAATAAATTTCTCGATAAACACCCGGTCGTCGCCGAAACTGGACCTGGCTTCGTTAGTGGCCCGCTCAAAGCCGTCGCGGCATTCGTCGTCATTCCAGGCAACCCGCATGCCCTTGCCGCCGCCGCCCGCGGAGGCCTTCAACATCACCGGGTAACCGATATCGGCGGCAATCTGCACCGCGTGTTCGGGGCCGTCCACCACGCCCGTATAACCCGGGATGGTGTTAACACCGGCCTCTTCCGCCAGTTTTTTCGAGGTGATCTTGTCACCCATCACGTCGATAGCCCGTTCACCCGGGCCGATAAACGCTATGCCCGCCTCGCTCAGGGCGTTGGCGAAATTGTTGTTTTCCGACAGGAAACCGTAACCCGGGTGCACTGCCTCGGCGCCGCTCTGCTTGCAGGCATCGACAATTTTTTCGATAACCAGGTAGCTCTCCGCCGACGCCGCGGGGCCGATATGCACCGCTTCATCCGCCATGGCGACATGCAGCGCGTCGCGGTCGGCATCCGAGTAAACAGCGACCGTCTTGATACCCAACTGCTTGGCGGTTTTAAACACGCGGCAGGCGATTTCGCCACGGTTTGCAACTAGAATTTTGTTAAACATTTATCTCTGCTCTTTTTATTGTCACAAAGGAATATTGCCGTGCTTGCGCCAAGGATTTTCCAGGTCCTTGTCCTTCAGCATCGCCAGCGAACGGCAAATACGCTTGCGCGTTTCGTGGGGCAAAATGACGTCGTCGATATAGCCGCGCTTGCCGGCGATAAAGGGGTTGGCGAATTTCTGGCGGTACTCCTCGGTGCGCGCTTCAATTTTTTCGGTATCCCCCAGATCCTTGCGGAAGATAATTTCCACCGCGCCCTTGGGGCCCATTACCGCGATTTCCGCGGAAGGCCAGGCGAAATTGACGTCGCCGCGCAGGTGCTTGGAACTCATCACGTCGTAGGCGCCGCCATAGGCTTTGCGGGTAATGACGGTTACCTTGGGCACCGTGGCTTCGGCGTAGGCGTATAGCAGTTTGGCGCCGTGCTTGATGATGCCGCCATACTCCTGGCTGGTGCCGGGCATAAAGCCGGGAACATCCACCAGGGTCAAAATGGGAATATTGAACGCATCGCAGAAACGCACGAAGCGGCCGGCCTTGCGGGCGGCGTCGATATCCAGGCAGCCCGCCAGCACCATCGGCTGGTTGGCCACCACGCCGACGGTGGAACCCTCCATGCGAATAAAACCGATCACGATATTGGCGGCATAGTCGGGCTGGATTTCAAAGAATTCGCCCTCGTCGGCGGCCTTCAGAATCAGCTCCTTCATATCGTAGGGCTTGTTGGGGTCGTCGGGGATCAGGGTGTCCAGTGAGTAGTCCATCCGGTCGGCGCTGTCGTCGCTGGGCCACACCGGCGGTTTCTCACGGTTATTGCTGGGCAGGTAGTTGATAAAGCGCCGCAGCATCAGCAGCGCCTCCAGGTCATTCTCGAAAGCCATATCGGCAACGCCGGATTTGCTGGAATGGGTCACGGCGCCGCCCAGCTCTTCCGCGGTTACCGTTTCATGGGTCACGGTTTTTACCACGTCGGGGCCGGTCACGAACATATAAGAGCTGTCTTTGACCATAAAGATAAAGTCGGTCATGGCCGGCGAGTAGACCGCGCCGCCGGCGCTGGGGCCCATAATCATGGAAATTTGCGGTATCACACCGGACGCCAGCACATTGCGCTGGAATACCTCGGCATATCCCCCCAGGGACGCCACGCCCTCCTGAATTCGCGCGCCGCCGGAATCGTTTAACCCGATAACCGGCGCGCCCACTTTCATGGCCTGGTCCATAATTTTGCAGATTTTCTCGGCGTGGGCCTCGGAGAGCGCGCCGCCAAACACCGTAAAATCCTGACTGAACACAAATACCAGCCGGCCGTTCAATGTTCCGTAGCCGGTGACTACGCCGTCGCCGGGAACGGTGGTTTTATCCATATCGAAGTCGGTGCAGCGGTGCTCGACGAACATGTCCCATTCTTCGAAACTGTCCGGGTCGAGCAGCAGTTCAATACGCTCGCGGGCGGTTAGCTTTCCCTTGCCATGCTGTGAATCGATACGCTTCTGGCCGCCGCCCAAATTGGCCTGGGCACGCCTTTCTTCGAGTTGTTCCAGTATTTCGTGCATTGTTGTTGTTCTCCAGATTAGGCGCTGCGTTTGCCGCGCAACAGTGACAGCACATCCTGTGCGGCGACAGGAATATTGGTGCCCGGCCCATAGACAGCGGCGACGCCCTGCTTGTACAAATCGTCATAGTCCTGCGGCGGAATCACCCCGCCGCAAACCACCATAATGTCATCCGCGCCCTGGTCTTTCAGCGCGGCAATCAATTGCGGCACCAGGGTTTTGTGGCCGGCCGCCTGGGAGGAAACACCCACCAGGTGCACATCGTTCTCCACGGCGTCGCGGGCCGCTTCTTCCGGCGTCTGGAACATGGGCCCTATGTCCACATCGAAGCCGATATCGGCAAACGCGGTGGCAATTACCTTGGCGCCGCGGTCGTGACCGTCCTGGCCCATTTTGACCACCAGCATGCGCGGCCGCCGTCCCTCTTGCTCGGCAAACGCCTCGACCTCCTGCTGGACGCTGCTAAAATCTTCATCGCCTTCGTAAGCCGAGCCGTACACACCGCTAATGGAGCGGGTTTCCGCCTTGTGACGCCCCCACTCCTGCTCCAGCGCATAGGAGATTTCCCCCACCGTGGCGCGGGCGCGGGCGGCATCTACCGCCAGCGCCAGCAGGTTGCCCTGGCCGGATTTAGCCGCCTCGCTCAACGTGTCCAGCGCTGCCTGGCAGGCGGCGTCATCCCGGCTGCCGCGGATTTCCGTCAACCGTTTGATCTGGGCTTCGCGAACCGCGGTGTTGTCGATATCCAGAATCTCCACATCGGGCTCTTCTTCCAGTTGATACTTGTTTACCCCGACAATCACCTCTTCGCCGCGGTCGATACGCGCTTGCTTCAGCGCCGCCGCCTGTTCGATCTGCAGTTTGGGCATGCCGGATTCCACCGCCTTGGTCATGCCGCCCAGTTCCTCGACTTCCTCGATCAACTTAAGGGCTTCCTGAACCAGCGAATCGGTCAGTGACTCCACATAATAAGAACCGGCCAGCGGGTCAACCACACTGGTAATGCCGGTTTCCTCCTGGATTACCAGTTGGGTGTTGCGGGCGATGTGCGCGGAAAAATCCGTGGGCAATGCCAGGGCTTCGTCCAGCGCGTTAGTGTGTAGCGACTGGGTGCCGCCCAGCACCGCGGACATGGCCTCGATGGTGGTGCGCATCACATTGTTGTAGGGGTCCTTGCTGGTCAGGCTAACACCGGAGGTCTGGCAGTGGGTGCGCAGCATCAGCGACTTGGGGTTCTGCGGGTTGAACTTCTCTTTCATCAGCTTGGCCCACAGCACCCGCGCCGCCCGCAGCTTGGCGATTTCCATAAAGAAATTCATGCCGATCGCGAAAAAGAACGACAGCCTTGGCGCGAACTTGTCCACATCCAGGCCGCTTTCGATGGCGGTGCGCACATATTCGATGCCGTCGGCAATGGTAAACGCCAGTTCCTGAACATTGGTGGCGCCGGCCTCCTGCATATGGTAGCCGGAAATGGAGATGGAATTGAACTTGGGCATATGCTCCGCCGTATAACCTATGATATCGGAGACGATGCGCATTGAGGGCGCCGGCGGATAGATGTAGGTATTGCGCACCATAAACTCTTTGAGGATATCGTTCTGCAGCGTGCCCGCCAGCTGCTCCGGCGCGACACCCTGCTCTTCCGCCGCCACAATATAGTTGGCCATCACCGGAAGCGCGGCGCCGTTCATGGTCATGGAGACGGACACCTTATCCAGGGGAATGCCGTCGAACAGGATTTTCATATCCTCCACACTGTCGATAGCGACGCCGGCCTTGCCGACATCGCCCTGCACCCGCTCGTGATCCGAGTCATAACCGCGGTGGGTCGCCAGGTCAAACGCCACTGAAAGGCCCTGCTGCCCCTTGGCCAGGTTGCGACGGTAAAAGGCGTTGGATTCCTCCGCTGTGGAAAAACCCGCGTACTGCCGCACCGTCCAGGGGCGCACAGCGTACATGGTGGCTCGTGGACCCCGCAAGAAGGGCGCGAAACCCGGCAGGCTGTCCAGGTTTTCCAATCCCTCCAAGTCCTGGGCCGTGTAAAGAGGTTTAACCGGAATTCCCTCCGGGGTATTCCAATTCATCTGTTCCGGGGTTTTGCCCTTGGCCTCTTTGGCCGCCACTTCAGCCCACTGGCTGAGCGACGGTTTGGAAAATTCGGTCATTGCATTTTCTCCCCTGGTTATAGTTTTGAGGCTGAAGGTTGGTGGTGGGGCAATATCACTGAAAACGGGCGAAACTTCAAGGTCATATTTGACCACAAAAAGTCACATTTTTTGCCATTTCTGTTAGAATAACCGCAGATTTTTGCCAGAATATTTCATACAAACTCACATTTTTTATGGCTACCATCTGTTTACACCATGTCACCTCCAGCCTGGGCGGAATAGCGGACACCGGACAAAAGCACCTGTCCCTGCTCACCCAGGTGGGCATCAACCCGGCTATTCTGGCAAGCCCCGAACAACGTGTACACACCGAGCAGGTGGCGCGGCTATACAAGCGGGTGCAGTTGACCCTGGATGACGAGTTTATGGGGTTCACCCGAAACCGCTGCAAAGTCGGGGTGTTCGCGATGATGTGCCAGTTGATCAGCCAGCGTAAGACGCTGCGCGAACTGCTGGAGACGGCTATCCACTGCTACGCCCTGGTGACCGAGGACGTTACTTTTGTACTGGAACAGCAACAAGACGAGGCGATTCTCAGTTTTGAGCTGGCCCAACCCAAGCTCGATCACCAACACTTTTTAACTGAGTTCTTACCCGTGACCTGGCACCGTTTTGCCAGTTGGTATATCGGCGAACCCATTCGGCTGGGGGAAACGCATTTTGTGTTTCCCCCACCTGCCCACCGGAACGAATTACAGATTATGTTTCCCGGAAAACTGGTTTTTAATTCAGACCGCAACCGCTTGATATTTAGCAATCACTACCTGAACCAGCCGCTGTTAAGAAGCCATCAGGAGTTGACGAGCTATCTGGAAAACTACCCGGCGGACATTATGACGATTCCGGGGTCTGACAGTACCCTGGAAGCACAAATCGAGCGCCTGATATTACAGCGCAACCCGCAGCGGCTGCAGTTCCCCTCCATAGGGTCGCTGGCCGCCGAACTGAATATCAGTACGCAGACGCTGCATCGACGCCTTAAAAGCAGCGGCACCAGCTATCAGGAAATCAAGGACAATATGCGCCGGGAGATGGCCATCAAGAAACTGGTGGAAGAGGAGTTATCGGTATTCGAGGTTTCGGAAATTGTCGGCTACTCGGAACCCCGCTCTTTTACCCGCGCCTTTAAGCAGTGGACGGGCTTGTCGCCGCGCAGCTACTGCCAGAATCAGCGCAGGCTAAGGTAGATTGTATTAGGGCCTGTTCACAATAATGGCATTGTGCCAGTGGCGAGCATTTTAGTTTAGTGCCACCATCCCGCCCCGCCAGGGGAGGTTTGTCCGTGACCGGCCGTTAAGTTTGCCAAATTGCCGGCGCTGCGGTAACTCGCTGTCGCTCAAACAGTCCTCGCGACACCCCC
>JANQKW010000248.1 GCA_028280905.1 Porticoccaceae bacterium
CAGCCGGTGCAGGTGTCGACCAGATTACCGGAACCGTCGTCCACCGGTGTGCGGGTAGCCTCCCAGATCGGCTGGATATGTTCTTCATAATTAACGGTAGTGCGACAGTTGCTGTTCCACTCGGCAAGGCAGTTGAGCGTGGTGGGTATTGCCGTGGTCAAATTGGCATAGGCGAAACTGCTGTCCGGGTCTTTGGCCCGCACGGCCGGGTCGGTCCATACATCGGTGAATTCCACATCGACCGTGAGTTCCGCAAGGCCGTTGATGCGGCTCAGGGTTTCCGCCATGGATTCACCTAAATCGGCAAACAGCGCCGGTTCGGTATTGGGAAAAGGGAGTCCGGTTGCCGGAGCCCCGGGGTTAACCGAGGGCGAGCCGGCATCCGGACGTCCGTGGGGGAGCTCGCTGTTAGCGGTATGGCAGCCGCTACATTCTTTTTGTTCGCCCGGTTGCAGTTGCAACCAGTTTTGGTGCCGGCCGGTGATACGGCGGCCGTTGGCGTCAAGGACAGATATCGCAAACGGAATATCGGCGGGAACTTTAACCTTGACCGAGCCGTCCGGCTGGATGGGCGTGTAGCCGATAATGTCGCGCATCAGTTGTTGGGTGCTGACCCCGAAGTCGCTGCCGTCCAGGTCGACCAGGTCCTCGTCCGGGATTGGCACCGCTTTGACGATGCGCAGGTAGCGGGCGGGACGCTCAGCGGCGGTTGCCTGCAGCGGGTCGGCCAGCGCACTAATACCCAGCGGGCTGACATCGACACCGTCAAAATCGTAGACACTGCGGATATGCAAAACCCCGACATTCTCCGTTACCAGGTCGCCGTCCACATCGACCCCTACCACAGGGTCGGGAATAAACGCCGGCAGCGCGCGCGGCACCAACGCCACGATATCGGTAAACATGCTGCCTTCGACCGGCGTCACAATAGGCAGCTGGGATTCGCCGGCCAGGTCGTAGCTCCAGATTCCGTACAGAGGCTGCGCTTCGGTAATGTCGGGGATGGCCAGGTTTGCATCCGTGCAGGGAATAAAGGCCCCGGTGGTCGGATCTTCAAGCCGGCACTGGCTCCAGCTCACCAGTATTCGGTCGGTGCCGTCGTCCAGCGGAAAAACGCTGCTGAAGTGACCGTGCCGGGAGGGAACCGCATCGTCGGTGGAAACTTCGAGCACCGATGCCGATGCCTGGCCGCTGCCGGTGGCGCCCGAGTTGGCAAAGGTCGGCTGATCATTTTCGGTAAAATTCGCACTGTCGATCAGCACCATATCACCGCCCAAACTGTCTGCTACCTCCGGTCGAAAGGAAACCAGAATCTGGCCATCGGGCATTTCCCGGGGTTGCAGAAACCTTACCGTACTGTTGTTGGTGCCTGTGTCCTGGCTGTGATAGCCATAGACAAATTCGAGCCCGGAACCGTCCGGGTTCACCGAGTAGAGGCTGATGCTGTTGCGGTTGGCGACATTGTCCCAGCGGCTGAACAGGACTTTGCCGCTGTTGAGCACCGTCGGGTGCAGGTCGTGGCTTTGATTAAATGATATCTGGTTGATATTGCTGCCGTCATTGTCCATCACATGCAGTACAAAGGCTTCGTCATCGCCGTTTTCAACCAGCCCGGAATATTGCGGCTTGCCTTCGTCGAGCAGCGTCGCGCGCGCCTGCCGTTGTCGGGTGGATGAAAATGCGATGCGGTCATCCGGTAGGTAGTGGGGTGCGACATCCTGCCCACCCTCGGCAATAATATCGGAGGCGATGATGCGCCGCAGCGAACTGTCTTCCAGATTGTATTCCCAGATATTCCAGGTGGGTTGTTCGTCGTCGTCGAGGTTGGGGTCCTCCGGTGCGCGCATCGCAAATAGCAGGCGCGTGCCGTCATAAGAAGGCTCAACATCCTTGACGTCATACAGTTCGCCCTCGGGAAAAACGCCTCCGGTGATAAGGGTTTCCGGCGCGCTGGGAGATGCGCGGTCGCGCAGTACCAACTGCGCCCCGGGGTTGAATGCGTCGAGCTGCAATGCATCATCGGGCAGCAGCTCGCCCGTGTCTTCATCGGTTGGCAGCGGCCGGCTGACATAGGCGATGGGAAGGTCGACAACCACCGGGTCCGGATCCTGGCCGCCGCTCCCGCTACCGCCGCCACAGGCGGCTAGCAGCAGTGTTAACAGGCATGCGCACCCCTGTATTGGAAGTCGAGTTTCTCTGCGTGGTTTATCCAATTCTTATTGCTCAGCTGAAGTAAAGATCGAGTGCCCGGTTTATTTTTTGAGTGGTGCCTTTACTGATCGTTATAGGTGCTATTGTTTATGACCGGCCGGTTTTTTTCCGTGCATTCAGTCACGAAAACTTTCAGCCTTTTTCGCATTTAGTGATTTTTTTTGTGAACTGTGAAGGGTGGTCCAAAGCAATTTTCTAAAGTGAGGCCTGGGTCTCGTTTTAAAGGATAACCCGCCGATTTTTATCTCTGACCGTCCGGTTTAGTATTCCCCTCAACTCATAACAACTTGAAACTGTCTTTGACGCAGTAAGTTTCAGCCAGCCGTATTAATGGATAACGAAAATGACAAGGCTACCTCTTTTTCCAAAACGCCATAGCCCTTCACTTCGCCGTTGGTTGTTGGCACTGCTGGCACTGGCGGTTGTAAGCACGGCGAATGCCACCGACCGGGATAGGGCAAAACGTATTCACGACCGAATTACCGGCGTTCCTCCCTCGGATACTCCGGCGTTTGATATCACTGATCAGCAGAATGAAATGCTCGATGTGATGGAAGACATGGTGGCCAACGGGCAGGCATTTGACGCGGCCATGCTGGCAACGGAAAACAGCAACTTCTACAACGCTACGTTGAGGAATTTCGCAGCGCCCTGGACCAACAGGGATCAGGATGTGTTTGTGCCGCTCAACGATTATGTCGCTACGGTCGTGGGCCTGGTGCGGGATGAAGAGGATTTCCGCCAGATGCTCTATGCCGATGTCATTTGCGTTGGCGACGGCGCCTTGGGTCTTCCCGCCTACAGCAATGCCAACAATGATCATTACCAGGCGATGGAGGATCAGGGCATCGATCTGAAAACCGGCCTGGTGTGCGATCAGCCCCAGTCGGTGATAACCGGTTTGCCCGCTGAGGCTACTGCAGGCGTTATGACCACTCGGGCTGCTGCGAAAGCCTTCTTTATCGCGGGGACCAACCGGGCGATGTTGCGGTTTACGCTGCTCAATCACCTGGGCCACGATATGGAACAGCTACTCGATGTGACACGCCCGGCGGATCGTATTCGCCAGGACGTGTCGCGCAGCCCCGGCGGCGACAGCCGTATTTTCCTGAACAATTGCGTGGGTTGTCACAATGGTATGGACCCGCTGGCGCAGGCATTCGCCTACTACAACTACGCCTACGACGCAGACAATGATCCCGAGGGAAACAACGGCCAGATCCAGTACAACGATGTTGGCCAGAACGACCCCGACACGGGTACGCGGGTCGATCGTAAATACCATATCAACAGCACTAACTTTCAGTACGGTTATGTGACGCCGGACGACGGCTGGGATAACTACTGGCGGGAGGGCGTCAACAGCCTGTTGGGTTGGGACGTCGGCCTTCCCGGCAGTGGCAGCGGCGCCAAGAGCTTGGGCATGGGGCTGGCTCACAGCCGCGCTTTTGCCGAATACCAGGTGACCAAAGTTTTTCGCACCGTTTGCTTGAGGGAGCCCGGCGATGCCGCCGATCGCGGTGAGGTTGCAACAGTGACGGATTCGTTTGCCGCGAATGGCTACAACCTCAAGCGGGTGTTTGCTGAACTCGCCGTTTATTGCATGGGAGACTAGGGGTGGAACTCTCGATGAACATAAAAATAGCGTTATCCGCGCTGCTGCTTGCCGCGCTCGCGGGCTGCAGCGGAGGCAGTGGCTCCGGCACACAGTCCAATATCAACACCGGTGGCACCGGCTCATCCGGCAACTACAATGGCCCGGCGCCGCAAACCAACGATGTGCAGAGTTTCAAGCTCAACGTCTGGGATAACTTGGCGCCGGAGAATCGCTGCGGCAGCTGCCACAATGTGAGCGGCCCCGCGCCCACTATGTTTGTTCGCGACGACGACATCAACCTGGCGTATAACGCAGCCAATGCCATTGTCGATTTGAGCAATCCGGCAAATTCGCTGATGGTTACCCGGGTGGCGAGTGGCCACAATTGTTGGTTAAGTAGCGACACAGCCTGTGCTGATATTATCACAGGCTATATTACCGACTGGGCCAACGAAACGGTCGGTGGCGCTGCCAATGTCATTACCTTGACGGCGCCTGTTATCAAGGAAGTTGGCGACAGCAAATCCTTTCCCGACGACAGCACTCTTTTCAGCGGCGTCCATACACTGTTGACCACCTACTGCGCCAACTGCCACAGTGATGAGGCCGCCATGCCGCAACAACCCTACTTTGCGTCCGCTGATATTGACGTGGCGTACGAAGCGGTGAAAAGCAAAATCGATCTGGACACACCGGCTAACTCCCGGCTGGTACTTCGCCTGCGCAACGAGTTCCATAATTGCTGGAGTGACTGCGGCAGTAACGCCACGGAAATGGAAAATGCCATCATCGCGTTTGCGGACGCCATTCCATTGACTACGGTCGATCCCGAGTTGGTGCTCAGCAAGGCGCTGACCCTGTTTGACGGCGTGGTTGCCAGCAGCGGCGGACGCTATGAGACCAATGTGATCGCCCTGTATGAATTTAAAACCGGTCAAGGTTCCACGGCGTTTGACACCAGCGGTGTCGACCCGGCGGTTGATCTGACATTGAGCGGCGACGTTCAATGGATAGGCGGCTGGGGGCTGCGGATCAACGATGGCAAGGCGCAGGGCAGCACCAGCGCCAGCAGCAAACTCTACGACTTGATAACAGCGACAGGAGAATACAGCATAGAGGCCTGGGTGGCGCCCGCCAATGTTACCCAGGAGGAAGCCCGCATCGTCAGCTATTCCGGCGGAACCACGCTGCGCAACTTCACCATGGGGCAAACCCTCTACAACTATGACTTCCTGAACCGCAGCAGCGTTACCGACGCCAACGGCCAGCCCGCGCACTCCACGCCGGACGCCGATGAGGTGCTGCAGGCGACTTTGCAGCATGTGGTGATGACGTTCAACCCGGTGAGTGGCCGCCGGAT
>JANQKW010000250.1 GCA_028280905.1 Porticoccaceae bacterium
GCTGCGTAATGCCGCCTCCGACAATCGCTGATTCGCCGACGATGCCGACACTGTTGTCAGCCAGGTGCATGGACCCGCCGCGGCCTTTGCAGATGCCGGTTTGCTTTCCCATCAGCTCGGCCATCAGGCCATCCAGTTTTGCGCCTTTACCGATAGGGTGGCCATGGGAGCGGTGCGTACCGGTAATGTAATCTTCATCGCTTAAGGCCATGCAAGCACCAACGATAGCGGCCTCCTGCCCGATGCTCAAATGGCACGACCCAGGAATTTTTCCCTGGTTGAACTGCTCAATGGCGGCCTCTTCAAACTGGCGAATGCGCTGCATACGCTGGTAGGCTTCAAACTGTTGCTCAGTAGTTAAACTCATGACCTATTCCTTCAATGTAAAATTAGGGCCTGTCTACACTATTCCGATGGCCCCTACAGTTGCAGACACTCTAATGATGGGGTAATGGCAACTCTTTTGCTAGCGAACAGGATTTTTTTGCCAACGAACAAATTTATACAACAGGCTCTTTTCTAAAGCTTTTTGGGAAACACAAGTTCTTTGGGAGACACACCGAAATGCTGGCGAAAGGCAGTGGAAAAGTTGCAATGGTGCTGATAACCCACCGCCTGGGCAACCTCGATTACAGTCCAGTTTTTGTGCTTGAGCAATTCACAGGCCCGCTGCATGCGTTGCCGGTGCAGAAAGCCAAAAACAGAACTATCAAAGAGTTCCCGAAACCCCTTAGTCAAAGCGGTTTTACTCAAACCGACCGTTTTGGAAAGACGATCCAATGTCCAATGTTCGGCATAACGCTGGCTGAGCATCTCCCGTGCGTGGTATAGGCATTCTACCCGTCGGGTGGTGATTGAGGATGTTGTTGTGGAAGCTTCACCACTACGCATTCTGTTTATTAGCAGATACATCAGCTCCACGGCTTTGCCCTGGGCATACACTGGGTTTTGCCGCGCCAGCGAGGATATCCTGAATATAGAATAGGCCGCAGCCGCTAGCTCAGGGGTTAATAAAAGGCGGCGGGCCGTAAAGGGGGGCTCCCGTTTGCTGGCCAAATCACGCAGGCCGGAGGGCAGCATCGTTGACTCCAGGTGGAGATAATCGCTAAAAAAGTCCCGCTGCACGCAGAGTGCCACCCAGCGGTAGAAGCCTTTATTTTTTAAATCGACTTTCAGCATATCGCGGCGGCCCGCAGTAATAAAAACTTCCGGGCCGTGATGATCGCACTCACCAAAGCCATCCAGAACCGTAGTGCTATTACCCGACAGCATAAAATTGATTTTAATAAAGTCTTCCTGGAAGGTATGGTAAGCACCCGCTTCCGAGAGGTTACACTCCACTGCTTGCAGAATAAACAGAGGATCGCGATAAACGCTTTGCCTGATCGAATGGTTATCCTGAAAACGGGATACAGTGATATCATTTTCAGGCGCGACCAATCCCAGTTTACTTAGCATAAGTGTATGGCCCGGTTGAGCGGGGCCCGGAGAATAGTATTGTCGCCTAAGCATCTGCGTTGCCTTAAATTATTAGATCTGCCACTGTTCCCACTGTTGTTGCGAATTTAAGGGTCTTTATCTTGCTTTTATAGTAAATATAAGCGTAATTTAGAATACCCTCCGATTATATACTAAACCAATATTACTTTACACATTCGTATAAGTTAGATAATTTGCCTTGTCCCGGACCACATAGTCTCTGTGACCCAAAACATAAAGCCTTCAAATGATAATAGTAATGAAAAGAAACGTTACAAATACCCTTTTTCCCTCTATGGACTGATGGGGCTACACTAACCAGGACAAATATGGACATGTGCGGTGCGAAATACAAAATCACACTAAAATTGTCGTCTGAAAAAGGCCATTGCAGTGTGATTGCCAGCGATATTTATCAACTGATTTAGTAGGGATTGGCTTAGTGAGCTATGACCGCGAGTTTAGTTATAACAGTCTTTAGATTGATTGAGCTTTTTTTCTAAATCAGAGGAATTCCAAAAAAATGTTTGATCCAAAAGTTCCCGGTGCACAGTGCCGATTAGGCGCTCCACTTGGCATTTGATGATTTGTCCGGATTTGTTCCTCGAAGCGCGGTTCGAGCCGAGCAGCGTTAGCCCTAGTAATCCAGAGGCAGGCGTGTGCCGGAGAGAAACTTCAACCAGTTCGCGTGATAACTCAGGGTAAAGGCCACGGCTTTCGCGGTTGCCGTCACCGACATTATCCATACCAGGAACGCGATACTGGGGTTGTCCACCCACAGGCATAGTATCAGTGAACAGGTTAATGCGAGTCCTCCAAGCGTCCGGTAGATGGCAATCCGCCTTTGCCGCAGTTCGGTTTCTCCATGCAATTGCCGCCAGTGGCTTTTTAGCGAAATTGCCAGCCAGGACATGCCTAAATAGTTGAAGAAAAAAACCAGGCTTAAGAGTACGACATTGAACATCTAACTGGCTCCAATCTCGGGAAATTCATCCGATGCTTCCGAACTAGAGCCCTGCGAATGAAAACCGGCCTTTCGCGAGCGCAGAACAATCGCCACTTTCAGGGCCGCAAAAGCGACTGTCAGTAACACCAGATCAAATCCGGCCACAGGCCAGTAGCCATCGCGCAAGGTTTTTAGCAAGTGGTCCCCGGTAGTCACCCAATTTAAAAGTACGGCCAATGCAGATAGCGCCGCTATGCCCCAGCATTGCTCCTGCCATGCCGATGATACCCCACCCTTTACCATAGAGGCGCTGCGCCAGAATGCGTGCCCCATGGCAAGTAGCCAGGCACCACAAAACAGTCGAATTTCCCATACATCTTTATCCACCAGTTCAGGCGGCAGCAGGCGGTTGGCGACCAGAATGCTGATGGTCGCAAGCAGCATGCCGGTGATGGTGCTTACAGCCAAAGCGTCTACGCAACGCAGCGCCAATCGTGATTCGAGATCGCGTTTGCGCTTTTCCAGAAAAAAAATAAATCCCGTTGCGATACAGACACAACCCGCTAACCCTCCAATCATGTAAAGCCAGCGCAACAACCAGTGTTCGAAGTGTTGCAGGTGCAGGCCCGTTAAAAACTCGTTGATGCCGCCTACGACGGAGGGTGCAGGTTCTTGGTAAATGAGCTCCCCTGAAACAGCGTTAAAATGGATGCCTTGTCCGACCAGGCTGACAGTGTCGTTGCCGGCTCGATAAATACTGACATACGCGTTGCTGTCACCCGGGTAATTCACTACCAGGTAACCGACTTCACCTGGCTGGCCGCGTTCGCGCCATATTTGTTTCGCCTGTGAGATCATGGTGTCCACGGAGCCCATAGGCGCCGGAATATCGGCCGGCGCAAAGGGCAGTCCCTTTGCCTCGGCTTCCGCCTGGGCATGCTTTAATGCCGGCTCCTGCAACACGGTTTCTGATACCGGCAAATAAATATAAGCAAAAATGATTAAGCCGCTCAGGGCAAAGAAAAAGTGAAAGGGTAGTGCAACCACTCCTGTTAGGTCATGTAAATCCAACACCTTGCGCTGCAGTTTTTTCTTAGGTCGAAAAGTGAAGAATTCGCGGAACAGTTTTCGATGGATGATCACACCACTGACCAGCGCTACCAGCATAATCAGTGCGCTCAGACCGACAATAAAATACCCCACGCTGTTCCAGTGCAAATGCAGGCTGTAGTGCAGCGGATAGAAGAAATCGCTGCCAATTTCTAAGCGGTTTTTGGGTATCACACGTCCATCGCGCGGGTCGATCGTGATGTAACCGTGAACATGATCGAAGGGATCACTAGGGTTGTTGGGAATAGCAAACTCAGCATATAAATATAACGTCGGGTCCCGGTGAGTAGTGTAGGCCCCCCAGTTCAATATTCGCAGCTTGTCGGGCAATTCCCCGGTTGTTCTTTTGTTTGCTGCGGCCAATTCTTCCGGGTCGGGTTCTATACGTTGGAAAGCCTTTGCCAATATGCCTTCATATGACGGTATTAGCTGTGGTTCAAAGCGCGTTTCAGGGAGCGCCCAACGATCGATTTCGCGATCGAATACTGATAAGGTCCCAAAAAAGAAGATTACCATTAGCAGAAACCCGAAAACTAAGCCAAGCCACGTATGAACCCAGGTCATGGACTGTCGAAGAGAAGAGAACATGCCATTTGCTCCGATTTTAAGATTAAGAAACCAGGAGTTATTGAAGCTTGCCTAGCCACCAGCCCAGTGCCGTCATCACGGTTCCACCAGCGGCTAATATCAGCCAGACGAAGCTGAGGTTCCGGGAAGCAAAAGCCCAGCAGAAGACGGCTACGTATACCGGAAAAGCCAAAAGATATAGTAAAGTCTGAGCTTCTGCATAAGGCATACCCGTGAGCGTTGCCAGCATGGTTCCCAGGGTAGTGAGCCCCCATACAAACAAATAACCGCCGGCAAAGCCGGCGGTTGTGCGAGAAACGATATGAAACGCTTTCAATCCATATGGTGGATTCATTTTTATGCAAGGAGTCATATGCTGACTAAGACCGGGGGCGGATAAATTACTTGATAATAAGCACGAATGCAAATGATTTTCATTTGCAAATCAAGGATTGTCTGATTATTCCCGCCTTCATTAGGGGTTTAAGCTGCTATCGCTATTGGCGGCGGATATTCCGGCCGGTGCGGGTGAAAATGCGTCCAAAACGGTGGGCTTGGTGGACGCGCCCGGCAAGACTGCAGCCCACGTGGAATTCACCCGGGACGGCAGGTATGCGCTGCTGTCAATCTGGGACCTGGATGGTGCGATCATCGTCTACGACGCGAAGACCCTGGAGGAGGTCAAGCGCATTCCGATGAGCAAGCCCTCCGGCAAGTACAACGTCTACAACAAGACGCACTATGAGGCGGGTACCAGCCACTAGCTCGAGCCGAGCTTGCGGTTCGCCTTACCTCAATCGCAGGCCGTATCTAATCCTCACTTGCTGCTGCCGTTAAAAGGCGCTTAAGGAACTTCTAAATACGTCGTTGAGGAGTTAAGTTTGTGTCCAAGATGCTCCTGCATTCTCACACAAATCTTAGTACTGGGACTCAGGTAAGTGTACGACTAGACCATCCAACTCATCGGTCACCTTGATTTGACAGCTTAAGCGGCTAGTAGGCTTAGATTCGGCTGCGCACTCAATCATGTCCTGCTCCACCTCTTTGGCGGCACCGACCTTGTCAAACCAAGCCTCATCAACGTAGCAGTGGCACGTCGCGCAGCTACAAGCGCCGCCACACTCTGCGACAATGCCGTCGACCATATTGTCCACTGCGCCTTGCATCACACTCAGCCCGTTTTCGACGTGTACCTCGTGCTCGGTGCCGTTGTGTTCGATGTATTTAATCAACGCCATTTTAGTGCTCCGACTCAACTCAACAATTCTTTCATCGGTACCGCTTCGTCGGTCAGCTTCGCCTGGTCAACTTCGACCTTAGCGGTGATGAGCTGCTTACCCATCATGAACTCCTTAGGCTTGTTGATTGCGTCAACCGCCAGTATCCGACCCTCCTGCAAATAGAAAGCCGCAAAGCTGCGCCCATTTGCCATATCACCCCGTACCACAACCTGATCAAAACCGGTGGACAAGCCGGCGATCTGTAATTTGATGTCAAATTGATCCGACCAGAACCAGGGAAGTGCATTGTAGGGCTTGGGTTTACCACAGATGGTGCCTGCCGCAATGGTAGCCTGATCGACTGCATTCTGCACCGACTCCAGACGGACATGACGGTCGTAGATGGGATTGTAGTGCTTGGTGCAATCACCGGCTGCAAGGATGTCGGGATCACTGGTTCGAGCAAACTCGTTGACTAGGATACCGTCGTCGATATCTAGCCCCGCGGCCTCAGCGAGTTCTGTTGCTGGCGAAATACCGATGCCAATGATGATCAGATCGGCAGCGAACTCCTGGTCATCACCGCAGACAGCTTTCTGGACATTTTTTCCGCCTTCGATGCTGCTCACCGCAGCATTCGTGACAATCTCGATACCTTCTTCCATATGCACGCGTGTGTAGAAAGCGGAGATTTCCTCGGTTGTGACACGTTGCAACACGCGATCCATCGCCTCAAGTACCGTCACATGCATACCCAACTGTTTTAACACGGCAGCTGTTTCCAGGCCGATATAACCACCACCAATGATTACAGCCTTTTTACCGTGGCCAATAAAGCCTTTGATTTGTTCCACATCCCTGATCGCACGCAGGTAGAACACTCCGGGCAAGTCGGTACCCGGCACCGGTAACTTCCGCACATGGGAGCCGGTTGTCAGCACCAATTTCTGGTAAGAGATCGACTCACCATCGTCGAGCAGAACTGTTTTGTCCGTGCGGTTAATGGCCTCTACTCGGAGACCCAGACCAAAGCGTACACGGGCCTTTTCATAGACGGCTGGGGGGCGGATTAGAATGTCATCGATGCTCTTTCTGCCCGAAAGGTAGTCCTTGGATAGTGGAGGACGATGATAGGGCAAGAAGTACTCGTCTCCCATTACGCTAATCGCGCCTTCCCATCCCTGCTGGCGCAGACTGGTGACCAACTGCGCAGCGGCGTGACCAGCTCCGACAATGATACAGTTCTGTTTTGTCATAGATTCCTCCCGGTCGCTTGGCCACGCCTGGAATTAAGCGGCCAGTACTACTTTCTATTCTTACCAGGCAGGTATCAAATTTCGATGTAAGCTTCTTTACAATAATTTGGAAATTATATATTATTTCCGAAATAAAGCAAAATAACTTAATTGGCCAAGAAGGTTTACCGGGTTAGCGAGTATTTTGCGAGCGCCAGTTGCGCAATGTTGAAAGCAGGGGAGCGGATATGAAGTTAGTAACGCTGGATAGAGGGAGGTTTGGCTCGGCGGGCGTTGAGCTAGCTGACGGTAGTATCTTGGATTTGCGGCTCGTGGGAGAATTTAAAGCACTTCGCACCAGTGGAATAGCGCAGGTAGGGGGCGATGTCGTGACCATTCTTCGCGACGGCCAACTCGACGAGGTTCGGCGTATCGTTGATTGGGTGCAGGAAAGTCCCGAATCTATTCAGGAAACCTTGCGCTATAGCCAAGTAATAGTAGACGCTAAAGAGGAGAGCTTTCTTGCAGCAGTGCCCCGACCTTCCTTTATCCTTGCGCAGGGGTTGGCCTATCGTAAACACTTGACGGAGATGGGCGTTCCGTTGCCCAAGGAACCGGTGTCGCTGGTCAAAACGCCCAGCAGCCTCACAGGCACGGGTTGTCCGATTATTCTGCCTCGGGATTATTCAGAAATGGTAGATTGGGAAGGGGAGTTCTCAATTGTAATCGGCAAGCCCTGTCATAATGTCTCAGCCGGCGAAGCGATGAACTATGTGGCTGGTTACACGATTATTAATGATGTTTCGGCCAGGGATTGGACGGCGACCGCGCTGAACCCCGACCAGTCGCAAATGCAAGCTGTCATGACCTGGGGTGATAACGTACAGGGCAAACAGTTTCCCACCTTTACGCCGTTGGGTCCGGTTATGGTAACGGCCGATGAGATAGAGGATCCTTATGCATTGGAACTTACTACAACAGTGAACGGTGACATTATGCAGAACACGAGTACCGGAGACCTGATTTTCCCAATCGACCAGGTTATCTCCCACTTTTCCAAGTGGTATTTGTTTCAGCCGGGCGACATCATTACTACGGGATCTCCCTCCGGTGTGGGCTATGGTCGGAACCCGCGAATATTCCTTAAGCCGGGTGATATTTGTGACGTGACTGTAACCGGGATCGGGACACTGTCCAATCCGGTAATTAGCTATCAGGACTAGGTTCTTGATATTCTTGAAATCAATCAGAGGAGAGAATCAGTGACCGACGCGGTGCAAGCAGGTGATACGAGGCCTGTACTGGACTTAAAGTTTATTTCCCATGGTACGCTGGAATGCGGTGACATCGAATTTACTCGTAAATTTTACGAGGAGTTTTTCGGTTTTGAGTGTGTGCGGACCAGCAAAATCTCGATTTGGTGTCGCTTGCGCGGTGGGCCACATATCTATGTTTGTGTGCAGGTGCCTGAACACGATGGGGAGATGCCATTCACCAACCACAACGGACTTGATGTCGCAACTGATGCGGATGTTGATAAGTGCTACGAGATCGTGCAGCGGGACGCCGAAAAGTGGGGATTGAGTAAAATCACCAAGCCAAGAGAGCAACATGGTTCCTACAGCTTCTATTTCTACGATAAGGATATGAACTGTTGGGAGATCTTGAGCAATCCGCCGGGCGGTTACTCATGGATGTTTGAGCGGGGTGACCAGGAAGGAATGGGGCATATGAAACGTGGCTTTGAACGACCGGAGTCCGTGCAGAACAAGTAAGTTTGCTAAAAGGTAACGAAAGCATTGCCGAGAGCTTAGGTCATTTGCGATGATATAGGTACTTAGATGTTTAATGTGAGCGTATTTTATGGCAGGCGAAGGCTTACAACGAAAAAGGGTGGAAGGCGCTGAGGCCAACACAATCAGTGCCTCCGTTCTCCAACAAATTCGGGCCGATATCATTAAGTGTAAGCTCAATCCAGGCGACAAGCTGCGTTCCGACGATCTGCGGCGTAAGTATGGGGTGGGCGTAAGCCCTCTGCGGGAGGCGCTTTCGCGACTGGTGGTGGAGGGGTTGGTCACTAGCGAAGGGCAACGCGGTTTTCGGGTCGCGCCCACTTCGATTGCTGATTTTGAAGAGGTTACGCAATTACGTTGCGAGTTGGAGAATATTGCAATAAGGGATGCGATCTACAATGGGGGTGATGAATGGGAAGCTGCGATTGCAGGGGCATTTCACCATCTTTCTTTAATCAAGCGATTCCAAGGTAAACTCAGCGAAGAGCTTGCCGACGAGTGGGAACGTCGTCACCGAGCGTTTCACGAGTCGCTAATTGCGGCCTGCGGAAACCGTAAACTACTAACTATCATAAGACACATGGTCGACCAGACGGAGCGTTATCGTCACGTCGCGATTGCCTACAGCGACATTCCGCGAAAAGACGAACTCGAACATAAGGCAATCATGAACGCGGTTCTGGCAAGGGATGCCGCCAAAGCGTGCTCTCTGCTCACCAAGCATTTCAACAAAACGGTCGAAATGGTTAAGGAGCTGCTTTAAAAGCCTTTGTTTATCTTACCCAAACTACAAGGTCTATTTGGCAACTACCGTCATTGGTGTTAAGGCGTGGAGCATTGAGTCCCTTGTTTTGCGCGGATGGGTTACACAACAATCAACGCATCCAGTGCGAGAAGCCCGTCGGCATACACTCTTACCGGATTCAAATCTATTTCCCTGATCTCTGGGTGTCTGTAGAGAAAATTCCCTAGATTGACCAACGCCTTCGCGAGAGCCTGCTTGTCCAACGCCGGTGCGCCGCGCCAACCCTCGAAGAGCGCTTTGCCGCGCAATTCGTCGAGCATCTCCATAGCATCGTTCTCACTCAGCGGTGCGACGCGGATCGCGACGTCTTCCAACGCCTCCGCCGCGGTGCCGCCCAGCCCCACCAGGATGGTAGGCCCAAAGCTGACATCGTTGGTGCCACCGACAATGATCTCGAGACCCGCAGGCGCCATCGGCTCGATCAGGTAACGGGTGTCTCCGGCCACCTCGATTCCATCGATCGCGTCGAGCGCCCCGTGCAGCTTCTGTTGCGTATCGATATTGACGTGGACGCCGCCCACCTCAGTTTTGTGCAGGATCTCTGCCGCTAATACTTTGACTACTAGTGGCTTTGGCAGCCGTTCGAATGCCGCTTGTGCCTCCGCGCTATTAGTACAGACTGCGCTCTCAGGAACGCCAATGCCTAACTTGACCAGTAGCGCTTTGCCTTGTGCTTCGTCCAGGGCGCCGGCAACGGGCATATCGGCTCTCACCTCACCGGTGGCGGGGGCGCTAAGACGTCGGTGGGCTGCCCTTGCGTCCATCGCTAATGCCCAGGTGGCCCGCGCTGCTCGATCCGGCGAGGTAAAGGCGGGAATGCCCATCTCATCCAGGGCGCTCACGGTGGGTGTGATGCTTTCGGGAATCCCGGCGGTGCCGAATATCAGTGGCTGAGAAATGCCCTGCCGATTTTCGGAAAACAGCTTCGTTGGCTCGATCGCCGCGGGTTCATGCAGTGCGAAAGCCAAAATCGCATCGATATTGGGATCATCAGCGACCGCCTGCAACACGGGACCAAAGGTTTCGCCGGGGCGGCCAGTATCGACGGGATTTTTGAAATAGGTCATAGGCGGCAAGAGTTTGCCAATACGCTCAACTGAGGCGGTATCTAGTTCCGGCATGCTGACACCGTGCCAGCGGAGGTAATCGCTGATAATCATGCCCGGGCCCGCTTGGCCGGTCAGCAACGCGATCCCCGGGTCCGCGTTGGGCTCAAGGCGCACGGCAGAGAGCAGTTTGGCCGCATCCATCATTTCGTTAGTGGATTCCACCACAACGGCGCCGGCCTGCTCCAGCGCAGACTTTTTCAGTTGGAAGGAGCCAATGAGATTGCCCGTATGGGACGCGGCAAATTCGCCAACGTCGGCCTTTCCGACGGTAAAGATAACTACCGGTTTACTATGCGTCGCTTTCGCGACCGCATCGAACAATTGTCGGCCATTGGATACTCCTTCGAGGTAACAGGCGATCAGCTTGGTCTCGGGATCGTCTGCCAGGTAGTCAATCAAGGAGGCTGAAGACACATCCTGGCCGTTGCCGATACCGACGGCCAGCCGCACGCCGAGATTGTGCTCCGCCGCCAGGGCGGTCATTGTCAGGTTAATGGCACCGCTTTGGGAAATGACGGCCACCGGACCCGGCCTTAGGACGTCCATCCCCGGCGCGAAACTGATCGCAAGGCCTTCCGCGGGTAACGCAAACCCTGAAGTATTGGGGCCGAGCAAGCGGATATTGTTGTCTCTGCACAGCTGTAGAATACCGTTTTGTAACTGTTGTCCCTGTTCACCCGTCTCAGCGAATCCTCCGCTTATGATCATGATTGCGCCCACGCCTGCTTCTACCGCGTCTAGAGTGGCGGCAAAGCAGAGGGCGGCGGGTAGTGTGAGTATTGCAAGATCGATCGGCTGGCCCACGGATTTGAGGCTGGGGTACGCACGGTGGCCGAGCAATTCCTCCGCCTTGGGATTAATGGGGTAGATACCTCCTTTGAAGTCGCGAATGGCGTTTAACATCTGATAACCCGCTTTTGCAGGGCTGGCCGAGGCTCCAACGATGGCAATGGATTGCGGATTAAATAACTTATCAAGTGAGTGGGAACTCATGTTTAAGGCCTCCGAGTGAGAGTGGCTCAATTCAATATTGATCTCTGTAAAAACGCCCCGCGTTGAAATTACAAACAAGGATATTGCATATTATTAAAATTTGTGCATAATTTCCAATATATATTATTATTTCCAAATTAAGGGTAATATCTAATTTAACGGCAATATCGAATTCATTTTGGTATTGGTGGCTTGTTCGCAAGGTAACCTAGAGGAGAGTAAGTATGCGCGTTGGAATCATTGGTGCTGGGCCGGCAGGTTTGTACTTGGGTTACCTGTTGAGGAAATGGATAGATCCCAATATCGAAGTGAAAATTGTGGAGCAGAACCCCCAAGACGCGACTTGGGGGTTTGGTGTGGTCTTTTCAGATCAAGCGCTCAAATTTCTGGAAAAGGATGACAAGGAGACGCACGATTTTATCGAGCCGCATATGGAACGCTGGCGAGATCTCACGGTTAATCTGCCTGGGGCGACCATCCCTATCGACGGTGTGGGTTTCACCGCCGTCGGCCGTTTGGAATTGCTGCTGCTCTTGCAGGAGAGGGCGCGCAGTGTAGGCGTTGAAGCGGAATACAATCGCCAGGTTACTGATCTTAGTGAATTCGAAGGCTACGATTTGGTTGTTGCAGCCGACGGTGTCAACTCCCTTATTCGTAACACCTATGTCGAGGAATTTGGTACCAAGATTGAATTCCATCCCAATAAGTTCATGTGGTACGGGACAACCAAGCCCTTCGATACACTGACTCAAACATTTCGTAAAAACGATGTTGGGGCTTTCAATGTGCACCACTATAGGTACGCTCCGAACAACAGTACGTTTTTGGTGGAAACCGATGATGCGACATATAAAAAGGGTGACTTCGAAAGCATGGGTGACGAAGAAACTGTAAAGTACTTTGAAGAATTGTTTGCGCCGGAATTGGATGGCCATCCCATTATCACCAACAACTCTTATTGGCGCGAATTTCCCAAGATGACACAGGAACGCTGGTCCTATAAAAACATGGTTCTTGTCGGGGACGCACTCCATACCGCCCACTTTTCGATCGGCTCCGGCACACGGCTGGCGATGGAAGATGTCATTCAATTGACAAAGTCGCTTAAGAATAATCCCGGCGATATTCGGGCCGCGTTGGAAGAGTATGAAGAACAGCGTCGGCCGATTGTTGCCACCCTGGTGGACGCGGCCAATACCAGTTTGGACTGGTACACGGACTTCGCACAGCATATGGAAATGGATCCCTATGACTTTGTCTACTCCTACATCAAACGGTCGGGGCGTATTAGCGATGCGCGTGCAAGGATGGTCGCGCCTTCTTTTATGCAAGAGTACGACGCGCGTCGCGAGAGCCAGTAGTCGGCTTCACGATATGTGCTGGTTGGTGATTGCGTGCGCTTCGTGACTTGGCCCGTGCCATTCACGTTGAGTGCTCGAGTAGGCGAAAGCTAAGGCTAATGGAGTCTTTCAATGAGCGACCAAAAGATTGAAGATCTGGTATTCCGGCATGCGCCTGGGGTCGAGGAGATTGGTTTTTCACTCCCAGAGTTCTACAACGCGAGTGAACTCCTCTACAGAAACCTGGAGGAGGGCCGCGGTAACAAAATAGCCGTTTATGCAGACGCGGGCAATTCGACCTATGCGGAGCTCTGTGCGCGGGCATCGCAAACCGGTAACGCACTGGCATCCTTGGGCCTGGAGCGTGGTGATCGCATTCTCTGTTTTCTAGAGGATACCGCTGCTTATCCGTCGATTATTATGGGTGCTATTCGGGCCGGCTTTGTGCCCATGTTAATTAACACACTGTCGCCGAAGGATCTGGTGCAGTTTTTTCTGGAAGACTCTGGTGCCAAGGTTGCCATCTTTGACGCGCGCCATGCCGCGATTTTCGACAACGACACCTGGCAGGGTGCGAGTGTGAAGCATCTTGTTAGTGTGGGCGGAGAAGCGGCCGCGGTAGCGGGCAATGAGACCTATCACTGGGACACATGGGTAGCGGGTTTCTCAGGAGAACTCTCTGCCGCGGATACCTCGCGCGACGACATGTGCTTCTGGATGTACTCCTCCGGCAGCACGGGCAGGCCGAAGGGAATTGTGCATCTGCAACACGATATGGAATATGCAGCCGCCAGTTATGGAAAGCATATTCTCAATATGACGGAACAAGATATATGCTACTCGGTGCCGAAGATCTTCTTCGCCTACGGGCTGGGCAATTCCGTGATTTTTCCCTTCTCCGTCGGTGCCAGTGTTGTGCTTTCCGGTCAGCGACCGGTGGCTGAGGCCGTGTTTGGCACGATTGAGAAGTATCGGCCCACCCTCTTCTTTGGGTTACCCACGCTTTACAATAGCCTGCTCCAGGATCAGTGCGCGGAGTCTGCCGATCTGTCATCCGTACGAATGTGCCTGTCTGCGGCAGAGGCGCTGTCCAGCGAGCTAGCCGAAGAGTGGAAGTCCCGCTATGGCCTGGACCTTATTGAAGGTTTGGGCTCAACAGAGATGACACACATCTATCTGTCGAATACGGCAGAGCAGTTCAAGATTGGCTCGTCTGGTAAACGCGTGCCGGGTTATGAAACCCGCATGACAGATACCGAGGGCAATGAAGTGGCTCCCGGGGGGGACGGGGTGTTGTGGGTCCGGGGGGACTCCAGCGCGCCCTGTTACTGGAATCGGCCGGAAAAAACCCGGGAGACTATGCGCGAAGACGGCTGGTTATGGACGGGGGACAGATTTTATCAGGATGATGACGGCTTCTACTATTTTCGCGGCCGAGCCGATGACCTGATCAAGGTCAGCGGTCAGTGGGTTTATCCCCTGGAGATAGAGCTTTGTCTCGCCGACCATGAAAAGGTCTGCGAGTGTGCGGTTATGGGCGTTCAGATGGAAGACCGCAGAATGACGCTGAAGGCATTTATTGTCCTGCAGGAGAGTATAGAGCCGAGTGAAGAACTGACCAAAGAGTTTCAGGCCTATGTCAAGCAACAGCTTTTGCCGTACAAATATCCGCGCGTCATTGAGTACTTCGACGAACTGCCTAAAACCGGCACCGGAAAAATAGATCGTCAGGCGCTTAAAAACGCGTCAAATAATTGAGGAGAAGGAGTAATGACTGAACAACTTGGCACCTTGGACGAACTGCCACCGAGCTACCTGAAAGAACTCACAAGTTTGGATCTGGTGCCGCTTTGGCCCTTTCTGCGCGGTTTTCTACCCTACGGTATTCCGGAGCGCAAGACGAAACCTGCGCACTGGGCCTACGAGTCGATCCGGCCCCTATTGCTTCAGGCCGGTGATCTCACGCCCATCGAGAAGGCTGAGCGTCGTGTGCTGGTACTCTGCAATCCGGGCCATAATCCGGAAGATGCGCTGGTTACTCCAACCATCTACGTGGGTCTGCAACTGATCCTCCCTGGCGAGACAGCGCCCAATCATAAGCACACGCCGTCGGCGGTGCGTCTGGTGGTGGAGGGCGGTGGCGGTTTCACCACGGTAAACGGCGAAAAACTGCCGATGGAGCCCGGCGATTTGATTCTGACGCCGCCCGGTTTATGGCACGAACACGGCCACGAAGGCGACGGGCCGATCATTTGGATGGACGCTTTGGACCTACCATTGATCTACAACATCGAGGCATCCTATTGCACTGAAGGCGAACCACAGCAGATGAAGCCGGATCCAGACGGATCTCAGACCCGCTATCGGCGCGCGGGCGTTTTACCCTACCAATCGCTTAACCAGCGCGACTATGGCTTTCCCTTGCTGCGTTTCCCCTGGCGTGAGGTCCGGGAGGCGCTAAAGGACCTCTCGAAAATCACGCCTGCGGGTGATGCCGTACAGTTAGCCTATGTGAATCCAGAAACAGGTCAGGAGTGCATGCCGACCCTGGGTTTCTCTGCGTTGATGCTGCGTCCCGGCGAGGAGTTTACATTGCCCAAACGCTCGTCCTCCGGTGTTCTCAAGGTAGTGGAGGGTCGGGGTCAGGCAGATATCGATGGCGCTACTTACGACTGGGATCAGCACGACATTATCGCCGTACCGACCCACAGCCCGATTACGCTAGTCAACCGTTCCGGCCAAGAACCTGCCTATTTGTTTTTGGTCGACGATGCGCCTTTGCACCGCAAACTGGGCTTTTATGAAGAATTCAAGTAGCGCGAGACATAAGTAAACGAGGACAACCATGAACTATGTATTCGAACTGGGTGAACGCCCCAGCGTTGCCATCCATAACAGCGAAGACCGATATCCCGTGCGGCGCATCTACTGTGTGGGCCGCAACTATGCCGAACATGCCCGGGAGATGGGTAAGGACCCGGATCGCGATCCGCCGTTCTTCTTCCAGAAACCAGCCGACGCTGTCGTGCCCAATGGCGCTGACGTGCCCTATCCGCCGCGCACCGAGAACTATCACCACGAGATCGAACTGGTGATCGCCATCGGCAATGGGGGAAGTAACATCTCGCTGGAACAGGCTGAAGACCACATATACGGCTACGCGATAGGCAACGACCTGACCCGCCGCGACCTGCAACTCGACGCGCGCGCTCAGGGTAGACCCTGGGATACCGGCAAGGGCTTTGATCATTCGGCAGCGATCGGAGCTATCTATCCGGTGTCCGAGAACGGCCACATTCGCGAGGGCGAGATCTGGATTAAAGTCGACGGCCAGATCAAGCAGCAGGCTGACATACGCGATCTGATCTGGGACGTGCCGGAGATTGTGGTCGAGCTCTCCACGCTATTTGAGCTGCAGCCAGGGGACCTGATCTATACCGGTACCCCGGCGGGCGTGGCAGCGGTCGAACGCGGTCAGACCATGGAGGGCTATATCGCCGGACTGGAGACGCTGACGAACAAGGTGGTGTGATGGACACGCTATACACCTTCTGGCGAAGCTCTGCATCCTATCGGGTGCGAATTGCGCTAAACCACAAGGGGATCGAGTACGAGTCGGCGCTTATACACTTCCGCAAGGAGGGAGGGCAGCACCGCAAGCCGGAGTTTTTGGCGAAGAATCCTCAGGGGTTATTGCCCGCGTGGGAGCAGGGGGGGTGGACCCTGAATCAGTCGCTGGCGATCATTGAGTATCTGGACGAGACGTATCCTGAGGTACCGCTGTTGCCAGACGAGCCCAAGGCCAGGGCGGAGGTGCGCGCGTTGGCGCAGGTGATTGCCTGCGAGATGCATCCGCTCAATAACCTGCGGGTGCTAAATTATTTGAAGCAGGAGCTGGGCCAGGAGCAGGAGCGAGTGAATGAGTGGTACCGTCATTGGTGTACGCTGGGCTTTCAATCCCTCGAGCCAGTGCTGGCAAAGAAAGCGGGCCGGTACTGCTGCTATGGTGACAACATCACGCTGGTGGACTGCTGTCTGGTGCCGCAGGTGTACAACGCGAGACGCTTCGACTGTGACCTCAGTCCCTATCCGAGCGTAGTGCGTATTGACGAGAGGCTGAACGCGCTCGACGCCTTTATTCAGGCCGCTCCGGAAAACCAGCCGGATGCAGAGTAACGGTGTGAGTGATCCGTATCGCTTGGCTATCGCGCTTTTTGCCAGTGTATTAGATAGCTAACGGCAAAATTGATGTTATTTATCAGGAGTAATCTATGCCCTTCTCCAAATATATTGTGATTCCGGTTTTTTTTGCTGTTCAGGCGGCTGTTTTATTGTTGATAGCGCCTCTCATTAACCTCGGGAGTCCCGAATCTATTGGGGGTCCATCGTTGATTGTGTGGGTAACTTTTCACGGATGGGCAATGTACTTTTTAGCGGGTGCGTCGCCAAAGATGATCGGCAAGGTTCTTATCTGCTTTGCTGGAGGAGCGGCGGTCTCGGTCGCAATTATACAGCTGACCATAGCGCTCGTCGGAGTCGTTGGCGGATATTGGGGCGCTGCGATAGCGGTGTTTATTATCGCAGTCCCACTGATATCTACGGAGCGGGTGCCTTATATTGATTTTCTACCCGGCTGGTTCGTTGGCGCCGGTACTTTCTTCGCGCTTCACCATATGTCGGGAACGCATGATGCCCAGGGTTATATGGCGATCGCTTTTGCGGAATTGGTTGGAACCGCCGTTGGACTGGGATTCGGATACGTCAGTGCGACATTTAAAGCGGCGTACAGTAAGCGAGTTGCCGCACAGACTGCGGATAGCTAGAACAGCTCAATGTTTGCATTATGTCTAGCGGTATTGTTAAAATTTGGAAAATAATAAAAATTTCCAAAATAATGCATGATGTGATGATAGTTCCGGATTTGCGCGTAGCGAAGATGCGCGTCAAGCCTGTTTAGAGGTGTCGATGCCTTTGTAAAGTTACGTTATTGGGTTCAAGGCGCAGGGGTGATTCGATTCCAGAAGTCATAAGCCAAAATCAAGCAGGGGCAAAAAAGGGGTGATAAAAGTGAGGAAATCTAATTATTTGAATTGTAAGAGCTTCTTCCGGTCAGTTCTCAGTTTATCGATACTGGTTTCAGGATCGGCTGTGGCAGCACCGGCAATTGAAGAAATACTTGTTACCGCGCAGAAGCGCCAGCAAAGTCTTCAGGACGTACCCGTCGCCATATCCGCGGTACTTGGAGACAGCATGCGTGACGCAGGGATTTCCAAGATGGATGATCTTTCGGGAACTGTCCCAAGCCTGAATGTAAGCGAGGCAGCTGGCCGAGATAATCTGTTTGTGCGAGGTATTGGGTCGGGCGTTAATCTCG
The DNA here is from genome assembly GCA_028280905.1 of Porticoccaceae bacterium. Taxonomy (GTDB): domain Bacteria; phylum Pseudomonadota; class Gammaproteobacteria; order Pseudomonadales; family Porticoccaceae; genus JANQKW01. The sequence continues at coordinate 17,972 of JANQKW010000250.1, forward strand.
GTTTTGAAATGGCTGTCGGCCAGGTTATCGACGGGTTTTTCTATGGCCGCGGTCGTTTCAGCCGGGCCGCGTTTCTCGACATCGAGCGCGTTGAAGTACTCAAAGGGCCGCAGGGTGCGATCATAGGCAAAAACACCACAGCCGGTGTTGTAAACATCACTACTGCCCAACCGACAGAAGGGTTCGAGGGCTGGGTGTCTGCAGGCTATGAATTTGAAGGCCGTGACGGTTACAACATTGAAGGTGCCGTTTCTGGGCCGCTATCTGACTCTTTCATGCTGCGCGTCGCAGCAAGAGTCGAGGATTACGACGGCTACGTTGACAACGTAGCGACGGGTGATGATGAGGCGGATCAGCAGGATCATACCGCGCGTATTATGGTGCTGTGGGCACCGAATGATTCGTCAGAGGTGACGTTCAGTTACCAGGTGGGCGAGTTTGATCGCCATGGCCGTAGCCGGCAAATTTCCCATTGTGGTGCGACCTTGCCGGTACCGGCGGATTATGACTGTAAGGCGGATTACAACACCGATGTGCTGGGAACAAGAAACGGGGTGGGCGATATCCGTGACTACCTGACGGAATTCGATATCGCAGGGTTGACCATAGATTGGGATGCGGGTGAAAACACGATTACGTCGCTTACCGGCTGGTCAGAATATAAGGTTACTGATGAGTTTGACAGTGACCAGACGCCGGCTGAACTGGTAAATGTCAGTCTATTTGAAAACTACGAGCAATTTAGTCAAGAGCTGCGTATCGCGTCGCCTACTGGGGGGCAGTTCGAATACCTGGCGGGCTTGTATTATTTGCACTATGAGCTGGATTTCGACTTTAGGACCAATTTTAACCAGACCTTACCCCCACCCTTAAGAGCAACGCGTAATTGGCTTTTTGATGTGGAAAGTGACACCTACGCAACCTTTGGTCAGCTCACCTGGAATATCAATGACGCATGGGCGTTGACCGGTAGCTTGCGGTATACAAGAGAGTCTAAAGACGCAACTCACCAGCAGTTTCCAACAGCACTTTATACACAGATGCCGATCATGGTCCCCGGTGGGCCGGCTGCCGCCAGCCATGATATAAAAGATGATCGCGACGAAAACAACCTTTCTCCCGTGGTTAATCTGACGTGGAAGCCCGATGATGATTCCATGTATTACCTGAACATTGCCCGGGGGTTTAAAGGTGGTGGTTTCAATGGCCAGGCAGCGGGTCCGGATGCGGTTGCGCTGGCAACGTTTCAGTTTGAAGAAGAAGAGGTTACCGCCTATGAGTTGGGGGCGAAACTCTCCTTCCTTGACGGCTCGATGCAGTTGAATGCGGCCTTATTCCGCAGTGAGTACGATGATCTTCAAGTGACCTCGTTAGGGGATGATCTGACATTTAATGTCGGCAATGCCTCTAGCGCCATAACGGAAGGTTTGGAACTAGACTTGAAATGGCGGGCGACTGAGGCCTTGACGCTTAATGGCATCGTGACCTTCTTGGACTCAACCTTTGACGATTACACTGAGGCGCCTTGTTATCACTTGCAGACCATGGCGCAGGGCTGTATCGGCGGTGTGCAGGATCTAAGTGGTAAAAATACGCCTTATGCGCCTGACCTGGCAGCTACCTTTAATGCGGAGTATGTCTGGCAGCTTAGCGAAAATCTTGAGTTGACAGGGTTTGTTCAGGTTGTTTACTCGGATGACTATCTCCTGCAACAGGACCAGGACCCACTTGATATGCAGGGTAGCTTCCACAAAATAGACGCTCGGCTAAGTCTGGGTGATGTCGAAGGGCGCTGGAAATTGTCTCTTGTCGGTCGCAACCTAAACGACGAGCTAACGTTTTCCGCGGCTAACGACCTGCCGACTAACGGTGCTCCTGCCGGTCCTCCCCCCAATATCAGAGACGATGGTCACGCTGCGTTTGTAGCGCCGCCAAGGTCGATCTTTGTAACGGCACGCTATAACTTTTAGCGTTGGGTTTTTCGATTAACTGGCGGTGAGCTTTGTTCACCGCCACGAAGCCCAAAACGCCTTGATACCCTGATTTGCGAATAGAGTCTTAACGCAAAACCATTAACTAAACCGATCTATCCTATGAAAGAAGATATACCTAACGCGATGCTTCGAGTGGTGACTGGGGGCTTCTTTGTTCCTCATGGAGGTCAAAAACTCCTGGGGTGGGCCGGCGGAAGTTTTGAAAAAACAGTTGGCATGATGGCGAAAGTGGGCTTACCTTTTCCCGAGCTTATGGCTGCATTGACCGGCGGCATACAGTTGGTTGCTGGTTTCTGTTTGATGGTTGGGCTGTTCACCAGAGCATCCGCGTTCCTCTGTTTTTGCCTTCTGGCCGTCGCTTTTTTTGTGGTGTTCCCAAGGGGGTTTTTCTGGCTGCAGGGAGGTTTTGAATACACCTTTATGTGGGCTGTGTTGTGTCTTTATTTTGTTATTCGAGGCAGCAATGAATACGCGTTAGGGGCGCTTTTTTCCCTCGACAAAAAATCGAAGTGGCTGGGATAAATCTTGAGCAGCGGTGGAGCTTGTTGGTCTGTCGGTTCTCTCGGGGGTTAAATAGCCCGGTGAAGAAACGGAATTATCCGCCTGCAACGGTGTAGAAAAAGCTCTTAATCAGTTGGTTACCAAAGGAGGTCCACATGAAATCTAGAGATAGGCGATGGCAGGATTATTGTAGGACGTCATTTCTAGTTTTTTGTGCGGGTATCCTTTTCGGATGCCAGGGTGCGGAGAAAAGCAGTGATATAGAGGCTCAAGGTGAATCGCGCCCGAATATTCTCCTTATTGTCGCTGATGACCTGGGTTTTGCAGACCTCGGTATCTATGGCAGCGAGATAAATACTCCCAATATTGACGCCCTGGCAGAGGCCGGTATTCAGTTTACCAATTTCTATGCCGATCCATCCTGTTCGCCAACCCGCGCGCGACTGATGTCCGGGACCGATAATCATCTTGCCGGCCTGGGCGTTCAAGCTGAATTCCGCGCGCCGACGCTGGGGCAGCCTGGTTACGAAGGGTATTTAAATCACCGTGTCGCCACGCTTCCGGAACTGTTGGCGGATGCGGGCTACCACACCTATATGACTGGCAAATGGCATTTAGGTTATGAAGATGACCAGGTGCCTTTTGCGAGAGGATTTCAAAAGACCTTTGCGCTGCTGGGTGGCGGCGCTCATCACCTCAACGATATGTCGGTATACGGTCCTAAAGGTGCCGGGACGAAAAAAGCCCGCTATCGGGAAAATGGGTGGGTGGCGCAGGTACCGGACGACTTTTACTCGACGCGCTTTTTTACTGAAAAGCTGATGGAGTTTATCGAGAGCGATCGGGCGGACGGCAAACCTTTTTTCGGGTACTTGGCCTATACAGCCCCCCACTGGCCGCTACAGGCGCCAAAGGCATCCATCGACAAATATAAAGGCCGTTACGATGCCGGATACGATGCGCTTCACGCCGAAAGGGTAGCCCGAATGGGCGAGTTCGGGCTTATCCCGGAGGGCACAAAAATTCCACCGCGGCGTGCCGATATCCCAGTTTGGGAAAGCCTGAGTGACCAAGAAAAGCGGGTAGAGGCCCGCAAAATGGAAATCTATGCTGCGATGGTTGATGACATGGACTTCTACGTCGGGCAAATGATTCAGTACTTAAAGGACATTGGTGAGTACGACAATACACTGATTCTTTTTATCTCGGACAACGGGCCCGATGCTCACGCGTCCTTACCTCCGGTCGTTCGCGACTGGTACAACGAGTGTTGTGACCACAGTTACGAGAACATGGGGCATGAACGTTCCTGGGTATTCTACGGGCCACAGTGGGCGCGTGCCGGCGTAGGGCACCTGTTGGGAACCAAGACATTTATGAGTGAGGGTGGCATTAAGGTGCCTGCTATTTTGTCGTTTCCGAAGCTGAAGCATACCGTCGATATAAGCGCTGGCTATGCGACCGTCATGGATATCCTTCCAACATTTCTCGATGTCGCCAAGACCTCGCATCCTGGCTCTGAATACAAGGGGCGACAGTTGCATCCTGTTCGGGGAGTGTCACTGTGGCCATTTTTGACGGGTGATCATAAGTCGTTTCGCCGCGATGATTATTTCGTTGGCTGGGAGGTGATGGGGCGAGGAGCTGTTCGGCAGGGTGACTGGAAGCTGCTACGTGAGAAACCGCCGGTAGGAGATTATAGCTTTAAGTTGTATAACTTGGCGCAAGATCCCACTGAGATGAATGATTTGGCGGACAAGTATCCGGAAAAATATGCAGAGATGAAGTCTTTATGGCAGCTTTATCAAGAAGAAAATGGCGTGATTACGAGCGATTCGGGCAACTAGAACGTCAACTGCTATCCCCCCTTTTTTTGCCGGTCGAATGCGGCTACAGACAATATGTCTGTTTTTATGGAACAAAAAATCAATATTTTTAAGTAGGTTATTTGTTTTTTCGGCAAGCGCACAATAAAAAAATCAAAAAAGTCGTTCTTTTGGTACTCGAATCTGGTTCGAAACCAGTGTATGTATATATACACAAGACCAGAATGACAGGAGTGCAATTCCTGGAGGCTATCAGCGACCGAAGTGTTTACCTGAGCGAATTTGGCGCGGCTTCAAAAATGAAACTGCTGTCCAATTATCTGGTTGCTATCCACAACATGGCCGCGGGGGAAGTGATTGCGCTCGGCAAAAAAATGGGGGTCGATAAGGCACAATTCGGGCCCATATTTTCTGCTGCCCTGGTGGGGCTGGTGGCGAACGGCCTTTCGGCATCCTTCTATCCCACCGACCTACGATCAACCGGGGTGGGTTGGTCGCTCGGCTTCGGCAGGTTGGGGGCCATCATGGGCCCAATTGTAGGTGGTTTGCTTGTGTCGATGGAGCTGACGATGCAGCAACTCTTTATTGCCTGTGCCGTTCCAGGTTTATTTGCCTCAGTTGCTGTCTTTATTATGGGCCGCGCTTCGTCTTCCATCCACCTCGCTACCGGTGAAAGATCTGCATAATATCCAACATTTGACAAAAATTATAAAAAAACTATAATTTGGAAATTATGCGATAATTTGGACCGTGTAAATGAGTAGTCTGCTGAACGCTAATGCATTCAGTTATGTAATTTGTACGCCAGAATGGGGTAAAGGCACTGTTGAGCCTTAGTCAGTCGTTCTCGTGTATGAATATATTTAATTAAAAATGGGGGGGATTTACTGTGTTTAAGAATACTTATCACACAACTCGAATAACAAAGGTTGCAGGAGTGGCGAGCCTAACGCTTTTCGTCGTGTTAGGCGGAATATCTCAGTCAGTCCAGGCAAAAGAGGCTGCGGAAACGCTTGAAGAAATAGTGGTAAGCGCAAGCCGTAAAGCGCAGAACCTTCAGGAAGCAGCTGCCGTTATCACCGTTATGAATGCAGGAGAGATTGAGAAGTTGCGTCTCGGTGGGATTGGCGGCTTGACAGAATCGGTGCCGGGTTTGTCACTGGATGGCAGTCACAAAGACCAAAATAGAATTGGTATGCGCGGCGCGTTTTCGTCCGCGGATACGCCTTCCTCCGGTCAGGCCGTAGGCTTATATATCGATGGCGTATATTTCGGTCGCAGCGCCAGTATGGGGCCGGTGTTGTTCGATATGGAGCAAATCGAAGTACTGCGAGGCCCGCAGGGAACCCTTTATGGCCCCAATGTTGTTGGTGGGTTAATCAATATTCAAACCAAGGATCCTTCGCTTGAAGTCAACGAAGGTAAGATTGAAGTCACTGCAGGTAATTTCGGTGCTCTCGAGGTGGCAGGTCGCTTTTCCACACCGCTCATTGAGGATGAGCTTGCGGCTTCCATATCAATAATGAAGTCTGATTCAGACGGTTGGGTAAGAAATTTGGTGACGGGCAATAAACTCGACCAGGTGGATACCACAAGTCTGCGTTTAAAGGCGCTTTGGACGCCAAACGATAAGACTCGGGTAGAAAGTTTTGTTGAGTTCTGGCAGGACGATACCTTCGGTGAAGTGCGCCATCTGTACGCTCGTGTCGGCGAGCCGGAACGTTTTGATATACCTAGTGATATTGAGAGAACATTGATAAACGATGATGCAGAGTACGACCGGGATGTTTATACAGTGGGGCTTTCTGTCGATTACGACATTAGTGAGAAGGTAACGCTGAAAAGTATCACCTCGGTTCACGAAACAGATTCGCTATCTGAAGACGTGCCCTTCTTGGCTGGACTGGAGGAGGGTATCAACGCCACCAGGGATAGCCAGGTTGAGACGTTCACGCAGGAGTTTTTACTATTTGGAGAAGCTCGAAACCTGGATTGGCAGACCGGTGTGTATTATTACGATGACTCCTCGTCAACTCTGGAGAGATTTGAGTCCACCCAGGTTCCCGGCACGCTTGCAGTTGACTTTGGTTTTCCTCTCTTTTTTGATGCCGGGCATTTCATGGAAAATGATACGCAAAGTTGGTCGGTGTTTGCCCAGGGCACATACGCGGTTGCGGACTGGATTAACTTAACTGCGGGTATTCGTTACACCGATGAGGAAAAAGACAGCGAAGTTGAGACCAGCGGCGATGTTTTCCCGGGGAACTTCGCAGCTGAAGAGATATTTACGCTTTCACAATCGGATTCCTGGACCGAGACCACACCCAAGCTTGGCATTGATATGCATTGGGAAGACGTTGGCGGCTTCGACGCGATCATGCTATACGGCACAGCCACCAAAGGATTTAAGTCCGGTGATTTTGTAAAGGGAACGACATTGAACGGTTCCATCGGTACTACTGAACCGGAAACAGTCTGGAATTATGAGGTAGGTGTCAAAACGACCTTTTGGGATGGCCGCGCCAACGCGAATGTGACGGTATTTAGCGCAGACTACGAGGATCTTCAAAGCCAGGTCCAGGATGAAGAGCTGTTCGTCTCTCTTGTGACCAATGACGCTGAAGCAGAGGGTGTTGAAGTTGAAGTTAGCTTGTTGCCTGTCGACGGGCTAAAACTATCATTTAACTATGCCTATTTGGATACCGAGATCACGGGTGATGAATTGATCGATGGCGAGTCTGTCCAGGGAAATCGTTTACCGCGTTCTCCTGAGAACAGTTTCGGTATTCAGGCATCCTACGAATGGAGCGTCGGAGAATTTGATTTGGCAATCCTTGCGGCGTTTACCAAACAGGACGATGCCTTTATTGAAATTACCAATGAGTTGCCGTCCGACATTCTCAGGTTAACAGAACAAGAGCTTCTCAACCTGGACTTCACCGTTAGCCGCGACAATTGGGAATTGTCGTTCTGGGGTAAGAATTTAACTGATGACGAAATTGTTTATGAGGGTCAGGATTTTACGACTCTTTGGAGCTTGACGTCCGCTGAAGCGGAAGCCGGCGAAGACTTGTGGAATTTGAAGTATGGAAGACCGAGAACTTATGGCGTAACTGTGCGTTACGAGTATTAGGTTTAAGAGCGCTTCCCTCGTGCTGCATAGAGAGTATAAAAAGGCACTAAAAGAAGCTCGTTCTTAGTATTACAGGGTTCTGTAACCTACTTGCAGAACCCTGTGTTTTTTCGTTTTAAGTTTTGTTATTTGGATTGCGAAAATACTCTCGCTCGCTATGATTCCGTTTCTTATAAACAAGGAACGCTTATGAAAAAGCAACTAGGTTCCAAAGCAATTGTCATGGCTCTGAGCCTTATCGCCATTACCTTCTTCCTATTGGTTTCCAGGACTAACGCTGATCCTTTGCGGGTTATTGTTTTCCCAGGTGGCTTTAACTGGCCGATTTGGGCAGCGATGGAGCAGGGGTATTTTGCAGAGGAAGGCGTTGAGGTCGAGCTGACACCAACCAAGGGCTCGGCTTTTCAAATGCAAGCATTGATAGAGGGGCGGTTTGACATTGCGATGACGGCTATGGATAACGTTATCGCCTATCAGGAGGGACAAGGTGCGGTTAAACCGGACAAACCCGTTAATCTGGCTGCCATTATGGGCGCGGATAATGGCTTTTTAAGCCTGATCAGCGCTTGCGAGATAGACAGTATCGCCGGGTTAAAGGGGCAAAAAGTCGCTGTCGACGCGATGACGACGGGTTACGCCTTTGTGCTCTTTGAGATGCTGGCCAGAGAAGGCTTATGGCCAGATGGGGTTGAGGTTCAAAGTTTTGGCGGCGTTTCCAATCGCTTTAAGACGCTATTGGCCGGCGAGCATCAGGGAACGTTAATGATTACCCCGTTCGACATTATGTCGGTGAACAGGGGATACAATCAAATTGCCACCGCACTGGATACTGTAGGCGCTTATCAGGGCGTGGTCGCCGCGGTTCAGCGGGATTGGGCGGTCGAGCATAGAAGGCAGCTGGTAGCCTATATTAGGGGTTACTTAAAGGGCGTTAACTGGCTTTACCATGCGCAAAATCGAGGTAAGGCCGTACAGGTTCTGCTAAAAAATGTGCCGCAAATGGACGAGTCCCTGGCTTCAAAGAGCTATGAAATCCTGCTCCATCCTGAAACCGGATTTTTCAAGAATGCTGCAATAGATCGAAGCGGTGTAGAAGAAGTGCTACGACTGAGGCGAACCTATGGTTCGCAGAAAGCAAGGTTACAGCGAGTGGATGCCTATATCGACACCAGCTTCCATCAGGAGGCTATCTCAAAATAGCTCAATGTCTCAGGGAACTAATGAGCGCCAATACCGACGTGTTATTTGGGCGCCACCCTAATCACTTTACCCCTGTCGCTGTCGGTAAGAATGTAGAGCAGCCCATCAGGCCCCGTCCTGATATCGCGAATGCGTTCACCAATTTCTTCAAACAGGGTTTCTTCCGCTACAAACTGGCCATTTTCCAAATCGATTCGGCGCACGTCCTTGTCGGCCAGCGCCCCCAAAAACAAATCTCCCCGCCATTGCGGGAAGGCTTCCCCGTCGTAGAATGTCATGCCCGATGGCGCAATGCTGGGTGTCCAGTATCGGATGGGATCGACAATGCCCCTCTGGCGGGTAAACGGAGAGACCTTGGCGCCCGAGTAGTTCACGCCATGGGTGGTGACAGGCCATCCATAGTTGCCGTCGGGTTTGACCAGGTTCAATTCGTCGCCTCCCCGCGGGCCATGGTCATGCAGGTAAAGGGTATCGGTAGTCGCATCATAGGCCAACCCTTGCGGGCTGCGAATACCATAGGCATAGACTTTGGGGTCGCCGTTCTCCCCACTGGCATGGGGGTTGTCGGAAGGCACCGAGCCATCCTTGTTGATGCGGATGACCTTGCCCAGCTGCCCAAACCTGTCCTGCGCGGCCTCGCGGTACTGAAATCCGTCGCCTGTGGTAATAAACAGCGTGCCGTCATTCACAAACTGCAGTTTTCCACCATAGTGAACCGCTGTGTCCTTGGGGTTTTTCACGGTAAAAATGTCAGTCACGTCCTCGAGCCCATTGTCCACCAGGGTAGCCCTGATCACCCGTGTGGCGTTACTGTTTGGGTCCCCGTGGGCAAAGGCCAGGTAAAGGGTTTGGTTGGAACTGAAGTCCGGGTCCAGCGCCACATCGAAATAACCTCCCTGGCTTTCCACATAGGTTTCAGGCGTATTGGCTATCGGCTCCCCAATATCGCCGGAGGATGAGATAATGCGCAGCTCCCCAGCGCGCATGGATACCAAATAATTCCCGTCGGGCAAAAACGCGATACACCAGGGATAATTCAAGCCATCCGCCACTGTGTGCAGCGTGTACTGCGCAGCCTGCACGGAATTGACCAGCAGTCCGTATGCGAGGCAAGATACTAAAAAAAAGGTTTTATACATTGTCTTCTTCTGTAGAATTGCGGTTCTTACATTTTACAAAAAAAACCTGTTAGTGCCAGCGTCTGGATGCCGGTACGCATATAGGTTCAGCTGAATGTGGCTAGGTTGTGAATCATGGTAAAGAAAGTAGTGGGTTTTGTCGTAGGCGTATTAGTCACCTATTTGGTGGCGGTTCCGCTGGTGTCTCAGTTCAATATCCTCAGTATTACTCAACTGGGCTATCCGGTTTCCATCGGTGATCGGGTGAATACCGCGCTACACGATATTGTGGGCATGGTGCAGATTTATTTACCTGTTATAGTGATAGGTCTTCTTATTGCCTGGTTGTTTACCGGGTTGTTACTGACCCGCTTGATTCCCCGATCCGCGTTCCTCTATTGCCTGGCTGGATTCACCGGCCTCGTTGCTATTCACATCATTCTCTATATGGTTTTTGGGGTCAACGGCGTAGCCGCCACCCGCAATGTTTTCGGCTTGTTATCGCAGGGGTTGGCGGGAGCTGTAGGGGGCTGGGTATTCTATAGGCTTGCCTTCGACGCCGGCGGCGCGGACAGGGTGCGGCCGGAGTGATCCGGCAGCCAGGCACGCTCGGTAAAGTCCGAATGGTATCCGGAAACAATATGGCGTGTGTCGCTACTCAGATTCTGCTCGCTACAAGGGTTAGTGACGTGCTTTAATGTGACGAGCGAGCTTTTCCGCGGATTCGCGCCCGCGTTACCCCAGACGAGAGGAGGATACAGCCGTGGCTTACGAACATTGGCTATTAGAAGAACAACATAACTACGCGATACTTACCCTCAACCGGCCCGAGGTCAAAAACGCGTTGAACTCCAAGATGCGGGCGGAGTTTTCGGACTTCGTGCTTAACCGCGCTAAGAACTACAACGCGGTGGTTCTGGCGGGGTCCGGCGATGTTTTTTGCTCGGGCATGGATATGAAAGAGCCTCTCGGACCGCAGGAATCGAGGGATCAGTGGGGTATATTCCGGGACTTCTACAACTGCACAACCCCGTTTATCGGTGCGATTAACGGCAAGGTCAGGGGCGCCGGCCTAACCCTGGTAACGGCCTGTGATATTGTGATTTCCGAGCCGGATGTGGACTATGGTCAGCCGCAGATTCGCCATGGGTTTATCGGCACCGTCGCGGCGCCCAACATGCTGTTGCAAACCGGTAAAAAATACGTGGCGGAGATGGTGCTGACGGGGCTGCCCATGCCTCCGGAACGCATGCTCCAGGCCGGGTTGGTGAATTCCATCTGCGCGTCGGGCGAATCGGTTAACGAAGCAAAAAAATTGGCTGAAGTGATGTCTGAATACAAGCGAGAGACACTGATGTTCGCCAAAAAAATGCTGAGTCAAATTCCCTACGGCGATGATGAGCGAGATGAAACTATTGGGAAAGTGGGTGGGTTTGTCCGCGAAGCCTATGGTGATATCAAGGATCGTGTTATCGAGCGTGGCGATAGGAAGCAGTAGCGATCGAGCGAGGCTAAGCTACCCCTTAGCAATCGCAAAAAGCCCGGCTCGCCGGGTTTTTTTATGCTCGGTTCACCGGTTGTGGTTGATGCCAATCACCAGATAAAAAGGTGATGGTTTTCCCAAAAAAACAGTTTAAATATGAACCGGTTAACCGTTTCCGCAGGATTTCTTGCCACTGGTTTGTAAACAGAGTAGATTGTTCTTCGGCGAAATACGTAACAACGGAACTGATAATTATAAATAGCCCTCTCCGCGTTAAGCGGATAAGGGCTGCAATTCAAAATTGCCGATGAGCAACGCCCAATCAGACAATAAGAATGACGCGCTTACATCCGCCGAATTGGCTAAATCTGATGTCATCAGGCAGCCAAGACCTCGCGACCATGCCTTGGCTTCAGGGCTGTTAGCACTATCCTGTATCGCCACTATCATCCTAGCCAGCTTTTCAATTACATTTCTGTGGTTTCCCCACAGCATCCTGTTGGGGCTTGTTCTGGTTTACGGTCGGACAGTCATCCCCACGCTCATCGCCAGCATCACGCTGTTTATGTTGGCCTGGGGGTTCTATCTGGGGATGCCCTGGGAGCATGTTGATGAAACCCTGTTGATGTTGCCTGTGCCCATGGCGGTGCAAATGCTGTGTGGCTACTATCTGATTTGTCGCTGGGCCGGATGGCCGAACCTGTTGATCGAGGAAAAACCGATTCTCAAGTTTATCCTGATAGTCGTGTTGACCAGCGCCATTACGCCGCTTGCGACTACCGCGCTGCGCGTTCAGATGGGCTTTTACGCCCCGTCGGAATTTGCCACTTACTTTTTTAATTGGTGGATTAGGTGCGGCTTGACATCCGTAGTCGTTACGCCGTTGGTGCTGGCTTCCCTGGCCTCGCCCAGGCCTATATGGCGCCCGCGAATCATCCGTATGGGCCTGCCCATACTCGTTGGGCTATTTGCCATAGCCGTCATTGACCTAAACTTTTTATCTTCCGAACAAGATCGCATCGACGCGCAAGTCAAGAGTTCGATGGACCAGTCGGCACAGCGGCTGGAGGTGCAAATGGCCGCGGATTTGGAGATTATCCGCGCGTTAAAAGCGGTATTCGATACTGACAGCGAGCTTTCGCGGGAGGCGTTTAGCAGGCTGGCCAAGGATGCAATCGCGCGGCGCCCGACCATAGAATCGATTTCATGGAAGCGCCATGTCAGGCATTCGGAACTCGACGAATTTATTCGGAAGGTGCGGGCGTCCGGGTTTCCGGAGTTTCAAGTTACCGAGATTAATCCGCAGCAAACTCAGTTGGTAAAGGCTAACGTTAGAGACAATTATACCGTGCTGACCTATGTGGAGCCCATGTCCAGGTGGAAGGACATTGTCGGGATGGACACCAGCGCCCATTCCGAAGCGCTGGCTTTAGAGGCGGAGGCAGCGGCTCGCGACTCCGGCCAAATTACGCTCACTTCCCCTTACCGTCGGAAGAAATACCCCCACGAACTGGTTATGACTGTCTCGATTCCGGTATACCGTGACGGGGCAACACCCCAGCAGCTGGCGGAGCGCCGCGGCGCCATTTACGGGACCGTCAGCATGGTTTACTCAGTCGGCAATATGATCGAGCAACATATACTGTCCGCATTGCCGAAAAGTTTTTTTATCTGTGTGTATGACCAGGACGCCACCTGGGCGGGGCCTTTGATTTACGGCGATAAAGCGGAGTGTGACGCAGCGACTGAAAAAGCGTTTATGGAACTACCCATCAACGTCGGTGACCGGCGCTGGCGCGCTTATTTTTATCGCATCAACCCGGTTTTTGCGTACTATACGGAGTCACATATATACCTTTTGTCAGGCGCGAAACTGTTTCTCGCAACTTTCGTATTTTGGCTGTTCAGTATTACCGGCCGGCAGGTCCGGGATGAAGCGCTGGTGCACAGGCGCACCGAACAGTTGCGCGATGAGATCGATTCGCGAGAGCGGGCCGAACTAAAGTTGGTTTCCAGCAATCGAATGCTGACGGCGGTCTACGCGGGGCTCTCCGACTATTTGCATGGCATTACGGCGCAGCTCGCGCTGCAAAACCTGCTGAACGACGTCGTCAATCTGACCAATAGTGAAGGAGGGTTTATCGGTGAATTTCATACGGATAACCAGGGCCAGGCGGTACTGAGGGCTAAACTGTCAAACAATTTTGCCTGGGCCGACAAACGTTGGTTGGCCGATGACGACGGTTGGCTGGAGTATCAGCGAGGGGACAGCATACTGAACAAATTGTTTGGTGAAAAACAGCTGTGGCTGGTCAACGATCCCCAAAACGACCCGACAATTAGTCCGTTGCTTCCCGGCAACCATCCCCTGCACTGCTTTGTCTATATCCCTTTTGTCCATCAGGACGAAGTCATCGGGGCGATGGGCATTTACAATAGGCCCGGAGGTTACGACGGTGACCTGGTGGATTACCTACAGCCGTTCGTGGCTACCTGTAACGCGTTGATGATAAGCCTGTTAAATGACAGGGCGCGGGACGCCCTTACAGAGGAACTCTCCTATCAAGCCAGCCACGACTCACTGACCGGATTGGCGAATCGGGCTCAGTTTGAAGCGCGATTGGAGTACCTGCTGGACACTCAGGAAACGGATAGCGGTGAGCATACACTGTGTTTTTTCGACCTGGATCAATTCAAAGTGGTGAATGACACTTGCGGTCATGCTGCCGGAGACGTGCTGCTCAAGCAAATCAGCAGGCTGGTTAAATACCATATCAGAAAATCCGATATGTTGGCGCGTTTTGGCGGCGATGAGTTCGCGTTGATAATCGAGTTTTGCCCCTTTGAAACCGCGATGGAAATAGCCGGCAGGATTCGGTGTGCAATTGAGGAACACAGATTCTCCTGGGATAACAAGTCCTTCTCCGTTAGCGTCAGCATCGGGATGGTGCCGGTGAGTGGCAAGGACGCCTCTAAATTATTGCAGCAGGCGGATGCGGCCTGCTACGAAGCCAAGCACCAAGGCCGCAACAGAGTGCATGTGTTTAGTGAAACGGATGCCTCAGTGGAGGGACAATCCGGCGGCATGCATTTGGTGGCGCAGATCAATGAGGCCTTGGAGTTAGATCGCTTCGAGTTATTCGCGCAGCCGATCATAGCGACCGCAGGGGATAGAAGCTGCATTCAACATCTAGAGCTGCTGGTTCGGATGCGATCGAGCGGCGGCAAACTGGTACCCCCGGGCGCGTTCCTGGCGGCGGCGGAGCGGTATAATTTGGCGGTCAAGATCGATCGCTGGGTGGTGGGACACGCGTTGTTTTGGATGTCCCGCTTCGAAGATCGAATGTCCCGGCTTCCGCAGTGTTGTATTAACTTATCCGGTCAAAGCCTCAGCAATGAAGCGGTTTTAAGTTATCTGGTCGAACGAATTAACTACTACCAAATTCCCGCGGAAAAACTGTGCTTCGAGATAACTGAAACAGCTGCAATTACCAATTTGCTGGATGCCACGCATTTCATTGACGAAATGAAGCAACTCGGCTGCCAGTTTGCGTTGGACGATTTTGGCAGCGGATTATCATCCTACGGCTACCTGAAGAACCTACAGATCGATTACCTGAAGATCGACGGCGGATTTGTAAAGGATATCTGCACCGATCCCGTCGATTACGCTGTCGTTAAATCGATCAACGATATCGGTCACGCGATGGGCCTAAAAACCATCGCGGAGTTTGTCGAAAGCGACGAGGTTTTGTCCTGGCTGCAGCGACTGGGTGTGGACTATTCCCAGGGTTACGGCATTGGCCAGCCGGTTGCCCTCGCCGAATTTGATCGGCATTATCCCGGCACACTGCCTTAAAGCCCTCAGATACGCCTATACTTAGTCAGAGGTTCCTTAAGATTAACGCATCGGAGGCGCCACTTAGGCGGTTGACATAATGACCAGGCAGCAGGATCGGGATCCCGAGGGCCGGAGATTGCCGGTTAAACTCGACACCACCAGCAACGGTGAGTTCGCGCCGGTTCCGCTGGCGCCCGAGCACCACTACGCCAATCGCCTGGCGAGCGAATGGGCGGACAAAAACGCCCGGCGCTGCGGAGTCAGCCGGCGCGAGTTCCTGGTTTCAGCCTGCGGCGCCGCCTCTACTTTAATGGCCATGAACAGCGCCTATGCCGCGGTCGGCAAGTCGGGCGGCTTCTTTGCCTTGGCGCCGGAGGCCGACCTGGATCAGGGGGTGGCTGAGGCCTCACTGGAGGGTGGCGAGTTTATCTTCGATGTGCAGGGCCACTTTGTAAACCCCAACGGCGACTGGCTGAAGCAGCTTCCGGCCAGCCGCCGACCCCTTAGCTGGTCGCCCAAGGCCGGCTGCGTGTTGGCCGACCAGCCCGGGGCGCGAAGTTATCTGCGGTGCCTGGGCCCGGATGAGTTTATCAAGGATGTGTTTAAGGACTCGGACACGGACATGATAGTGCTGTCTTTCGTCCCGTCGAGGCGCGACGCCGAACCGCTCACCATAGAGGAAGCAGCCGCCACCGCCGAAATCGTCGAGCGAATGGACGGCACCCACCGCATGCTGCTGCACGGACGGGTAAATCCGAACCAGGCGGGCGACCTGGACGGCATGGACGAACTCGCCGAGCGCTATCCGATTGCGGCCTGGAAGACTTACACCCAGTGGGGGCCGAACGGAAAAGGCTACTTCCTGGACGAAGATATCGGTTTGGCGTTCATCGAGAAGGCCAGGAAGTTGGGGGTGAAAAATATCGCTATTCACAAGGGGTTGCCGTTCAGCGGCTATCCGTACCGCTATTCCCTGTGCGATGACATTGGGCGTGTCGCCAGGCAGTACCCGGATGTTAACTTCCTGGTGTATCACTCCGGCCTGGTGCCGGGTCAGCCGGAGGGCCCCTATAATGCGGCGAGAAACGAAGGCATCGATTCACTGATTCGGACGGTGCTCGAGAACGACGTAGCGAATGCCAATGTCTATGCCGAACTGGGTTCGACCTGGCGCTTGCTGATGCGCGATCCCAACTCGGCCGCCCACGGCTTGGGCAAGCTGCTGAAGTATGTGGGGGAGAACAATGTGCTCTGGGGCACCGATTCCATCTGGTACGGTTCGCCCCAGGACCAGATCCAGGCTTTCCGGACCTTCCAGATCGCCGAAGCACTCCGCGAGCAACACGGCTATCCGGAAATCACAGCGCAAATCCGCGCCGGCGTGTTCGGCCGCAATGCGATGAAGCCCTACGGCATAAGCGAAGCGGAGATGCGGCTAAGGACCCGCGACGACCGAGTGGCGCGGGAGCGGCTGGCCTACCGCGAACAACCCAACCCCCACTTCCGCACCTATGGCCCAAAAACTAATGAGGAATTTCTGAACCTCAGGCAATGGGGTGGATAGCGCGTTATGCTCCGGCGCTGCCCGCCGAATGCACCCTAAGTTGTGTCAATTCCTTATCGAAAAGCGTCCGGCGTAACCGAGTACGCGGCGCACCATCCACTTTGGCCAGGCCCTAACCGTCAAGGTTGTAGCAAGATTCATTGTTCCCGGAACAACCAAGGGCGTTCCTTTCATTAACCCCCGGTACCCTTCTTTAACCACGTCTTCGACCTCACCGATAGCCAACGAGGAAAATCTGCCTAGCTCGCCGTGCTTCTCCAGCTCCGCATCCATCATCGGCGTTTTGGTGAAACCCGGACAAAGCGCGGTGACAGTCACTCCGGTGCCGCGCAATTCCTCGACCAACGCCTCCGACAGGGATAAGACATAGGCTTTGGTCGCCGCATAGGTGGCGACGCCGGGTATCGGCGCAAAGGCGGAAATCGAGGACACGTTAAGCACTTTACCCGCGCCGCGCTCCACCATGGCCGGCAGGAAATGGGACAGCATGTCCGTCATTCCCAGAACATTTAGCTTGATCGTGCTCTGGTTGGCTTCCGGCGATATTTCCACAAAGGCGCCCTGGTCGAACACCCCCGCATTGTTAACGAGAATATCCACATCGATTTCCCGCTCTTCCAACTCTGCCTTTAGGCTACCGGCGGCGCCAGCCACGGACAGATCCTGCGGCAGCACAGTTGCGGTCACGCCGTGTTCTGCCTCCAGCGACTCCGCCAAAGAACTCAATTTATCCGCGCTACGCGCCACAAGGATTACATTGTAGCCATTCTCGGCGAACTCTCTCGCCAGCGCCTCGCCAATGCCGGAGGACGCGCCGGTTACTAACACATTGCCCTTATCTTCCCGTCCCATATTCACCTCTTTTTGCTGTAATTGATTTCGGAACCGCCAGCCATTTGCGCGCTGACGTTTGTCATTTGCGGTTCGACGGTTCATCTAATAGGATTAGTACGACACGAGACCCATGTGGATTTACATCAGCCCGTAGGGCCATAATAAAGGATGATTGCGCAGAGGGCGAGTAATTAAACTTCTGTTTACAAGCTCTTAACATGGTCTCTATTGTCGCTTTGTGAATCAAACCTCAAACTATCACAGTTTGTTGGCGTAACGATAAAGATCTAGTAACGGTTTATAAAAAAAGTAGGTATGGCTTGATATGAGAAAAGTTACTTTAGGCTTGGCGCTAATAAACATCGTATTACTCTCCGGCTATTCTCATGGTTTGACGATTCACACAGACGATCCGATCGAACGTGAAATTATTACTTTCATGAAGAACTGGGAAAAGCGTTTTAACGCCTTGGACTTTGAGGGTCTCGCATCGATGATGCATATCCCGTCCTATCGTTTGGCGGACGGTAAACTGGAGGTTTTTGAAGGCCAGGAAAATTCGCGGAGAAAAGACGACACCATAGCCTATCTCAAAAAAACTGGTTGGCATCGCACCGACTACGAGCGAGTCGACTTTGTTCATAAGTTCCCTAGGAAGGTCCATATTTCCGTTCAGTTCGCCCGCTACCGCGAAGACGACTCCCTGATCGGGCGCTGGACGTCGCTCTATATCCTGACCAAGCTGGAAGGGAAGTGGGGAATGAAGTTTCGTTCCAGCTGGGCGCCGATGACCGGGGACTAGTCGCCGCTTAATTGGCTATATCAACTCCGGATATGGCTAAGTCTATCAACGCCAGGTCGATTAGCTTGGCCTCCTTGAAAGCGGGTCGCGACCACATGCGTTTGATAAACGCGGCAAAATTCGGGAACTGGTCTTCGGGCACTTTTTCGCCGCAGTAGTACATACTTCCGCAAATGGATGCGGCGGTTATATCGGCAATTGTCATATGGTCTCCCACAAACCACTCATTGTCCGCCAGCTGTTGTTCAAGGTAGCCGAACAGCGGAGGCAGGCCGATGGTTAGGGCCTTTGCTATTTCGTCTTCATCACAGGGTTGTTTGTATCGCAGCGGTTTCACTACCCGGTTGACGAAGATCACCGAGGCCTGGCTTCTTAAATCCGTGTCGCAAAATTCCTCGATCCAAAGCGCGCGGGCATAGTCTTCGGGATCCGAAGGGTAGAGCGCGGGAGTCGGATGCCTCTTTTCGATATAGGCGCAAATGATCGAGGAGTCGCAGGCCGTGAAATCGCCGTCCCGGTAGGCGGGCACTCTGCCTAGCGGGCTTAGGGCGCGATATTCCTGCGATTCATCACCGGGAAGTGTCTGGTCTATGTCAAATGCAATGCCTTTTTCGCGCAGCGCGACGTGAACTTTTCGAACGTAGGGGGAAAAAGATACGCCATAAACTCTAGGCATGAACGCCTCCTCATGCTGACTCTTTCATTTTTGCTGGTTTGGCATCGAGCTTCAGGTGCAGTGCACTGCATTGCGGGCCCACACTCGGCTAGTAGAGCAGATTAATCAAAAATTGGTTATTACCATTGTCGCAAGACGCCAATGTGCTTTCTTAAAGCGCCAGAGTGGTAGGCGGGCATGTATGGGTCGGGAAACTCTTGTTAAAGTTTGTATGGCATATGATCAGGGTAGCCGCGATGAAGTTCGTATGCTGGCCGCAAAGGGAGAAAATTCATGAATAACAACGAAATTGTCTATCCGGAATTGGTGATGCCGGATTCAGTAACGCGGGATTCAATAACTTTCTGGAGTAATGGCCTGTCGTTGAGTGGAGATCTTTTTCGCCCCAACGTTATCGATGCCGAGGAGAAATTGCCGGCAATTGTTCTCGGTCACGGCTGGGGGGGTGATAAGTATTCAGTCGAACGCTATGCCGCGAAATTCGCCGAGGCGCGTATGATAGCGCTGGCGTTTACCCAAAATGGCTGGCCGGAATCCGGAAGTAATATTCAATTGGTCGGCGAGCGCCCCGAGTTGGATGACAATGGCGAGGGTGTCGCGCGCGTCAGGTTTATCGATGGCCTTGTCGACCCCCTGGCATGGGTTGATAACAGCCGCGCGGCGGTCGATTATTTGATGGGTGAGCCGCAGGTGGATCCCGAACGCCTGGGCTTATGGGGCACCAGCTGGGGCGGAGGCACGGCCGTGTACCATGCCGCCAATGACCCGCGCATCAAGGCGCTGGTGGTACAGGTTGCCATGCTGTTCCAAATGGAGCAGCCGATGCTGTCGCTGGCCCGCCAGCGCGCCGTTGATATCGCGCGGGGTAAGCTTCCGGCCTATCCGGTGGATATTGACCTGATCCCGGGTATGAAAGGCAGCGCGCACCTGGCTAAAATGATGTTCTACGATGTGGTCAAGGAAGCCGAAAAACTCGGTGTGCCAACCTTAATGATCGATGCCGGCAACGAAGAGCTATTCGATATCAGCAAATGCTGCGGCCGCGTTTACGAGCAGATCAAGGCAAAGGATAAGATTCCGGTTCGCTATGAGATCTTCCCGGATATCGATCACTATGGGATCTACTTTGAAGGTTTTGAGAAGGGCAGCCAACTGGCGTTGGACTGGTTTACAGAATATTTGTGACGGCTTGCGGGCAAAGTTTTTTCACCGGCTGTTACTCCTTGATCGCCAGCGCCAGGACGCGGTTTGCCAATTCATCCTGCGAAAGCTTGCCTCCCTGCTTGAACCAGTAAGTGGTCCAGGCCATAGCGCCGTGTAATAGCTGGCTAAGGTATTCCGGTTCTACCAAGGTCAACCCTTCGGCATGGGCCTGCGCAAAAACCTCTTCCCAGAGTTTGAAATAGTTCTTGCGTACCTTTAGTACCTGCCTTTGTCGTTTTTCAGAAAGTGCCCGCCACTCGTAAATCAGCACTGCGGTGGCGTCGCCGGTTTTGCCGTGTATAAAAGCCAACTCGGTGTGGATAATCGCGAGGATTTTGTCGCGGGTGGTTGTCGCTTCCGCCAAGGCTGTCGCCAGCGCGTCATCCATCGCCAGCACCACCTCGTGCATTACCCCGAACAGAATCTCGTCCTTGCTTTCAAAATGATGAAAAATACTGCCGGAGAGTATCCCCACCTCCGCGGCCAGCTCTCGCATGGTAGTGCGGTTGTATCCCTTTTCGCGAAACAGCCGGGCCGCGGTGGCCAGCAGGCGGCCTCGCGGCGTGGCGGGATCCGAAACGCGCCCCTCGTCGATCATTTGCCTTAGCAGGGGGCCTACTTGTACAGGCGACGTCATAACACAACCTCGTCGATGGTTATGTCGACCAACAGCTGACGAATCCTGACTTGATCGCCGGCCTGAACGGCGATGGTTTTGATCACACCAGCGGTATCGGCTTTTAACTGATGTTCCATTTTCATAGCCTCTAGTACCACCAGGGTTTGGCCTCTTTCGACGGCGTCTCCCTCGTTGACCAGAACATCGACGATCGCCCCGTCCATTGACGCGGTGATGCTGCCGCTGCCGGCGGCGTCGCCCGCGTCAGCAGCGGCATGGGTGATGTTTTCGAAACAGGCATTGCCGAATTCAGCATCCAAATAGAGGCAGTCGTCGTGGTAAATGTAGTTGACGGTTTCGCGCACGCCATTATCCACATAGGCACACTGACGATCGTCAAGGTCGAGAACCTCGAGGCAGATACTGCCGTCAGCAGCTTCGACCGCGTACCTGATCCGGTCATCGCGCCGGTCTTCGATCAGTGTTAGTTGGTATTTTTCACCCTCGTGGAGCAGTGTGTAGTGCCAGGGCAGGGCTGCGCCATTTCTCCAACCAAGCAGGTTTGGGCTGTGGTTATTTCTGCGGCCGCTGAGGGCGTATATCAAAATAGCCGCCAGCCCCAGCGTCCGGATGCTGGGTGGTGCGGCATTGATACTGGGGTCTTCGCCGAAGTGTTTTTCGATAAAGGCGGTGGTCGCATCCCCTGTAACAAAAGTTTCCTGACGCAGGATATTGGCGAGGAATCGCTTGTTGTTGTTTACTCCCAGTAGCAGGGTATCTTCTACCGCGCAGGCCAGTCGGCGGCGAGCTTCTTCGCGGCTGCCGCCATAGCTGATTAACTTTGCCAGCATGGGATCATAATGGGGGCTGATTGGCTGTCCTTCGCGGATGCCGGCGTCGCTGCGCACGCCTTTGGTTTGCGGCGGTTCCCAACGCAACACCTTGCCGGTTTGCGGCATAAAGTTATTGCGCGGGTCTTCCGCGTACAGGCGGACTTCCATGGCGTGACCGGTCAAGGTAATTTCTTGCTGCCGCAATGGCAGGGTTTCTCCGGCGGCCACTTTGAGCTGCCAGGCGACCAGGTCCTGGCCGGTAATCAGTTCGGTGACCGGATGCTCCACCTGAAGCCGGGTATTCATTTCCAGGAAGTAGAAGTTTTGGTCGGCATCTACCAGAAACTCCACGGTGCCGGCGCCGATATAGTTACAGGCCTGTGCGGCGTCGACCGCGGCCTCGCCCATGCGCTGGCGCAACGCTTGGTCCACGAACGGCGAGGGCGCCTCCTCGACAACCTTTTGGTGGCGGCGCTGAATAGAGCAGTCGCGTTCACCCAGATAGACAGCGTTGCCCTGTCGGTCGGCGAATACCTGGATTTCGATATGTCGCGGCTCGATAAGCGCGCGCTCCAGTATCATTTCGCCATTGCCGAAAGCGGTTTGCGCTTCCGAGCGGGCAGTCATGATGTTTTCCGCGAATTCACTCTCGCTCCACACCAGCCGCATACCGCGGCCGCCACCGCCGGCGGAGGCTTTTATCATTAGCGGGAAGCCAATGCGCCTGGCTTCGCTGATCAGGCGCTCGTCGCTCTGGTCGCTGTCCTGATAACCGGGGATGCAGTGGACACCCGCCTCAATCATCGCAAGCTTTGACAGCCGCTTGCTGCCCATCAGTTCGATGGCTTCGGCGGTAGGCCCGATAAAGGTGATACCGGCTTCGGCGCAGCCGCGGGCAAACTCGGCGTTTTCCGACAGAAAGCCATAGCCAGGGTGGACTGCGTCCGCGCCGGTGCGCCGCGCGGCGTCGATTAGCTTCTCCGCTACCAGGTAGGACTCGCCAACCGGCGCTGCGCCAATACATACCGCCTGGTCGGCCACTTGCACATGCAAGGCACTTGCATCGACTTTGCTGTAAACGGCTACGGTTCGAAAGCCCAGGGCCTTGGCGGTGCGTATAACCCGCACCGCAATCTCGCCGCGATTGGCTACCAGGATTTTGTTTAGACTCCCCATACTACAATCCTCTATCCAACCGCTACTTGGCCCACTGCGGGGCGCGTTTCTCGACGAACGCCCGCATGCCTTCGTGTCCCTCCGGGCCGGTTGCCGCGGCTGAGAAGTACTCAGCGGCCTTGTCGAGCAGTGTCTCGTTATCCTGCTCGCCAACCGCCAGGATCAGTTGTTTGGTGACGCGGTTGGCGTGGGGCGCGCAACCCTTGATCTGTTTGATCTGCTGCGCCAGCAAATCTTGCATCTCCTGCTTTGAATGGGTGGTGAAATGTACAATGCCCAGTTCGCGCGCCTGTTCGCCGTCAAAGCGCGCGCCGGTCAGCACCAGGCGTCGCGCCTGCATCAAACCGACACGCAGCACTACAAAGGGCGCAATCTGCGCCGGTGGCAGCCCCAGGCCGGTTTCGGGCATGCCGAACTGGGCATTGACGTCGGCAATGGCAATGTCTGAAACGCAGGCGAGGCCAAAGCCGCCGCCCAGTACCGCGCCTTCCAACAGGCTAATCACCACTTGCGGCGCATGGTTCACTCGGGTGAGCATATGCCCGAAGGCGCGATTAAGCTTGAACAGAGGGTCTTCGCCGTCGGCCGGCGTGACGCCGGCGTTGTTCATATCCTTGATATCGCCGCCGGCGCAGAAGTTGCCATCGGCGCCTCTTAGCACCGCAATGCGAACCTCGGGGCGCTGCGCGATGGCGTCGAAAGTGCGCGTCATTTCATCGACCAGTTGCAAATTCATGGCATTGCGCGCCCTGGGGCGGTCCAGCGTGATGGAGAGTACCCCGCCTTCCAGGTGCAGCGAAATTTCGCGGCAGTCGGGTAGTTTCATGGTTTAATCCTGGCTGTGCTTGTGGGGGTGAATACCCATTCCCTTGGCGATAATGCCCAGCATCACCTCGTCGGCGCCGCCGCCAATCGCCAGCAGTCGGCTGTCGCGATAGAGACGGTTGATAATTGCCTCCTCTGTGTAGCCCATGCCGCCCCAGAATTGCAGGCACTGGTCCGGGACCGAGCGACCTAGCCGTCCCATCTTGAGCTTGGCCATTGAGGCGAGCGGTGTGACGTCTTTGCCGGCGACATAGTCTTCGGTGGCGCGATAGAGCAGGGCGCGCAGCGCCTCCACCTCGGTTTGCAGTTCCGCCAGGGTAAAGTGGATGTATTGGTTGTTGATCAAGGGTGCGCCGAATGCCTTGCGGTCTCTGGTGTAGTCGACGGTGGTGGCAATGCAGTTCTCGATCAGCTTCAATCCCATCGCAACGCCAAACAGACGCTCCTCTTGAAACTGCTGCATTTGGTAGACAAAGCCCTTGCCCTCGGCGCCGATCAGATGATCTTGGGGAACCCGCACATTGTCAAAGTGGACTGGGCAGGTGTCGGAAGCGCGCATGCCGATCTTGCGTATCTTGCCGCCTACCGTCACTCCTTTGGCGTCGGCGGGCACGATAATCAGGGATTTGTTGCTGTGGGCATCTCCCTCACTGGTGTTGGTCAATACGCAGAAAAAGTCGGCCTGCGCGGAATTAGTGATCCACATCTTATTGCCATTGATGACATAGTCGCCGCCGCGCTTGCTGGCCCTGGTGGTGATGGCCGCTACATCAGAACCGGCGTCGGGTTCCGACACCGCAATCGCGGCCACCATTTCACCGGCAATCGCCGGTGCAAGGTAGGCTTCTCGCAACTCGTCACTGCCGTGCACCGCGAGTGCGGGGGTGGCCATATTGGTCTGCACGCCTATCGCCATGGGCACGCTGCCGCACAGCGCGCCGCCGATCTCTTCGCCAAAAACCACTTCATAGCTGTAATCCAGCGCCATGCCGCCGTAGGCTTTCGGCTTGGTAATACCCAATAATCCCAGCTCACCCAGCTTTTTAAAAATGGTTCTGGCCGGGAACTCGCCCGCTTCATCCCATTGTTCAATGTTGGGGTTGATGTGATTTTCAACGAAGCTGCGCACGGTGCGGCGCAACTCCTCGTGTTCCTCGCTAAAAAGCATGGCTGGACTCCCGTGACTGTTAAAAACGCGCGATGCCAAAAGTGTTGGCGCGCGGTTGACGATCACCCGCTTCCCTGCAGATGTCGAGCAGCAGGCCCAGAATCTTGCGTGTATCGCGCGGGTCGATAATGCCGTCGTCTTCAATACGCGCGGTACAGGCCAACGCGGTGGTTTGCGACTCTAACTGTTCGCAGGTGTCTTGTTCCAGTGCGGCAAGTTTGTCTTCGTCCAGGTTCCCGGCCTTGCGCATTTTCGCCTCGGCGACGATGCGCAGCACCATGCCGGCCTGGGCGCCGCCCATTACCGAGGTGCGGCTGTTCGGCCAGCAGAACAGAAAGCGCGGGTCAAAGCCGCGGCCACACATCGCATAGTTGCCGGCGCCGTAAGACCCGCCCACGGTAACGCTAAGTTTGGGCACTTGGGCATTGGCAACCGCCTGAATCATCTTAGAACCGTGCTTGATAATGCCGTTGCGCTCGGCGTCGGTACCCACCAGAAAGCCGGTGGTGTTGTGCAGGAACAGGATAGCGATGTTGCCCTGTTCGCAGAGCTGGATAAACTGGCCGGCCTTGGCGGCGCCGGGCGCGGTGATAGGGCCATTGTTGCCGATAATGCCCACCGGGTTGCCTTCAATATGCATATGGCCGCAGACGGTTTGGCTGTCGTATTCGGGTTTGAAATCGAGAAACTCTGAACCGTCGGCGATACGCGCGATAATTTCGCGGCAGTCATAGGGCGT
>JANQKW010000307.1 GCA_028280905.1 Porticoccaceae bacterium
TGCTGCGTTCATTAAAACTGGGAGACTACCTGTACGAAAACCCGCCGACGGTTTCCAGGGATACCAATTTGTACGAAGCCGTTTCCATCATTACCGATAACAAGATGTCCGGCATTTGTGTGGTGGAAGAGGACGGCACACTGGTCGGGATCCTGTCCGAGATGGATTGCCTCAGGGCGGTGCTGGACGATGTGTATAACGAAGACAGCAGAGTGGGCCCTGTGGAGGACTATATGAGCACCGACCTGGCAACCGCGGGCCCCCATTACGACGCCGTATCGGTGGCCGCGGACATGCTTAAACGCGGCCATCGCCGCCGCCCGGTAGTCAAGGACGGCAAGCTGATCGGGGTGGCCAGCTGCCGCAGATTGCTGCAGGCATTTAAAGACTTTAATTACAATAAAACAATAAGTTAAAAAGATTACTTAAATAATTTTCTAATTTAATTCATGCCGGCGAATAAGGCTCCGACAAGCGAGCCCCGCTTATCGACTACTACTCGTCAAGGCGGTTGAACTGACCAACGGCAAACGCGGCTATCGATATGGCATTGACACAGTACACCGAAGACGAGGCTAGCAGGTGTTAGGTTTTTCATCGAGAAAACTCGGCTTGTCGCTGCTGCTATTGGTTGTGATAGTCGCAGTGCTATGGGCGAGGCCGCGGTTCGCGATTCCGGTAGAAGGCGCTGTGCAGCCGCGGGGTCAGTCCGGGTCGGCAGACTGCCCGGAATACGCTGAGGACCTGGACGGCAACCGCTATGCTGTGGTGTCAATTGGCAAGCAGTGCTGGTTTCAGCAAAACCTTGCGGTGCAGCGCTATCGCGATGGCACGCCTATCGAGGATACAACGGTGATTGATAAAGCGCGGTACGGCCTGCTGTATCGATTCGAGCACGTCAACCATGAAGCGGGATTATGCCCGCTAGGCTGGCACGTACCGAGCGACCGGGAGTTTATGGAACTGGAGGCGTTTATCGGAATGTCCGATACGGCCATTCAGGCCGACGGGTGGCGCGGCGATAACAACGAAAGCCGGCAGTTGAAAAAATACGACACGGCTTTTTCGTGGACCGAGGATGAAAAACGCCAGGTGAATCGATTTGGGTTCTCCTTTCAGCCGGCGGGTGCATCCCTCGGGGGACGAACAACCGGGCCAGGGCGCTTTGGCGACCTCTGGTCCAGCACCGAGTTTGATGCCGAAACGGCCTGGTACCGCTCAGTATTCTGGATTTCGGTAACCTCGCCTTTTCGCGGGGATGTTGAGAAGATCAGGCGTCGAGCAGTGTCCAAAAACTGGGCGTTTTCGGTTCGCTGCCTCAGGGACGACACGGCGCATTAACCGCCCGGCCACACACCCGTAACACCCTTCACTCAAGGCTTGCAGCCGTCAAACACTTCTAAGACCAGTCGGCGCCCATTTGGGTCGAGCGGCGACCGCGACATCCCACAAAAGTTCCCACCGGTTGTTAATGATAATCAAAATTATTTGCAAATGAGAATAGTTATCATTAAACTTGCCGCGCTTGGATAGAAACCAAGTATTTTGGGCGGGGGCCTGGTCAGGTTTCCCAACAAGGTTTTCATTTCAGACAGGCCGGAGCGCCTGGTTCATCGTAAGGGTTATACAATGAAAGACAGCAAGTCCAGACACATGCCACGCAAGCGTTTAGCAATTGCCATCGGTTCCGCGGGAATGGGGGTATCCCTGTTAGCCGCTTCTTCGTTAGTACTTGCTGAATCGGCTACGGTTGCGGCAAAGCAGGTAGAGGAGGTGGTTGTAACCGGAAAATACACCATTAATGAGCGAATCGATACCGCGACCGGATTGGGTTTAACCCTCCTCGAAACGCCGCAGTCAGTCAGTGTTATTACCATACATCGGATCGCAGATCAGAACCTGCGCTCACTAACGGACGTCGTGAATAATGCTCCTGGCACCTCAGCCAAGGGGCGCGACAGCTCCCGACAAACCTATTCGGCACGCGGGTTTGTGATTGACAACTACCAGATCGATGGTGTGCCCATTGCCTGGACCGGCGGCGGTGAAGCCGGCGAAACCCAATCCGATACGTCACTCTATGAGCGGATAGAAGTGGTGCGCGGCGCCACCGGGCTGTTGACAGGCGCCGGGAACCCTTCAGCATCCATTAATCTGGTTCGAAAGCACGCAACCAGTGAAACTCTGAGCGGCAACACGTCGCTATCGGTAGGACGATGGGATACTTATAAAGCGACCGCCGATGTCAGCGGCCCACTGACGGGCGACGGCTCGGCGCGGGGCCGCGCGGTAGTCAATTATGAGGATGGCGATTCTTTCCGCGACCTGGCAGGCGATACCAAGCAGGTTTTTTACGGCACCGTTGATGTCGACCTCACCGAGCATACCCTGTTTCGTGCCGGCGCCAGCTATCAAGACAATGATCCGACGGCCTCCACTTGGGGAGGTTTGGCGTCCTGGTACAGCGATGGTTCGAGAACCGACTGGGATCGCTCAACCACCGTCGGCGCCGACTGGACCTCCTGGGGATCTACCGTTGAGAATTACTACGCGGATCTCGTGCATGAGTTTAACAACGGCTGGCGCGCAAAAATCAGCGTGAACCACAACATCAACGCGGCTGATCTGGATCTCGTGTTTCTCTTCGGTGTTGTCGACAGAGACACAGGGCTGGGTTTAGGTGCTTCTCCCTATCGCGCGGATACCGAGCGTGAACAGACCAGTGTTAGCTTTCAGGTGAATGGCACCTATTCGCTGTTTGGGCGTGAACACGACCTGACCGTCGGCGCTATTGACAGCAAGGACGACAGTGTAAGTTCCAGTTATGCAAGAACGGATGTCGCGCCCGTTGGAAACTTCTTCCAGTGGGATGGAAGTTATCCGCAGCCTACTTGGGGCGAGAGTTCGACGAATGTTGATGTTTCGACCGATCAATTTGGCTTTTACAGCGCAACACGCCTGTCGCTGAGCGACAGCGTGAAGTTCATCCTGGGTGCCCGCGTCGCCGATTGGGAGCGAAGCGGCATCATGTGGGGTGCGCCGCTCGACTTCGGTGATAACGGCGTGGTTATTCCCTACGCCGGTGTGCTCTATGATTTAACGTCCCAGCACACGCTGTACGCCAGCTATACCGAAATCTTCCAGCCTCAAGAGGAGCGGGACCGGAATCTCAGCTACCTGGACCCGATTGTCGGTGAAAGTACCGAGATCGGTTTGAAATCCCGGTTCTTTGGTGAGGCTCTGCAAACGACGATTACTTACTTCAATATCCTGCAGGATAATTTGGCTCAGGAAGACGGCCCGGCGTTTTTGTTGGGCAATGGACAGCTATTCCAGCCTTACAGGGGTGCTGAGGGGGCAGAAAGCAAGGGCTATGAAATTGAAGTGGTCGGTCAACTGCTCGAAGGTTGGGACATCAGCTTTAGCTATACCAACTTCACCGTGGAAGACGCCGAAGGCCAGTCGGTTAATACCGATCAACCGGATGAGATGCTGAAGCTCTACACAACTTACCGTTTTCCGGGAAGTTGGAACCAGCTCACTCTTGCCGGCGGTATTAATTGGCAGACTGACAACTACACCAGCACCTTCAATCCTGTGACTGGACAGCCCGAGCGGTTGGAGCAGGACGATTACAGCCTGGTGAGCCTGATGCTGCGCTATGATCTCAGTCCCCAACTTGCGGTTCAACTCAATGTGGAAAACGCACTGGACGAAACCTACTACAACCAAATCGGCTTTTTCAGTCAGCTGGAGTATGGCGAACCCCGTGACGTGACATTGTCGCTCAGCTATCAGTTCTGATTTGCATTGCGTCAGGAAATAAACTGCGTTTATTGAGGCTGTTTTCACACAGCCTCCTTTAAGCGCGGGTTTATCCCGTGCTGGGGCAGGGAGCCCTCAAAGCGCCGTGTCGCGAAGCTTGCCGAGATCGGGATAAACCGGCTCGCGCTTTTCCTGCATTGCGGTGAAGGCTTCGTCCATATGGCTGTGGGGTAGCATGCCGGCGTTCCAAACACCAATATAGTCCAGTATGTCGGCGGTGGAATGGTCGCGCCCGTAATTGATCAGGGTCTTGCAGCCGGTGACGGCAAGCGGGTCCTTCGAGGCAATCTCCCTGGCTACGCCCATCACATGGGTCATCATGGCGTT
>JANQKW010000047.1 GCA_028280905.1 Porticoccaceae bacterium
CTGGTGCCAGCAATGGCGGTGTCGGTTTGCGGCAACGGCTGCGGATTGGCTTCTGCGGCGGGATTAACGCCGGGTTGAATAGCACGACGGCCGTCCGCGACAGCGGCATCCGGGTTGCGGCTGGCATCTGACACGAGTTGTCGATACAGCTTGCTCGCGTTTACCGCAGGTTCGGGTCCGGTCTCCGGCGAATCGGCTAGCTCCAGCTCGACTTTAACAGACGCCGGTTGCGGCGCTACCGGTTGCCGACTGGCGATCGGGTTCACACTCTCCGGTATCGGGGCTACCGGCGTGGTTTCCGGCCGGGCTGCCGATGTGGATGCCAAGACTGCTACCGGGTTTTCAACTGGCTGGCGATCGACGGCGGTAGTGTCGATCACCTCAGGCGGCGGCAATGGATTGCCGTCCTGCGGCAAGGCTTCTCCGCTCAATTCCGCTATATCCTGCACCAGCTCTGCGGCTTCCCCGCCTATTGTGGTTTGCTTTTCCGGGTGAGCGAGTTGATCAACTGAGTCCGCGAGCTGTGCCTCCAGGTCGGGGGCCAATACCGCATCTATGTCCGGCAGTTTTAAGGCTTCCCCGATGGGTATGTGCTTCGACAGATTATCGCCCCCGTTTGCAGCGGTCTCCAGGGACACTTCGGCAATAATTGCCTGAAAGGATGGGAAATCGCCGCCCTCATCGACAACTCCGGAACCCGTCGGCGAAGCTATCTGGCCGAGTGCAATAATTGCAGATATGTCAGGTACAAGCTCAGTCATAGGCCACTCACGGTAACTGCAAAACAGCGCCCGCCCTTCTTGTCAGCCGCCGCGCTATTTGGTTTCTAAATCTCGTTACCGGCGTGACTGCAATATACAGGCCAATATTAAGCCAATAAGAAAGGTGTCTCGCTAAATGCGACACATGGAAGTGTCGCCGCTGGCTACACCAGCGCGAGCCCCCGAAATACAATAAGATTGACATATCTTAGCCGTATTTCGGGGGCGAAAATTAAATAGGTCAGGACGACCTATTTAATTAATAATCAGTAGCTCCAATCCGTCAACGATTGGCTGTTGATACGTTCGTCCGCCTCCCGCTGTTCGCGCCTTTCCAGTTCCTGGCGCTCCTGGCGAATAGTCTCGTTGAGCGCGTCTTCCAAGGTGCTCTTGCGGTAGTAGCGCGCCAACCACGCCTGCTGCTGCTGGTTAACCTGCTCGCCGGCGTCGTCAACTGTGTGCTGCTGTTGGTCTACGGCGTGGCCGAGCTGCTGCAAGAAAATGCGGAAGTTCTGAAGTTGCCTGGCATCGACGCCTCCCTCACTCAGGCTATCGAGCCGCGCTTTATATTCCTGTTGAAACTGCAAAAGCTGTTCAAGCTGCCGCTGCTGAGCGGCCTGCTGCTCGCGGCTGTGATGAAGTTCCTGGCCCGCTTTACTGGATTCGACTTCCGCTACATCCACGACTGTTTTAAGGCGTTTGGAGCGTGTCATATCATCCTTTCTCTACTCTTCTATCCAAGTTTTCGACAAATTAAGAAAATCCTGTAGGCTGGCGGTAAAATCCACTTTGTCCCATTCATCTTGCTGCAGAAACTGCTGTAACTTGGGAAAACATTTTATCGCCCGGTCAATTGCCGGGTCGCTGCCCTGTTCGTAGGCGCCGATGTTAACCAGGTCACGATTTTGCTGATAGGTGGCGTAAATACCTTTGAATTGCCGCGCCAGCGTCAACTGCGCCGGGTCGACTATCTTCGCCATGGAGCGGCTGACGGACGCTTCCACGTCAACGGCCGGGTAGACACCCGCATCGGCCAGCGTTCTGCTCAACGCGATATGGCCATCCAGAATCGCCCGCGCGGCGTCGGCAATCGGGTCGTTGTGGTCGTCACCCTCCACCAACACGGTATAAATGGCGGTAATTGAACCGCCGTCACCATTGCCGTTGCCCGCCCGCTCCACCAACTTTGGCAGCAGGGTAAAGACGGAAGGCGGGTACCCCTTGGTCACCGGCGGCTCGCCGACAGCCAGGGCGATTTCGCGCTGGGCCTGGGCAAACCGGGTCAGGGAGTCCATCAACAGCAGGACATTTTTGCCGCGGCTGCGAAAATATTCCGCTATGGCCGTGGCGCGCCAGGCGCCATGTATCCTCATCAGCGGCGGTTCATCAGCCGGGGTTGCCACCACAACCGCCCTGGACAACCCAGCTTCACCGAGTATATGGTCGACGAATTCCCTGACCTCCCGACCTCTTTCACCGATCAGACCCACCACCACCACATCCGCTTCGGTATTGCGGGTCATCATCCCCAGCAGGGTGCTCTTGCCCACCCCGCTGCCCGAGAAAAGCCCCAGCCGCTGCCCCCTGCCAATGGTCAACAAACCGTTGATGGCCCTGACCCCCACATCGAGGGGCTGGCTGATTGGCCTGCGGTGCAACGGATTAATGGGTTTGCCCAGCAGCGGCATTTGCTTGGTGCATTTAACTTCGCCGCGCGCATCCAACGGCCGGCCGGCACCGTCGATGATCCTGCCCAGCAGTTTTTTCCCCACCGCCACTTCGCCGTGTCCCTGTTCCGGAATGACGCGCGCGCCCGGCATTAGCCCCCGAACACCACCCTCCGGCATCAGGTAAAGGCTGTTGCCGGAAAACCCCACCACTTCGGCCTCCAACGGCTCGGCGCAATCGCTCAATATACGACAGCGACTGCCGATCGGCGCCATGCAGCCAACCGCCTCCAACCGCAGCCCGACAATGCGTGTCAAGCGGCCCTCTACGGTTAATGGCGGTGCCGATACCCTTTGGTTAAAGCGGGACAGTAGGTCGGCAACGCCGCTGGAATCCTGTTGCGCTTCAGCAGCTTCCTGGGTCACGGTTCCTCCGCCTGCTGTTCGGCGTGATTCTGATAGGCATCCAGCAAGCTAGCCAGAATAATTTCACTGCGTTTTTCCAAGCTGGCGTCAATAAAGGAATCCGGGGTGCTGATCTGGCAACCGCCTCTAGTTATCTCGGGGCTGGCCACTAGTTGCCAGCCCTGTTTGTCCGGCTGTTCGGTGATCATTTCCGTCACCAGCGCCAGGTCCTCTGGGTGTAACAGCACCGAAATTTTTTGCTCCGCCGCATCAAATTGCGGCGGCAGCGCCGCCATGGCGTCTTCCACCACTCCCAGCACCGCCTCGGGAGCGACGCTGAGTTCTTTTTTTACCAGAAAGCCGGCGATGGTCATTGCTAACCCGGCCAGCTCCCTGGCAACCTGCTGATCGAGGTCGGCCAGCGGCTTAGCCGCCGCCTCGAGTATCGCCGCCAGCTGTTGCGCGCGCTGCTCGGCTTCGGCCTTGCCCGCTTCCAGGCCCTCCCATTTACCGATCTCAAAACCCTTCGCCCTGGCCTGCTCTTCCAGTCCCTGCAATTCCCTGCGACTGATGGCGGGAAGGCCATCGTCATTGCCGGCCGTCTTGTCCAGTGATGGCAATTGCCAACGCTGGTAGTCATAAACCTTGCTCTTGGGATCAGACAAAGTCGTCTCCACCTTTGCTGCCCAACATAATCTCGCCGTCTTCCGCCAGTTTTACCGCCACGGCGAGAATTTCCTTTTGCGCCATTTCCACATCCGTGAGCCGCACCGGGCCTTTCACCTCGAGGTCTTCCTTCAACATTTCGGCTGCGCGCGTGGACATGTTGCTAAAGAATTTCTGCTGCACGGCGTCTTCGGTTCCCTTCAGCGCTATCACCAGGTTGTCGACCGAAATTTCCCTAAGCAGTCGCTGGATGCCCTTATCGGCGACA
Source organism: Porticoccaceae bacterium (assembly GCA_028280905.1). Classification (GTDB taxonomy): domain Bacteria; phylum Pseudomonadota; class Gammaproteobacteria; order Pseudomonadales; family Porticoccaceae; genus JANQKW01. Next base: position 3,768 of record JANQKW010000047.1, read on the forward strand.
TCCAGCAGGTTTTCAAATACGAACATCAAATCCCGTATGGCGTCGCCGAGTTCCTCGTCGGTTTCTTTCATCGCGTCGATGATTGCAGACTCGGCATCGGAATCCAGGTAATTGAGTATATCGGCCGCGGTCTTCATGCCTTCCAGCTGTTCCGGCGGCGGCACTGTTCCCAATGCAATCTGCCTTTCGAGAATAACGTCCAGCTCGTCCAACGCGGTGGCGTTAACCATCTCAAGGCGAGCTACGCGCAGCATGATATCGGCGCGCTTATCGGCGGGAATGTGCAGCAAAATAGCGGCCGCCTGATCACTCTCCAGCGATGAGAGCACGATCGCAACAATTTGCGGATGCTCGCTTTTCAATATTTCCGCAACGGAGCGGGCATCCATCCACTTCAAGGCTTCCAGCCCCTTGCTGCTGCCGCTTTTCATCACGCCGGAGAGCACATTGTTGGCCTTTTGCTCACCGAGCGCCTGTACCATCACGCGCTTGGCATATTCGTCCGCGCCAAAGGAAATGGAATTCTGCTGTTCCAGAGCGGTAGAGAAGTCGCCGATAACGTCCGCCAGTTGATCATTGGACACATTGGGCAAGCTGGCCATTGCCTCGCCCACCCGCTGCACTTCCTTGGGCTCGAGATGCCTCATCACCGAGGTGGCGGCATCCTCACCTATACCCAGCAAAAAAATTGCCGCGCGCTGCGAACCGGTAAGTTGCGATGCTTCAGCCATCCGCCTGAACCCAGTTTCTCACCACCTGCACCGCCCTGCCCGGTTCCTGCTGCGCGATAACCTGCGCCTGGTTCACCTGTTGCTCATACTTGGCTTTGGTGGGCGGTAAACCGCGATTCGCCTGTTCGCCGGACAGCGTGACCTGCTCATCGCCATACGCCATCGCATCGCCCCCCGCTGCGGCCGCGCCAGCCGGGACGGCATCGCCGGTGATCGCGCGGTTGGGTTTGAGTTGGGCGCCGGCGGTCGCCGCGCTTTTAAGGAAGGGACGCAGTACGCCAAAAATCAGGAAGAAGATCGCCAAACCGCCCAGCACCATCCTGATGATGCTCCACAACCAGGGCTGTTCCCACAGGGGTGTTTCCGGCAGCGGCTCAATTTCTTCCGGTGCGATAAAGGAGGCGTTGATAACATTGACGCTGTCGCCACGGGCCTCATCAAACCCGACGGCCTCTCTGACCAGGCCGGTCATTCTTTGCAGTTCCTCTTCGGTCAAGGGCACTCGCTCGACCTCCCCCTGGTCATTTACCTGGTCACGGTAGTCCAGCACCACCGCGACCGACAGACGCCTGATCACACCCGAGGGCTCGCGAACATGGCTGATGGTTTTGTCCAACTCGTAGTTGCGGGTCTCACGCTTGGATGATCGCTGCGGGTTGGTGGTTTCGGTTGTGTCCGCGGTGGCCGGCACCGGCGCGACTACCGCATCGGCCGGAGGTTCGTTGGACAGGGTGCCGGGAACGCCTCGGGCGCCTCTGTCAGACGATACTTCCTCCACTAGCTGCTCACTTCTGACCGAGGATTCCGGCTCGTAGACCTCACTGGTTCTCTCCGTCATCGTAAAATCCAGGTCGGCGGCCACCTGCGCCCTGATGCCCCGCTCACCCACCAGCGGCGACAGAATTTCGATAATCCGGTTGCGGTATTCTTGCTCGAGCTGGCGCACATATTTAAATTGCTCCTGGCTGACGCCAAACGCGTCGTCCCGCTCCTGCGACGACAGCAGTTGCCCTTTCTGGTCTACCACGGATACCTGCTTGGCTTCGAGCCCCGGCACGCTGGACGCCACCAGGTGAATAATGCCGGACAGCTGATTGTCGGACAGTTCCCTGCCGGCATAGAGGCTCAGCAGCACCGACGCCTCGGGCTTGGAGCCCTTGCGGATAAACACCGACTGCTTTGGCATGGCCAGGTGTACGCGCGCCGACTTGACGCTTTCCAACGACGAAATGCTGCGCGACAGCTCCGCTTCCACGGCCCGGTCGTAGCGGGCCTTTTCCATGAAACTGCTAACACCCAATTGCTGTTCGCCGTAGAGGAAGTCAAATCCGCGGCTGTCGCTGCGCGGCAATCCCTGGCTGGCAAGCTGCAAGCGCGTGGAGTGGACGACATCCGCCGGCACGCTCACCATGCCGGTGCGGCGATTCAGTTCATAGTCGATACCGCCTCGATCCAGCGCATC
>JANQKW010000156.1 GCA_028280905.1 Porticoccaceae bacterium
TCGTCGACAGGGATGTCGACGCGGAGCTTACAGGGATGTATTCACAGCGAGTCCCAAACACTGTCCGCAGATGGCCGCGAGATGCTGGCACCAAACCAAGGCCAGAAACGTCCGCTACTGGCACTAATCTGCCAGCTAACGCAAAACCCTCATCTATGTACTAGTTCGGAAGTTGGGCAATAGGGAGTGATGGCGCATTTGTCCGAGGTGCGCCGCGGTCGCAATGTGAATCTTGAAGCAATAGCGTTTAGCTAAGTAATCCCCTGATCCCTATCACGCAATGCCCGCTATCGACGTGATACCGGACTCTTTACTCTTTGCTTTGCGCGGTTTTCAGTAGATAAATTGCGATCAGCGGGACCAGCACCAGGATAAACATTCGCGAGTAGAAGGTGGGGGTCTGCAACGCCTGGTAGGAGGGATCGAAAACCAGTGTCATCTCGCCCATTTCCCGCTTTATTTTCACAAACCGAACGATTGCGGCGAAGGCCCTAAAGCCGAAAAACGCCGAGGGCACCAGGCACATAGCCATCATCAAATAGCTGTGTGAAGCTTTTAGCCGCCCTTGAAAGGCGAGCGCAACTATGGCGAATAAAAAACCAATACCACAGACAACCAGGGTACTGTAATCAAACTCCCAACGGCTGGCGATCATCAATTGGTGAAGTTCAAACTCTGACATTTTTTTGCCCTCTTATTGTTGCGCCTAACAATAGCGCCATTCCGCGAGTATTGCCACATCAATAAGCCATCGCAAAACATCGCGCCAGTGTGGTGGCCCGGTATAATCTGGGTCGCTATACAACCTACTCCACAGCGGGAGACGAGATATGAATAACAACAGGCTACTTTTGATGACAACATTGCTGGTGTTTGCGTTTTTTGCGCCCGCAATAACCGCTCAACCGGCGGCCGACCCGACGCGGTCCTGCGCAAACTTGATATTCGAGTACACCTGGTTGCTCGACCATCCCGAACTGGACCCGGACGGCAGCAAATTTGCCGATCTGTTTACCGATGACGCCGTCATCGATGTGCCGGCCGGGAAATTCGATACGCGCGAGAAAATCGTCAACCGAATGATTCGGGTGAAAAACAGCAGTCGACGAGTTATTCATTTGATCAACAATTTTAGAATGGAACAAGTCTCCGAAAACAGGGCGAAAAGCCGCGCCTATGTGACCGTCTACAATTTCCCGTCTACAGAAGGCATCCCCAGCGTTAGCGGCTTTCGCGGCATTGCGGAGTATCACAATGAATACCGCATAACCCAGGAAGGATGCAAAATCTCCAGGCATTATGGCGTTGGCCGGCTAATGGACGCCGGTTACCGCGACGGCGCCGTGGCGGAGTAATGGTGAGCCCAATAAAACCCGTGATCGCGGAGTTTATCGGCCCAAAATGTCCCGCGCCACCACTTCAAGCATGATTTCGGATGAGCCGGCGTAAATAGTCTGAACCCTAGCATCGCGGTAGAACCGCGATATGGGGTACTCATCGGTATACCCGTAACCGCCGAAGTGCTGCAGGCATTCGTTGATCACTTCCAACTCCAATTCAGTGGCGCCGTATTTCAGCAGCGCGGCGTCTTCCACACTCATATCGCCGTTTTTAAACTTGGCCAGATTTTTCTCGTACAGCGCGCGCGCCAATTCCAGTTTGACCTTGCATTGCGCGAGTTTGAAGCGGGTGTTTTGCAACCGGCTGAGCGGTCCCCCAAACGCCTTGCGCTGCTGCACGTATTCAGTGGTCAGGTCTAGGGCGCCCTGCATATGGCCCACCGCGCCGGCGGAGCAGGCCAGCCGTTCCCGCGGCAGCTCGCGCATCATATAGACGAACCCCATGCCTTCCTCGCCGAGCAGTGCGTCGGCAGGAACGCGAAGGTCGTTAAAAAACAACTCAGCCGTGTCGCTGGCGTGGTGGCCTATCTTGTCGATTTTTTTACCGCGGTGAAAGCCGGGCAGGCGGGTATCCACCAGGAACAGCGAGATGCCTTTCGCCCCGGCCGCCGGATCCGTCTTGCAGCACAGCACCAGCAGGTCGGCCACGAAACCGTTGGAAATAAAGGTCTTGGAACCGTTAATCACATAGTCGTCACCGTCGCGCACCGCGTGGGTACGCATCGCTGCTGTGTCGCTGCCACCGCCTGGCTCGGTCATTCCCAGCGCCGCTACCACCTCGCCGGTAACCATTTTGGGGAGCCATCTCCGCTTCTGAGCATCATTGCCGATATTCAGAATATAGGGCCCGGCAATATTGGAGTGGACATTGTATCCGGTGGCCAGGCCAAACATGTTCAGGCGCGCCATTTCCTCCATGACCATCATGCCCACGTCGACGGGCGTTTCGGCGGCGTCGTAGTTGGTGGGGCAGTCCGGCAGCAGCAGCCCGGCTTCCCCCATGGTCCGCCAAAACGATCGCGGCGCCATCTTGTCCTTCTCCCATTGCTCATAGTGGGGGATCGCCTCTTGTTCGAGAAAGCGAATAATCTGCTTCTGAAATTCTTCCAAGACGGCCTTGTCTTCTAAATTCGGTTGTGCGTTCAACTGGGGGCTCCTGGCGGATCAGCCGGTACGGCTCATTTACGTGTAGTGCTGCTGCCGGTTTATCTTCATCGGCGTAGCGCGGCATAATGCCACTAACGGGTGTATCTACTCAGTCATCTAAGCGACAGTTTTTTTTATAACGAATAGGTAGGCTACGATGTGTGAGGTCGCACTTAATCAGACATTTTCAGTGATACGCATGAACAAAGTCTTATAGACGGTCTTGTGCCAATAGCAGACACTTTAGGTTGGTGCCACATTTCCGCGGCTATCTAGGAACGTCTTTTGAGACTCGCTGTGAATACGTCCGTGTAAGCTCCGCGTCGACATCCCTGTCGACGAGGGTCTCAAAAGACGTTCCTAGACACCCGCTAGCGTCATTGCCACTTATAACGCCGTTAGCACTTCCGTAAGCGGGCGTCTGGGAATAGTGTTTGAGACCCTCACCGGCAGGGATGCCGGTGCGGAGCGCCCAGGGATGGGTTCACAGCGAGTCTCAAACACTATTCCCAGATGGCCGCGGGACGCTGGCACGAAACTAAGGTCAACGATATCCGCTATTGGCACAAGGCCGTCCGTAAGGTGTTATCAGAATCGATTACAGAAAATGTTTTATCAAGTGCAAACAACTAGAGCCAAGCAGAGACAGCGTAACGCAAAGTTGCGTAAAATATCCGCCCCTCCCTGGGCTGTGGGGCGCTTCCCATGTAACCGGCCGCAACAGGCCACCAAAAATATCAACAAAAGGTTTTTGCGGTGATCCAAGAAAGAGAGAATTATTCGGCGAGTTACCGGCGCTTCGTGCTGGTTATGCTCACCATTGTCTACGCGTTCAACTTTATCGATCGCCAGATCCTGGTGATTTTGCAGGAGGCCATCAAGGCGGATATGGGATTGTCCGATGTCCAGCTCGGCCTGCTCAGTGGTTTTTCCTTTGCGGTAATTTACGTCACCGCCGGCATCCCCATCGCCTATTGGGCCGACCGGGGAAACCGTCGCAATATTGTCGCCCTTTCGCTGAGTGTCTGGAGCGGGATGACGGCGATTTCCGGGCTGGCGCAAAACTATCTGCAGTTGCTGCTCGCCAGAATTGGCGTGGGCTTGGGGGAAGCCGGCGGCAGCCCGCCGTCCCATTCCATGATCAGTGATTACTATCCGGAGGAACACCGCGGCAAGGCGCTGTCGTTTTATTCCACCGGTATCTACGTCGGCATTTTGGTGGGTTACCTGTTCGGGGGCATTCTCGCGCAAAGCTTTGGCTGGCGGGTCGCGTTCTTTGTGGTGGGCATCCCGGGTGTGCTGTTTGCGATCCTGCTGCGATTTACCATCAAGGAGCCGGTCCGTGAACACAAGGCGGGGGATCGCTCTCCGAGCCTCGCCGAGACCCTGTCCGTGCTCAAGCAGCGGCCGTCGTTTTGGCTAATCGCGGTGGCGACCGGGTTTCTCGCTTTCGTGCAATACGGTGTCGGCAACTTTTTGCCTTCGTTTCTGATCAGAATGCACGGCATGTCAATCTCCGAAGTGGGCGCGGTGCTTGCACCCGTGGCGGGTATTATGGGTGGCATTGGCACTTTCCTCGGGGGTTATTTCGCAGACCGCTTCGGACGCAACGACAAGCGTTGGTACCTGCGTGTGGCGCTGATCAGCGGGGCGCTGGCTATCCCCATGTATATGGGTTTTTCCGTGGCTGACAGCGCGTTGCTCTCGGTGGCATTTCTGGCGATAGCCAATCTGTTTATGCCGATGTATCTGGGGCCCTGTATCGCCACCTGCCACATGGTGGTGCCACCCAGGATGAGGGCATTGAGCTCGGCCATCCTGTTTTTTGCCCTCAATATCATCGGCTTGGGCGTGGGGCCGGTATTTACCGGTTTTATCAGCGATTCGCTGGCTTCAAGCTATGGCGAACGGAGCATTGGCTATGCGCTGTTGATAACCGCCCAGGTGGGTATCGTCGGGTTGCTGTTGTTCTTTCTCGCAATACGGCGATTGACCGGGGATTTGGAAAAGCAGGCGAATAGCGGCGCTGCTTAGGCTGTCAAGAATACCTGGTGGCATGCGGATCCCACCACCCCATTCAGGTGGTTAGCAATAGCCCGGTGGAGCGGCAGGGGTTGTCAGTCGGCGACAAATCCCTTCCAGCTGCGCAGATAGCCGACGAATTTCTCAGTCACGCCCTCGGCGTTAAGGTGGGCGACACTGACGGGCAGGGAGGCCGGCTTCCAGTTGGGGTTTTCGGACACTAATTTCGGCAGGTTGTGGTGCAGGATGGCGGCGCGGCCGACAATCGCGAAGTCCGCGCCTTGATCGATACAGGCGGCAACATCATCAAGGCTAGCCACCTTGCCCGCCACCCCGATGCGGGTGTTGCCCCGGTCGATATCGGTAAACCAGGAAATGAGTTTTTTCGCCTTATAGTCCTCTTCCTCGGGTTGCTTGAAAACATCCCACAGCGACATATCGATAAAATCCAGCTGATCTTCAGCGCAGAGCTGCTGCACCAATTCGATAATCTCGCCGATCCGCATACCAAAACGCTCAGGGGAAAGCCGCACGCCCAGCTGAAAATCCGGCCGGCAGGTGTTCCTTATACCCTCGATCATCAGCCTCAGGAACCGGGCGCGATTTTCCTGCGACCCACCGAAATCATCTTGGCGGCGGTTGATGGTCGGGCTGAGAAACTGGCAAATCAGATAACCGTGTGCGCCGTGCAGCTCGACGCCGTTGAACCCCGCCTTATCCGCCCTGCCGGCGGCTTCGACAAAATTCTGAATCATTTGGTAAACCTCATCCTCGGTCAGCGCCCGGGCGTTGGTCTTCTCGTCAGCTGATGCCGATACCGGCTGAACACCATTAATCGCTTCGGGGGAGCGCATACCGCCGTGGCATATCTGCAAGCTGGAAACCGCGCCCTGGGCGTTAATTTGCGAGGCGATTTGCGTCAACCCGTTGAGGTGCTCATCGGAATAACACCCCAGCTGCCCGGGAAATCCGCGCCCCGCGGGGTGAGGTGTCGCGGCGCAGGTCATTACCAAACCAAACCCGCCTTCGGCGCGCATCTGCAGCCAGTTCAGCTCTTCGTCGGAAACACGCCCGTCGTCATGACTCTGCAAATTGGTCATAGGCGCCAGCATAAAGCGGTTGTGCATCGCCGGACCGTTCTTGAAGGTCAGCGACTCAAAGGGATTAGACACGTAATAAAGTCCTTCAGAAACAAAATGGCTGCAGTCTAGCACAGGCTCGCGCGGGGCGAATGTCCGGATATTTACAATTAGCCCGCGGGCTCCGCTGCCATTGCGAGCCGGCGCATTATTCAGTCAGTGTTTGGTAGAAACTATTGTAAATTTCCGTGAAAAGTCCGAACTGATCGTAGGGAAAATGCTGTGACAGATACATAAACAGCACCCCCTCGGTTGGATCAACGCGATAGGTAGTGGTGGCCACGCCGCTCCAACCGTACAGGCCAATGGAGCCCAAACTGGCCGCATTCGACAGTGTTTCCCGCACCGAGCCGCCAATGCCGAACCCGTCCTCCTCGCGCCAACTGATACGGGGCCGTTCGAGGTGAGCCAGATGGTTGGACATCATGTATTCAACGGTGATTTTACCCAGGTACCTGCGACCGCCGTAGTGCCCTTTGTTTAGCAGCATTTGCGCAAAGACCGCGTAGTCTTCGGCGGTGGAATAGAGTCCGCCGCCGCCCATCTCAAAAGCGGCGACCTGCTCGCCGGCGATTGGATACAACGGACTCTCTGTCAAGCCGTTGTCGCCATGAGTATAAATTTTGCTTATCCGGTGTCGCTTTGCCTCGGGAACGGAAAATCCGGTATCCGTCATGCGCAATGGCTCAAAGAACCGCTCGGAGAGGAACTCGCCCAAGGTCTGGCCGGATACGATTTCAATCACCCGTCCGACGACGTCGATCGACACCCCGTAGTTCCAGCGTTCTCCGGGCTGGAAGTGCAGGGGCAGGGCTGCCAATCGATCGATAAATTCCTCGACGCTGGCCGCCCGCATCGGCTCAGCCCGGTCAAACAGTTTGGCCGCCACATTGTCGCCGCTGATGATTGTGCCGTAACCGAAACCCGAGGTATGGGTCAACAGCATCTTGATCGTAATCGGCCGATCAGCATCCACCACGTCAGGGTTATCGACAGAGCCGCCGGCAACAACCTTCAATTTGGCGAGTTGGGGGATATAGTTGCCAAGCGGGTCGTTCAGATCCACACGCCCTTCTTCAACCAACTGCATCAGGCCGGCGCTGACCACCGTCTTGGTCATCGAAAAAATACGGAAGATGGTATCTTCACGCATCGGCAGCTCAGCCTCGAAATCCTGAAATCCCTGGGCGTGCAGATCGACAATTTTCCCGTGTCGCGCCACCAGGGTAACCACCCCGGCAACCTTCCGCTCCTGGATATTGCGGGCGTGGAAGCGATGCATTCTGTCAAGCGCCTGTTCATCGAAGCCGAGTGCTGTCGGGTTACCCTTGGGCAGCCCGGCAGTTAACCCGGGCGCGAGCAGCGCGAAACATAAACTGGTAGCCAAGACCAGTTGTGTGGTCCGTGCATTCATCGGTGAACTCCCCATCCGGATACGGGCGCCACCTGATCGGAGACGCAGTTTACCTGTTGATCAGCCAATTGTGGACGTCTTATTGGCGCCGCTACTTCGAGGCGTTAGCCTGCAAGTGGCGCGAGGATCTCCTCGGTGTGCTCGCCGACCTCCGGCGAATCACCCCAAATCGCCATGGGTGTTTCAAGCAACTGAAACGGAAACCCCTTCACCAGCGTGCCGTCCGGGCTGCGGCCAAAAATCTGCCGGTCGAACAGCGATTGATCCCGCAGCAGGTCACCTCCGTCTCGACACAGCGCGGCGCCGCCTCCGGCGCCGATAAAGCCGGCGATTGCCCGGCTCGAGGGCTGGGTGCGCGCCCACCGTGCCACGCTGGCCTGATCCAGGGATTGCAGTCCGTCAATCGCCGCAACAACACGCTCGTTGTCGGCCGCCAGTGCCACGTACCTATCATCGGCGCACTGAAAAATCGCCGACAAGGCCGGGCGTCCGAGCGCTTTGCGAATCGCGTCAATATCCTCACTGCCACCCGCTGTGACATAGCCAATTACATCGCCCAATTGATAGGTTGCGCAGTCGCGCTGGGCGACGTCGATATGCCGAGCAACCCCGTTCAATCGACAATCAATCGCGACTGCCGCCACTGTTGCGGCGCCGGCGAAGTTGATGGTTTGATCCGGGTAGTTGAGATTGGGGCCCGAGATGCAGGGCGGGCCGTTTTGGTACCGGGTTACCGATGCAAAACCCCCGTTGGCTTCCAGCGATGATCCGAATGAGGCATTGGTGGAACCCGGCCCGTCTAACCCCTGACCTGAAATCGAGGCCAGCAGGATCCTGGGATTGACCGCCCTTAGCGCGTCGAAGGTAACGCCGAGCCGATCCAGCACACCGCGGCGATAGTTCTCCAGCACGATATCCGCGGATTTGGCAAGCTCGAAGAAATCCCGTTTGCCCTGAGCGGTTTTCAAATCCACCGCAATCGCGCGCTTATTGCGGTTTTTACACTTGAACAGCGGTGACTCCTCTCCCTCATTGGCGGTTGCCGCCCAACTCCAGACTCGGAAGGGGTCGGGGCGATCGGCGGACTCCACCTTGATCACATCGGCGCCCATATCGGCGAGCAGAGCGGACGTGCCGGATCCCGCGCCGATAATGCCGAAGTCCAATACGCGCATGCCGCTTAGGGGCAGTTGCTGGATTCCGTGATCGGCCTGGCTTTGCGCCGGCGCGCAGGCTTGTACTTGGCTGGCGATTCGCAACGGGGGCCGGGGAATGCGGCGCCCGCCGGCAACTTCCTTGAAGGTTTCCCGATGCAGGAACAGCGGGTCTTCCAGCATTTCCGGAATGGTCAATACCGGCGCGCCGGGAATACCATGCTCTTCGAAGGCCGCGACGATTTCCCTCTGGCTGTGGGTTTGGCACCAGTCAATCACCGGTTGCATAAAGCGCTCCCGGTCCCGGCGCAAGCCGTTGAAATCTTTGTATTCCTCGTCAGCCCCAATCAGATCGATTACCACAGGCCAGTCTTTTTCGCGAAATAGGAACGCGATATGGCCGTCGTCGGTCTTCAGGATTGGCCAGGCTAATTTCTCGCCCTGGCGACACAGCCCCTGTCCCACGGATGCGCAGACTATCGATTTCCAGTTTGCCCAGGTAAAGGCTCCAAGGCCGGGTACGATAGCCGAATCGGCAACGCCAAAGCGGTTAAATTTGCCCGCAATCGCGACCAGTGCTGCGTAGGTGGCGTAGCCAATGGTATGGGCCGCGAAATTGGCGGCGGGAACCAGAGGCTCACGCCCCGGGTCACCCAGCAGATGAGCGATGCCGGATGCCGCGAACAGGGTTTCCTCGGTCTGCCAGTGTTCCATTTCAACGAATACCGCGCTGTAATCGCCCGCCAGATGCATTTTGCCGCTGTCTTCGGTGCCGGTTGTCAAAATCAGTCGCAGCCTGCCGGCGTCGCCCTGGCCAGCCCAAACCGACGGCAAGGTATTGCCGATAGACTGATCATCCAGATCGTAGAACCCATGGCCTCGATCAGTCGGCGGCGCACCGCTGACATAGAGTTGCGCGCCCAGTTCCGCCGCCAGTCCCGCGGCAAAACGAATGGCGCGCACGCCCGGATCGGACGACTGCTCAGGGTAGATTTGCAAGATATCAATATTTTCAAGCACGGCACTTCGCCCCGTAGTCTATTTAACAAGTTGAGATGGTTACTCCGCGGGCTTCCGGAAACGCAATGTCATCCGGTCGGTTTCGCCCACGGCTTCGAATATCGCCCTGTCCTTTTCGCCGTAATAGTAGGTGGGCGGCAGGCGCCAGACAATGCCCACCACGCCTTCGGAGCGCGCTTCTGTTTCCGGGTTGTCGTTGGGGTTGGCGTTAATTTCGCTCGATTCCTCAAGCATGAAGCCGGCCGCTTGGAAAACCTCGATCACTTGCGATTGTTTCATATAGCCGTAGGACCCGTCGCCGTCGGGGCCCTCCGCTTCTTCGGGGGCGCGATGTTGCACCACGCCGACCACGCCGCCGGGTTTGAGCATGTCAAAGGTATCTTTAAGCGTATCTTGCAGGTAGGTATTTTCCTCGGAGACGCGGTTGTAGTTATGCAGCTCGCGCAGCATCAGCACCATATCGACCTGGCCGATAACATCCTGCGGAATGTCGCCGTATTCAAAGGCGAGCGGCGGTTGCGCCAAGTCCACTTTGGCTGTCAGCTCGCCGGGGAATCGATCGCGCCAGCTGTGGATTCTCGCGACGCGCTCTTCGCTGGGATTGGTGAGGAATGCCAGGTACATAGAGGTGGGATAAGCAATCGCGCCAAAACGGCCCCGCTCGGCGACATAGGGGGCGATAACATCCGTGTACCACATGGCGTCGCCGGGCATCATCTCAACGACAAAGTGATCCGGTTGCAGTCCGAAGAACTCAAGTGTTTCGCGCGGATGGCGCCACTTGTCGCGGGCCCTGGCTTCTTCGGAACGCGCGGCGATAATGGCCTCGAGCGTCAGTTCGGGCGCCTGGCCGGACAGGTCGCTGGCGACGGGCTGCTCAACCGTTGCCGCGTCATCGGCGGGCCCGCTGTCCTGACTGCAGCCGGTCATTGCAGCGACCGTTACCGCGGCTAGCGCAGCGGCGCGTTTCAGGTTGCGGGGAAGTCCCGTGGTAAATATTCTGATGATTGCTTGAGTCATTTGCCTACCTTTGTTGTGCATCTTTTATGTGTAAGTGTATTCCCACCGGTCACCCGTGTACGCAATAAGGCGACTTGGCCCGGTAATCATGTCGGGCAAATTCTATGCGTTCGCGAGTGAGAAGCCCAGCGCGAATAATAGCGGGTTCAATAGCGTATGTGATCTTATCGTCTGTAAACCCGGAAAGAAACATATTGCTCCCGACAATTCGCGACACTTCCTCCATTCCTGGCGGGACGGGAAAGTGGCGCCAACCCAAAATGTCCGCTACTGCACAATGCAGTCCGTTAACCAAGATGTCTAATAATAAAAAGTCTCAGATTTGTTCCGCCAGTTCCTGAAAATCTTCGCTTAACTCATGCAATCTTTCAGCGAAGCGCTCGCTTTGACGCGGCGTCAGGTTAGACAGCACATATACCGCCGTTTCCCGGTTCAAGCGCTTATTGTTGGCGAATACCTCGGTCAAATCAGGGCCGTAATAGGCTTCGCGCTGCGCCGAAAACGCCTTGTAGGCTGCGGCGAACGTCTCGCCGTCGCGCCGCAGCGCCAGCAGGTCCAGCAAGACTTGCTGGTAGCGCCGCCGGTACTCCACCCACAGCACGCGCTCCGGTTGATACTCCGATGAGCGGCGTTGCAAGTAAGCGAGTTGCTCCTTGGTCAGCCGTCCGGTGAAGTTCTTTAGCACATCGGCGAATTCATCCGCCCACCGCGCCTGACTTTCCTGCAATGGCTTGTCTAATTCCGGTTCGGCAAGTTCCAGGTTGGCGTCTTCCAGCCGCTTTGGCAGTGCCTCTACCTGCGCATCGGTCAAGGAGGCCAGCATTGCAATCACGATCGGCGTGGCTTCGGTTTCCACTTCATCGAACCACACCTCAAACTGAGTGAACAGGTCCGCCAATGTCTGTTCACTGATACCATCCGAGATGGTAAACACCAGGCTATTTGTGAATTCCGCGTACTGCGGCAGGTGGTTGTGACGGTGCCACAAATGTAAACGCTCAATTTCGTGCTGTAACAGGTCTTTCTGTTCGCGATTGAGGTTCACATAATCGCTCACTCCCCAACGCACCAAGCGGTCGAAATTGTTGTAAGCCATCTTAACGCTGCAGCCCGCCAGCAATGCGCAACACAGCAAAATAGTGCCTATTCTCATGCCCAGTGCGCTCCTGTTGAGTTCGAAAACCCTCAGCACCATCAGTACTTGGGTTTGCCGGCGTGTCCACACCCGATGCATAGATTTGGTAACCCGGAATCCCCTGACAAGCGCGCATTAAACCATGACTGCAAGCAGGCTGGAACTCCGGTCGGCCAGCTTTTTAGTCGCAACTGTGCCTCAGGTGATTGGTGCCACCTTCCCGCGGCTATCTAGGAACGCCTTTTGAGACTCGCTGTGAATACGTCCGTGTAAGCTCCGCGTCGACATCCGTGTCGACGAGGGTCTCAAAAGGAGTTCCTAGACACCCGCTAGTGTCGTTGCCACTTGTAACGCCGCTAGCACCTAAGTAAGCGGGCGTCTGGAAACAGTGTTTGAGACCCTCACCGGCAGGGAAGCCGGTGCGGAGCGCCCAGGGACGGGTTCACAGCGAGTCTCAGACACTGTTTCCAGATGGCCGCGGATATGTGGCACCAAACCAAGACAGCAAACGCCTCTTATTGGCACGGTGCCGACTTTCGGGCCGCATTACAACCCTCTACGCAAGATCTCTGATCAAGCGCAAACCAGCACATGTCAAGCGGCCGTGGTTTTCCGGGGTGGCTCTATCATGCCTAACAAACACATATCCTCAAGAAATTTATTAATGTAATCCTGAGACAAATGCGGTACTTCGGGCCCCACCTCAAGTGTCTTCACCAAGGCCTTGAAATTATCACACCCCACATTGCCGGCTCCCACTCGCTGGGGATTCGCGAAAGCGCCTCTCACCTCGAGCACTGACTGCTGTTTTTCCTGGTCGGGCAGAGCCTTCAGCCGCTCGGTAAAACGCTGGAACCATTCGCCGTGGTGCTCAATCCTTGTTATCGGATATCCCGCAGCTTCGATCCAATCGACAAAAGCATCCAGCGAACAGCCATCATCGTGATGATAGTTCTCGATATTGTAGTTGCGGTATTGATCGACCAGATTATCGTCAACGCCGGCCACAGTGGCGGCCACCACGTCTACCGGCAACCCGTCGTAATGCCCGTTGGCGTTGCCGCCGTCCGGCGCCGGTTCATAAAAGGACTGAGGCGCCAGGCCGGTTTTGATGACACTGTAGAGCAGCCGTGTAAAATTATCGGCAATATTGAACTGACCTTCGTACACCCGGTGCGGCAGCATCATGTCGCCGCGGAAATTGTTGACCGGCAACCCAAACTGCCGGTTGGCTTTCAGCAGCAGATGCTCGCTGGCCCATTTGCTGGCGGCGTATCCGGCGGCGTAATAGTCCAGCAGTTTGATTTTAGCTCGCAGCGGGGCATCCTCAATTAAGCCCTCACTGGCATCGAGAAGCGGATACACTCCGACCGTAGATACGAAATCGATGGGTTTCTTGCGTATGGTCAGCGCCAGGCGAATGATCTCGGCGGTACCCACCACATTGGGACCAAAGAGATGCTCGTAGGCGAAGCGGTGATTGACCAGCGCGGCGACGTGAGAGATGCGGTCCACCTCACCGGACAGGCGCTCAAAGTCCTCTTCGCTTAACCCCAGTTTCTCATCGCCGGCATCGCCGGCGAGTACTTCAAGGTGATTCTCCGCCAGTTCGTGATAGCGTTTTTCAAACGCGGGATCGACGCCTTCAAAAGCCTGGTCCAGCCGTTGCCGCGCCGCCGCGTTATCGGCCGCGCGAACCAGACAAACCAGTTTGCCGCCCCTGGGCGCCAGTTTCTCAAGCCATTCCAGACAGACAATATGGCCGAGGAATCCATTGCCGCCGGTCAGCAGCACGGTTTTCACGTCCTCGCTTGGTTCCAGCGCCGCTGCCGCCCGCTCTATCAGGTCATCGCCGAGGAACTTGCTGAGTTGCAAATCGTCGGCGCCGATAGACGTTGCGCCCTCCCCGTGAATTTTGGCAAATGTGGGCCGGTCTCCACCACCGGATAGTTGCTGCTCAATAAGCTGCGCCCATTTTTCGGGGTTGCCCGTCGGGCTGAGAATCGTGTCAGCCGGCAGGCTGACCCCGAAAACCTCCTCGATGGACAGCGAAAAAAGTACCGCGCCAAGGGAATCTCCGCCGAGTTCGGCAAAGGTTTTAGGTTGAGAAAGGTCAATACCCTGAACCCGCAGATTGACTTCCAGTAATTTCCCGACCTTCTCCAGCGTGCTGAGCGGCGAGCCCGGATCCTTCAGGGCCTTGAGTTCTTCTTCTTGCCGCTGTTGCTGCTCTTGATAAAGCGCCTCAAGCCGCTCGCCGTACTTTCTCTTTAACGCCGGCCGGAGTTTTTTTCTGATACTGGAAAGCAATCCGTTTTCCTGGCCGAACAGCTCGCGTTCGATAATAAAATCTCTCGGCACTTCAAAGCTTTTCAACCCCTCCTTCGCGGCAACCCTCTGCATTTCATCCCGAATCAGATTTTTTAGCTGCGCGTCGGTGTACCCCTCGCCCAAACGGGCGGTGGCAATCTCTTCGTCGGGTACCACCACGGCGACAAGGTATGCCTGTTGCGAGTTGCCGTAAACATAAATCTGTTTGGTAGCAGCACTGCCACCTTCAAACATAGCGCCCAGATTGCCCACCGCCACATACTCACCCTGCGACAGTTTGAGTACATCCTTGCGGCGGTCAATCACCACCACATGGTCCGGCCCGTGCTCCTCGACGATATCGCCGGTACAGGAAAAGCCGTCTTCATCCAACAGGCCCGCCGTGGCGTCCGGCTGCTTGTAATACTGGGTGATCTGGACGCTGCTTTTGTAGAGCAGCTCGCCGCGCGGATAAGGCTTATCCGTTGTGTAGTAACCGAGTTCCGGCACATCGCGCAATTTGTATTCGAGCACCGGCGGGCGGAGGATTTTTCCATCGAGCGCCACGGAACCCGTGCCCGATTCGGTATTACCGTAACCTTCGTTGAGCAGGATGCCAAAGCAGTCTCTGATAAAGTCCATCACCTTCTGTGCGGTCGGCGCTCCACCGACCAGCCCTGCCCGGAGCCGGTCACCCAGATAGCTGGCGCCCATCTCCTTTTTCACAATTTCGCTGATTTCCTCCTCGCTGCCCTCACCGGTCTTAACCCGACTGGCCACTTCGTTCTGGTAGTGCTGGTAGATGAGGTCAAATACCCGCGGGAAAAAGCTCATATAGGTGGGCCGCGTTATCCGAATATCCTCGAACAGCGTGGACATGTCCGGCGCCAAGGTGAAGTAAACGGTACCACCCGTGCGCAGCGCAAAGAGTGTGGTATTGCGGCCCAAAAGGTGGTTCAGCGGTGCAAAGCAAACAGTGGACATGGGGAAGGCTTTTTCGGGAGCTGCCCAGTTCAACCTGTTAGCGGCTTCCGAAATAATCGCGCCCTTAGGTGTTCCGGTGCTGCCCGAGGAGTGGATAATGGCGGGCATTCGTTGCTCGCCTTCAGGGTGGGAGGGCGAGGGTTCCC
>JANQKW010000157.1 GCA_028280905.1 Porticoccaceae bacterium
TCGTCGACAGGGATGTCGACGCGGAGCTTACAGGGATGTATTCACAGCGAGTCCCAAACACTGTCCGCAGATGGCCGCGAGATGCTGGCACCAAACCAACACCAGCAACGTCCGCTATTGGCACAATACTGCCCGCAAATCCCCGTCGTGATCTATTACAGAGGATGGCTGATCAATCGCTAACCATAAAAAAAGCGCCTTGCGGCGCTTCTTTCGATCGTTGCTACTCTGCTTCCTTTTCAGCGGGCAAAATCTTTAACAGTGCCACCTCAAATAACAGCGTCTGGTTGGGACCGATGGGCCCACCCGTACCACCTGGGCCATAAGCCAATTCCGACGGAATATACAGCTCCCACTTTGCCCCCTCTTTCATCAATTGCAGCGCTTCCGTCCAGCCGGGAATCACCTGATTGACACCGAACTCCGCCGGCACACCTCGCTTGAAGGAACTGTCAAATTCGGATCCGTCGATCAGCGTGCCCCGGTAGTGTACCTGTACGATATCATCCACGGCGGGAGAGTTGCCCTCCCCCGACTCTATCACCTTGTACTGCAGACCACTTTCAAGGGTTACCACACCCTCCTTGGTTGCATTTTCGGAAAGGAATTGCTGGCCTTCGAGCAGATTCGCCTCGGCTTTTACTTTCATGGATTCTTCCTGCCTGGCGACTTGTTGATCCTGGAAGGATTGTAAAACCGCCACGATTTCTTCCTGATCCATCCTGGGAGTGTTGCCGGCGATGGCGTCTGTTATCCCGGCTAGAAGCGCTTGCTCATCGATGTTGATTTCCTCACTTTTAAACTGGCTGCCTATATTGGTGCCGAGAATATAACTGATTTTTGCCTCCTGCGACTCCAGCGGCACTCCTGTGTTGTGTTCCGTTGTTTCCGCCTGCCTTTCACAGCCGCTCAATACAGCTGTTATCGCCGCCGCCAGAACCAAAGATTTAAATTTCATTTAAGAATTCCTTTCGCTGTCTTAAAAAAAGGCACCCATCTTACCCCGGATACTTGATAAATACATTACTGAATTTTTGCGCTGGCTAACAATATCGGCTTCAATCTGTCACGGTTGAGCCCCTGGAAACCACGCAAGTAGCCGTCGAGATTGCCTGCCCCTGCTTTTGCGCGGGAACCGGATATGTCCGGGCAAAACGTTAGCAATGTATCCTGCTCAATACGCTCCGCGTCCAGTTCCATGTTTTTCAATTGCCGATAAAACGCAGTCTGTCGCTCGCCCTGCTCGAATTTGACCCACTGCCTTATGCTTCGCAGCGGTTTTGCTACCTGCTGCTCCCAGGCGCCAATACCCCGCTCAGCCCGCTGCAGCAGGCTCTTGCTGAAGGGCACTTGCTGTGCGTCCAGCCAACAGCAAAACAGCAGCATATTGACATTCACACCAAATCCTTGCTGCAGCTTCAGGCAGGTTTCCTCTACGCCCGGTTCAGCGTAAAGGCGCAGGGAGTAATCCCAAAACGGATTTGTGCCTTTCATCGGTTCACAGTTTCATCGGCTATGCCGTCTTGGCAGCTTTATCATTTACGCTTTTAACGCTTGGTAAACAGCAAATCCCAGACGCCGTGGCCTAACTTCTCGCCCCGTTGCTCAAATTTAGTTACCGGGCGATAGTCCGGACGCACCGCATATCCCGATGCGCCAGCCTGGTTTTCAAATCCTTCAGCGTCGCGCATCACCTCTAGCATTTGCTCCGCGTAGGCCTGCCAATCCGTCGCCATGTGCAGGACTCCTCCAGCCTGCAATTTGCGTCGCGCCTGCTGTACAAATTCCGCGCGTACCAGCCGCCGTTTATTGTGCTTCTTTTTGTGCCAGGGGTCCGGGAAATAAAGCTGCAACCGGGCGAGGCAATCGTCGGGAATACAGTCTTCCAACACGTCGACGGCGTCAGCCAGAAATACCCGAAGGTTGTTCAGGCCCGCCTTACCGGCGCGGTTAATCAAGCGGCCCACGCCGGGCGTGTGGACTTCAACCCCAATAAAGTCCTTGTCCGGTTCGGCGCTGACCATCTGCAACAACGAATCCCCCATGCCGAAGCCGATTTCCAACACCAGCGGCGCCTCGCGCTGGAAAATCTCCACCGGCTCAATCGGACCCTGATTTAAGCCCAAACCGTATTTTGGCCAGTGTTTTTCAAACGCCCGCTGCTGGCCCTCGGTCATCCGGCCGGTTCGCAGTACATAGCTGCGAATGGATTTCTTCTTG
>JANQKW010000158.1 GCA_028280905.1 Porticoccaceae bacterium
ACCGTGGACCCGAAAGGCATCGGCAACCGGCACGACAATGTGGGACGCTATTTTATGCAGCATCCCCATGTGGATATCGCCGAAGTGGTGCCCAAGGACAATGCCAGCAAAAAAGCCCTGCAGGTGATTATGGGCGCCAAAAACCTGCCTGAGGACGGCTACAACGGAGCAGTTGCGCAGGTTGGCATCCGGCTTTCCGAACAGCAACAGCAAGCTGAGCAACTATTGAATAGCAGTTTGCTGTTCCGCAAAGGCGTTCCCTTTGATTCGCCGGCCCAGGTGCTGGTATCAATGGCCAAGCGGGCCAGGCGGGGGCAGCTGCCCGACCGGGTGTTTGAGAAAATCTGGTATCTGCTGAAAAACGCCGGCGAGGTTATCGACTTCATCCCGCTGGCTTTGCAAGAAGGCATTGAACCGGCATTGAAAAAAACCGCTGGTAACGATGCTATTCTGGTACAGGCGCGGATGGAGCAAAGTCCAAACCGGGAGAGTCGCGTGCTCTTGTCGGATAACAAGGATGCACTGGGACTGCCGGGCCTCAGAACCCAGTGGAAACTGAATGAGCTGGACCGCCGCTCGATAAAAGTGATGGCCAACAAACTGGGCGCGGAGCTGGGGCGGCTGGACCTGGGCCGGTTGCGCCTGGCGCAATGGTTTGAAAATTTCGACCCGCAGGACGATAGCCCCGGCAATTGGCATCCGCAGATGTGGGGCGGTTTTCACCATATGGGCTCGACAAGAATGAGTGAAGACCCCCGCTATGGGGTGGTCGATAGTAACTGCCGCGTGCACGGCATCGACAACCTGTATATCGCCGGCAGTTCGGTATTTGCCACCAGCGGGTACGCCAACCCGACCTTAACCCTATTGGCCTTGAGCTATCGTTTGGTGGATCACCTGACTAGCTAATCATTCCCGCTTTCGCACACTAGTGTCTGGGATAAATTAGTCATACTTTTCCGGATCGGTGGCGGCTGTGATTGGGTAAGGGTTTCGGAACACGCTGTGAATACGTCCGTGTAAGCTCTGCGCCGGCTTGACCGCCAAGGATGGCGGAAATGCCGATATTGCAGGAGCAAATATCTGCCCCTGCCGGTGAGGGTCTCAAACACTGTTCCCAGACGGCCGCTTACGGCGGTGCATAAACCGAGAGGGTTAGCTACAGAGAAACTCGGTAAATAGTCATGCGTGAAGTTGTTGGCACCTGCATTAGCGGGTGTCTAGGAACGTCTTTTGAGACCCTCGTCGACAGGGATGTCGACGCGGAGCGCCCAGGGATGGGTTCACAGCGCGTCTCAAAAGACGTTCCTAGATACCCGCGGATTCGCAGCACCAAACCAAAGCGCAAACTAATACACGTTATCCGGCATTGTAAATTCTCTGCGTTCCATCGGCGATAATTGCTATGCCGCAAAAATTGGCCGATTTTGACAGACAAATCGCCGGCAAATTTGGAACTTCTCGTAGAAAAATATCTTAAATATTTTCCGGTTACGGCGAACCGGCAATTATCGACGCGATGTCACTTGACTTCTTAAAAGAAAACGTTTACATTCATTTCTGTAAACGTTTACATATACGTTTATGAAGCCGCTTGAAGCGACACAGATACCCAAGTGGCCTAGCCACCATCAAAGATTACAATTGCTAAAATCACCCAAGGGGGGCTGATAATGTTACAGAAAACGAAACTTAGTCTGGCCGTTGCGGCAATCTCCGCCGGTATGTCCATACCTAACGGCGTTTTCGCTGTGGAGAGCGATACCGAATCCGAGTTGATGCAAGAAGTTATAGTTACAGGTATTCGCGGTGCGCTTACGGCTTCTATGGATGTTAAGCGAAATGAATCTGGGGTTGTAGACGCCATCTCGGCGGAGGACATTGGTAAGTTTCCCGATGCCAACCTGGCGGAATCGTTGCAGCGCATTACCGGCGTGTCGATCGACCGCCAAAACAACGAGGGCAACCAAATCACCGTTCGTGGCTTGGGCCCCAGCTTTAATATGGTTACCTTAAACGGCCGCCAGATGCCAGTGACATCCTCGCCGGAGCAAGAGAGCATTGCGTCAGCAACGCAAAGCCGAGCATTTAACTTTGCCGAAATTGCATCTGAATCCGTAACTGGCGTACAGGTATATAAAACCGCCCGCTCCAACGTACCTTCCGGCGGCATGGGAGCAACTGTTAATATTCAAACGGCTAGGCCTTTTGATTACGGCGAGACAACAGCCGTATTTAGCCTGGCGGGAATACATGACGCGTCCGTGGAAGAGGGTGATTCGGTAACCCCGGAATTAGGTGGGCTTTTCTCCACGATCCTTGCTGAGGGCAGAGTTGGACTGTTGGCAAACTTTTCATACTCAGAACGTAACTTCAGTGAGTTATCAACACACACCGATGGCTGGTTGCGGGATGAACCAAAAGCTTCACCAACTGATCCCGATGGTAGTTATGAAGCCTGGTGTAACGATCCTAGCTCTGATTGCGGCGACGCGCCTTACGTTTACCGTCCAGTTTCAACGATATCGGAAATTCAACACAACGAGCGGACACGCACAAATGCACAGTTTGTAGCACAGTTTGCTCCTACTGAAGAGCTCGAAATCACGTTGGACTATGTTCTGTCTCGTTTTGAGCGAGACCAAAGCCGTTATTTAACGGGTTTGTTTGGCGTGGTCGCCGGCAGCCCTGTGATTAATACACGCTTGACCGAAAACTTTACCGTTGATAGTGCTAACCGAACATCTTTTGCTGCCGATGCATTGGTTTATGAAAATGAACTGGTGATTGAAAATGATTCGTTTGGTTTAAATCTTGACTGGCAGGTAACTGACAGCCTCAGCCTAACCTTTGATGCACATTCATCTGAAGCGGTGAGCCAGCCCGATGGTGAACTCAACGATAATTTGCAAATACTTCAAGGACCGCTTGGGGTAGGCTTTGATCTGGATTACTCCCCGAGTGGTGTGAGTGTTATTGTCGACGCGTCGGGTGCCAACCGGGATGGCCGAGATGTTAGTGAATTTCAGGACGTTGACGGATTTTCTCCGCTAGGCTCGGTTCTTCGTAACATTGCTATCGAGAATACTATTGATCAGTATCAATTCAGAGCCGACTGGGACTTTGATGAAGTCGTAGTGACAGCAGGCTTGTCCTACACGGAATATGAAGTAGAGACTAAAGCGATATCAACTGGATTCCAGTTCCAAGGATTAGGCGATTGTAATGGATGTGTCGAAGC
>JANQKW010000199.1 GCA_028280905.1 Porticoccaceae bacterium
CGGTCCGCAGCAATTGTCTTACTTGGTGGGTGGTACAGGGATCGAACCTGTGACCTACGGCTTGTAAGGCCGTCGCTCTCCCAGCTGAGCTAACCACCCCCTTTGGAAGAGAGGCGCATTCTACCGAAATATGGGCTTGTGTCAAACAGATGGTCAAACGGCTGCTATACATTAGTTATAGCGACCATTAAGATAACCGCCGAATCGATTTACCGCCGCATTTTATGGAAATTTTTAAAGAATTCAGCTTTGAGGCCGCGCACCGGTTGCCGAACGTGCCGGAGGGTCACAAGTGTGCCCGTCTGCACGGTCACTCTTTTCTGGTAACTGTTTATATTAGCGGACAACCCGGCGAAGACTCCGGTTGGATAATGGACTTCGCGGACCTAAAAAAGGCAGTAAAACCCTGCATTGAGCAACTGGATCACTACTATTTGAACGAGATTCCCGGCTTGGAAAATCCCACCAGTGAGAATATAGCCCGCTGGCTATGGAACAAACTCAAACCGTCGCTGCCGTCGCTCAGCAAAATTCAGATCAAGGAAACCTGCACCAGCGGGTGTGTCTACCGCGGCGACTAAAAGAGCTGCTATTTAGCCAGTAGATTATCCAGTGCGCTTGGCAAATCCGGGTACTTAAACTCAAACCCCGTCTCCACCGCCTTTCTGGGAATCACGCACTGCCCCGTCAGCAATAACTCCCTGGCCATCTCGCCAAACAGCATTTTCGCCAGTAATGAAGGCATGGGTAAAACAGCCGGCCTTTGCAGCGAACGCCCCAGCGTTTTGGAAAAACGTTTGTTTCTGACCGGCTCCGGAGCAGTCGCGTTAATGGCGCCGCTTAAATCTTGCCGTTCCATACAGTGAAAAATCAGCCCGATGATATCCTCAATATGTATCCAGGACATCCACTGGTTACCGCGCCCGATAGGCCCGCCTAAGCCGAGTTTAAATGCCGGCAACATCCTTGCCAGGGCACCTTCGCTGTTTCCCAGCACTATCCCGGTTCTCAAGTAACAAACCCTGGTGCTCAAATTGACGAATTCCCGGGCTTCCCGCTCCCAGTCGGAGCAGAGTTGATGGGAGAAGCTGTCTTTGTGGGTCCCGGATTCGTCCAGCTTTCTGTTCGAATGGGGCCCGTAATAGCCAATTGCGGAGCCGCTGATCAGCAGCTCGGGGGCGGACTCTCGTTGACCAAAGTAGCTTAACAGCGCCTTGGTCGTGCCAATGCGGCTTTGGCGGAATACCGCTTTACGCCGCTTGTTCCAACGCCCCGACACCAGCGGCTCGCCGGCCAGGTTAAGCACCGTGGAAAACCGGATTTCTCGCGGCAGGTCATCCAAAGTGTTATAGAACTTGACGGCTTCCGGCAGTTTTTCCCGCGCTGCGCTTATGTCACGGGTCAACCCGTGCAGCTGATAACCTTCGGCAATTGCCCGGCGGCAAAAATTACTGCCGATAAAGCCGGTCGCCCCGGTAACCAAGATATTTTTTGACATATTTCCGTGATTATCACCTTGAAGGAGTACTAGTTTAAACCATAGCGGCAAAGAAGTGTTTTCATGGAAGACCCGGGAAGAGGACGCTACCAGCCTCTTCCCGGCCATTCGAGGCGGGGTTGGCGGTTACGTCCCCGCCTTTGGCAATCCCAATCAGGGCAGGTGCACCACCTTGCCCGGTTCCGCGCTCATGTTTTGGATAAGTTGTGCGACATCACTACCGATTTCAGGATGATTCAATGCATAGGCGATATTGGCCTCGACGTAGCCCAGCTTGCTGCCGCAATCATGGCTGCGCCCCTTGATTCTGAAGGCTTCCACCGTTTCCATGCGCAACAGGTGGACAATGGCGTCTGTCAACTGAATCTCCCCGCCGGCGCCGGGCGCTGTTTTTTCCAGCAGGTTCCAGATCTCTGATGAAAGGATATAACGGCCCACAACCGCCATATTGGACGGCGCGGCATCCGTGTCCGGTTTTTCCACCATGCCTTTTATTTCCGCGTAACCGCCCTCCTCAAGATTAAGCCCCGCGCAATCAACTACGCCGTATTTATTGACCAGTTCCCACTCCACCGGCTCAACCATAATCTGGCTGTGCGAAGTGCTGTCATAGCGGCGCACCATTGCGGAAAGGTTGTCTTTTTTGGGATTGGATTGATACTCGTCAATCAGCACATCGGGCAACAGAACCGCGAAGGGGTTTTCCCCTACCACGGAACGCGCGCAGCTTATCGCATGCCCGAGCCCTTTTGCCTCGGCCTGGCGAACCGAAATAACGGTAATACCGGGCGGCACGATGGCGCGAATGTCTTCCAGCAATTGCCTTTTTACCCGGCTCTCTAACTGTGCTTCCAATTCAAAGCTGGTATCAAAGTGGTTTTCAATGGAGTTTTTACTGGCATGGGTTACCAGCACGATTTCCTTGATACCGGCCGCGATCGCTTCATTGACCACATACTGAATCAGCGGCCTGTCGACCACCGGCAGCATCTCTTTGGGTATCGCCTTGGTGGCCGGCAACATTCTGGTGCCAAGGCCGGCGACGGGAATAACGGCTTTTCTCAGGGTGCTTTTCATCAGTATTCCTTTCTTTTATATTCGGCGACACCCCTGCACTTAACGCTATTTCAGGTGGTTGTCTGCTTTATTGGTTTCTAGGGCTAGCGATATCCTCTGTAGGCATTATCGGGCAGGGAGGTGACATATAAAAGAAACAATCAATCATTTGCTGATATACGGGAGAAAAGTTGAGACTTACGGCACAATTCGTTCCGACAAAGGCTTCCAGATAATATTGTGCCATGAACTGACGTTATTTGAGTTGGTGCCGGCACCCCGCGGTTATCTAGGAAATACTTTTGAGACTCGCTGTGAATACGTCCATGTAAGCTCCGCGTCGACATCCCTGTCGACGAGGGTCTCAAAAGTATTTCCTAGACACCCGCTCCGCGCGTCACAAGTAGCACCGACGTGAGCGGGCGTCTGGGGACAGTGTTTGAGACCCTCACCGGCAGGGATGCCGGTGCGGAGCGCCCAGGGATGGGTTCACAGCGAGTCTCAAACACTGTTCCC
>JANQKW010000299.1 GCA_028280905.1 Porticoccaceae bacterium
ACGTCCTGGTTGATCACCAGATACTGCATGGCCCAACCCATCGGTATCGGGTGGAGGTAGCTGGTGACCTCCCACCAACGCGCTGTGTTGCCGGAGGAATGAAACGTGCAAATTAGCCAACAAGTTGGTGTATCGTTTGGTCTTTTGCCAAATAACCGGGGTGCTGATAACTCAGTGACGATGCCAGCGGGTTGATAGGCCAGTTTCAGGAGACAAGTATTACCGCTAGATCCAGGCTCGAGAGCACAGCGGGGTAACGACCTAATGCAGGCTTTTTGTTACCGTCACCAGGCTTCTGTCATGTGGGTCGGGTTCAGAGTCAAATCCGAGACGACGACAAAATTGCAACATCGTGGTATTTTCAGCCAGTACCGAGCCCACCATCGATTGCAGGCCTTTTTGGCGTGCGCTGTTTATTAGCGCTTTCATCAGCCGAAAAGCAATGCCGTGCCGTTGCCAGGCATCGGCGACAACAACCGCAAATTCACAGCTGATCTTGTCGACGCAGGTTATATAGCGCGCGACGCCGACTTCCACATCCGAACCCGCTTCGTTGACAATGGCTATCAGTGCCATTTCGCGGTCATAGTCGATTTGAGTAAAGCGCGCAAGGAGTTCCGGCGATAGCTCTCTCATGCCGTGTAGGAAGCGGTAGTACTTGGATCGCTTAGACAGGTTGTCAACAAAAGACTTTTCGATAGTCGCGTCTTCTGGCCGAATGGGACGAATAGTCAGGTTTACCCCGGAGTGCAGCCGGGCTTGGCTAATCAGGTCGTGAGGGTAGGGGTGTATTGCCAAATGGTCGTAACGGCTTGTGCCGGAATAATGATCGATGACTATTCTCGCATCGACTGCGACAGCACCTCTGTCGTCGACAATTAGGGGATTGATGTCCAGTTCTTTAATCCATGGTAGTTCACAGGCCATTTCCGACACCGCGAGCACCACCTCTTCAATCGCTTCTAGTTTTGCCGCCGGCAGCTGGCGAAATGGTCCTAACATCTTTGCAATATTGGTTCTACTGATCAGCTCCTGCACCAGGGTCCGGTTAAGAGGTGGTAGCGCTACTTCTCTGTCGCGAAGAATTTCTACTGCGGTGCCACCCGCACCAAAGGTAATCACCGGGCCAAAAATAGGGTCGGTAAACATGCCTACTAGCAGCTCCCGGCCGGCTTTGGTGGTGTACATGCTTTCAACGGTTACACCTTCCACCTTGGCCTCTGGCTGTTGAGCTTTTACTCGTTCGACGATATCCGTGTAGGTAGTTAGCACAGTGGCGGCACTGGCGATGCCCAGCCGTACGCCGCCCACATCCGACTTATGTGAAATATCTTTTGAATAAACTTTCATGACCACCGGGTAGCCTATGGACTCGGCGTGTATCAAAGCTTCGTTGGCGTTTCTTGCCAGGGCCGCCCGCGTAGTGGGAATCTTAAAAGCGGACAACACTGCCATAGACTCAAGTTCGGTTAAAACTTTTCGCCCTTCCGCCAAGGTGTTTTCGATAATGAGTTGTGCGCCCTGCACATCAGCTCGTTTTTTCATATCCACGGGGGGAGGCGTTTGCAACAGTAACTGCTGGTTTAGGTGAAAATTTCTGAGATAGGAAAATGCCTCAACCGCCGCTTCCGGTGTTTGAAAAGTTGGTATGCCGTTACTTTCAAGATATTCTCTACCGGGGGCCACTTGTTCGCCTCCCATCCAGCATGTCAGCACCACCTTAGTGGATTGTTTTGTTACGTTGGCGACAGCCTTGGCCACTGCCAGTGCATCTGCCATGGCTTGTGGCGACATGATAACGATGATACCGTGGATATCTTTAGTCTCCAGGCATATCGACAGTGCCGCTTCGTACCGATCAGGCGTTGCATCACCGATAATGTCGATGGGGTTCCCCTGGGACCAGGTAGTAGGCAATACCGCGCTGAGGGATTGCTTTAATGCGGAAGATAGCGGTGTCAAGTGAATATCGAGATCGCTAGCCCGATCAGCGGCCATCGCGGCGGGACCGCCTCCGTTGGTGATTATAGCCAGGTTTTCCCCCCTCAGACGCCGGCCTTTTGCTAGTACCGTGGCGGCGACAAACAAGTCGTTAACGCGATAGCCCCGGACTCCTCCCGCCCGACGCAATGCAGCATCGAATACATCATCGGCTCCGACAAGCGCACCGGTATGGGATTTGGCGGCTTGGGAGCCGCTGGCGTGACGTCCTACTTTAACTGCCAGTACCGGTTTGACCCGCGATGCGGAACGCAAACCGCTCATAAAAGATCTGGCGTTCTGAATACCTTCGATATAGAGCAGAATGCTTGTGGTGTGTGAATCGTAAATTAAGTAATCCAGCACGTCCCCAAAACCGATGTCCGCGGAAGCTCCCATGGATACAACTGAGGAAAAGCCTATGTCGCGTGCATTTGCCCAATCCAAAATTGACGTGCACAGCGCCCCGGATTGTGATACCAGTGCTAGTTTTCCGGAGCTGGTCCCACCGCGGTTAAAGGTGGCATTGAACCCGGTGCTTGGCCTCATAATGCCGAGACAGTTTGGGCCGACAAAACGAAGACCGTGGCGTTTGGCCGCCCGCAGTACTTTTTCTTCAAGTTGTTGACCCTGTGCGCCGATTTCTCGAAATCCTGCAGACAGGATCACGGCGGCCTTAATACCATGTTCGCCGCAATCTTCAATAAGCTGCGGTATGGTGGCAGCCGGGGTGGTAATAACGGCTAAATCGACGGGTGCATCAACTTCGGCAATACTTTTGTAGCAAGGGTTTCCAAACAAGCTGTCATGTTTTGGGTTGATGGGAAATAGTTTCCCGGCAAAAGGCATATCAATCAGGTTTTGGTAAACGGTGGCTCCCACCGATGGCATGCGCTCGCTAGCGCCGAAAACGGCAATGGATGCCGGTTCAAATAAGGGCTGGAGATAATGATCACTCACGATAAGGTCTCTGATTGTCGGCCGGACTCAACAGGATGGTCTCTAAGATCTATCCGAGCAACGGCGTAAAGTAGCCGTCGCAAAGCTAAGGCCGAGGCCTTGACCTCTGAGCTTAAGGATGGGCACTCAAGCCTTTGGTTTCAATTCAGTCTAAGATGGTATCATCGTAAGAGGCGATAATGAATGGTGGGTGTAAATAGTAACGCGATGGTTTCCCCTGTTTTTCCAGGCTGCGTTTTACTATGACTATGCCTATAATGGGTAGTGCAGCCCACGATTTACCAAGTCAGCAAAGCCATCTATATCGATATTGGCGCCGCATATAATCAAGCCGACCCGCTTGCCCTTTAATTTTTCTCGCAGGGGTCCAAATGCAGCAGCAACTGTCGCGGCGCCGGAGGGTTCGACAGCCAGTTTCATCTCCTGAAAAAGTACGGCTGTTGCCGCCGCTATTTCATCGTCCGATACCAATACGACCTCATCGATATATCGTGAACACATCGCGTAGGCAAACGGTGTGGTCATCGGGGGAGCCAGACTATCCGCGATGGTATTTACAGCGGGGAGTGTTATCGGCTCTCCGGCTTTCAGGCTTTCGGTCATCACCGCAGCGCCTTCAGGCTCGATACCATACACCTGGCATTTGGGATTCAACAGCTTGGTTGCTAGACTTACACCGGATGCCAGCCCGCCACCGCCCACAGCAACTAACATGGCATCGAACTCTCCCGCAGATTCGATAAACTCTACAGCACAGGTAGCGGTTGCGGCGGTAACGGCGGGACCTTCAAAGGGGTGGATAAAGATTCGCCGTTCATTTGCTACGATCTCATCAACCATCCGGAAACCCGCGATACCATTTTCTGCTATTACGACCTCGGCACCGTAGCTTTTCGCCTCCTCAATACGCCTGGGATTGGAGTTCGCGAGCATAACCACCTTTGCATGTGTGTTAAAACAGGAGGCGGCATAGGCTACCGCGATTGCGTGATTACCCGAGCTGACACCGGTAATACCTTGTTGCTTTTCGGCGTCGGATAGCATTCGTACGTTGTTGATAGCGCCGCGTGCTTTAAAAGAGCCGGACCGCTGTAACAACTCCAACTTAAGATGTAAGCGCGTATCCGCGCCAAGCCGTTGTTCTATTTTCCTCCCGCTCCAGCGAAACTCGGGGGTTTTTACGATATAAGGCGCAATTTGTTCCGCCGTGGCTTTTATAGTATTGAGATCCGGAGGTGAGTCGACACTTTTTTTATCGGCGCTACTTTGCATTTCTGGGCACTCCTCTTTAAACAGTTCCAAGCGTAGTATTAGGGCGCTATATTATCATCTTTATACAACACGGATACTCCGGCGGGCTGATTGTCGACTCATGGTTGTCAGTTGAAGGCAATCATAAACGCTAGGCAAACAAAAATGGCGATAAAAACAACCCCGGGCTGGCACTGAAGTAATAATCGTTGTTCTAGACGGGTGCCAGGTAGCATGGTGCTAATGCGACCCACGCTTTTCCCCGGAAAATTCATATCTATCTTAAAAGAACCTTGCAGGTTGTCAGCCGCTTTTTTCAAGCGATCACAGAATTTCTCAATTATTACAATCGCGTCGCCGGCGGGAACGGGTTTAGTTTGCGCAAGGTAATTGCGAATCACTAAAAATATCAAAACACCTGCAGCCGGGAGCATGAGAGAATTCGAGACAGCCGAATAGGAAAATGTATGTTCAATAAAGATTTCCGCTTGCGGAATCCAATATGTCACGCTAATCACTAGCAGAACCAGTATCACGTAGCCGAGGTATTGTAGACGGTCACCGCTCGATATCGTGGTAGCAGGTCGATTAGTCTGCCGCAGCAGGTCAACAAACCGCAGCATCAATAACGTCGTGCCAATTGTTGCGAGGGGCAATAGCTGGAGTAATGTGGTTGTTTCCGCCACTGACATTTTTAGGGCAGTTTTTGCCAGGGCGCCGCTAGTGAACGGCAAGCCAATCATCGCAAGAACCGGAATGAGAATAATGCCCCAAAATAGTCCACTCAGCCCTGGCTTGTCCACGGATGTCGGCGTGAGACCAACACTTAAAAACAGAGCTGCTTTCGAAAGCCCGTGATGCACCGCGTACAGCAACAAGGCTGACGAAAGCGCCGGCCAGAGTTTAGGTTCAACTAACCCGGCCCCCACACCTGATGCCAGAATTCCCATCTGGCTAATTGTCGAATATGCAAGTAGGGTTTTGGGGTTGTTTTGTGTGAGACCCACTATGACTGCAAGAATAGCACCGCACATGCCCAATGAAAGTAGCGTCAAGCCTGCATCCACAAGTGAGACTTCACCCAACGGTAAAAACCGCCACCAGCCGATGAGCCCCGCCTTGACCATGAGGCCACTGAGTATCGCACTGGCGGGCACGGGAGCCACCGGATGGGCGCGGGGTAGCCAGAAGTGAGTGGCTAATAGACCTGCTTTGATGCCAAAGCCCAATATTAACAGCCAGCTCACCCAAAGGGGTTGAGCACCGATCTCGATGTCGCCCAGCGTATTGCCGCCACCACTTGTACTCAGTCCGAGGAGCGCGGCAAACAACAGCACTTCGCCAATAATCACCCACTGCATATAGGTTTTACCCGCTCGCATCGCTTCGGGGGTGCCCGAGTGGACGACCAGGCCGTAGGCCGCAAAGCTCATCAGGGTAAAAAAGGAGATAAATCCAAATAGGTCTTGCGATAGGGTCAAACCAAAACTGCCGGCCATGCACAACAGATAACACAGTGTGTAACGACGAAGGTGCTTGTGGTCGGCCAGATAACCTTTTCCATAGACCCCGGTGATCAGCCATAAGCTCGCCGCCAGCAACAGTACGACCTGCGATGTTTGGTCCAGTTTAAGCACGCTGCCAAAAAAGACACCGGGAAGGGTATTGGAGGTAGGCGACGATAACAGTGCTGCCAATAGGGCCGGGAGTGCGGCCCAGGGCGCGATAGAAATGCATAGCCGCCGCGCAGAGGGAATGAGCAATCCAACCGCCAGCAACAGCGGCGTAATCACCAGCCAACCAAGCTGAGGAAGAGATATAGCTGCGAGATCGATCGTGTGGACTAATTTCTGACCATATTCACGCGCAGCAATCAATTCTGCCCAGCTTAATGGACTGCTAAAAACGCCGGCAAAGACGCCGGTGGCTAAAGCCAGAGCCGCCGTCATTACGGGGGGGATCAATAGCAACCAGGGAGTTTCCATCACACTTTGTTTAGGCACCCAGGTTGGGTTGGGCGGCCTAAACCAGGCAGCGTGCAGGACCGGCAAAAAGTAAAGCGCGTTCAACACGCTGCTGGCCGCGAGAATGATGAGTACCCAGTAGGCCTCGACTTCCAGAGCGCCGGCGCCCAGATACCATTTGGAAACGAAACCCGCCACTGGCGGCAGTCCGATCATACCCAGAGCCGCGATGGTGAAGGCACTCATGGTCAGGGGCATTCGACGCCCGACGCCGTTCATCTCACTGACCTTGTGGATACCTAAGGTCTCTGCCAGGTTACCCGCACAGAAAAACAGGGTGATTTTCATTAAACCCTGGTGGACAAGGTGAACCATGCCGCCAATAGTTGCAATGGGGCCCGCGATAGCAGTCCCAAGCGCAATGTAAGATACCTGGCTCACCGTTGAGAAGGCCAAGCGCCTTTTGAGATCATCCTGAAAAAGCGCCCGAACGGAGCCATAAACGATGGTAAAAGCGGCTATGCCCGCCAATACGATGGTGAGCCCCAAGTCGCGGGCAAATTCAATCCCGTAGACATCGTAAACAACACGTATGATGCCGAAGGCGCCGGCCTTGACCACGGCTACAGCATGTAGCAGCGCACTGACGGGTGCCGGCGCGGCCATGGCGGCGGGTAACCACCCGTGTAGCGGTACCAAGGCCGCTTTGACCCCTAACCCGGTAATTATCAGCGCGAAAATAACTTTAAGATGGCCCGGGTCGAGGTGAGGCATGCCAGCGAGAATCCCGGTGGCGGTAAAATCCAACGGTCCGGCGAGGGCTTTGAGCCAGACAACACCCGCCAGCAGGAGTGCACCACCGGTCATGGTGTAGGTAAGGTAGATACGACCGGCGCGCAGTGACGCCGCGTTTCCTTTGTGTACCACCAACGGGTAGGTGGTCAGCGTCAGCAATTCGTAGAATATTAAAAAAGTGATCAGATTGCCGGCCAGTGCGATACCCAGCGTCGCTGCCACGCACAGACTAAAAAACCCGAAAAATCTACTGCGATTTTGTGTCGCTTCGAGGTAGCCGATGGCGTAGAGGGTAGTCAGAAACCAGAGCAGGCCGGAGAGGGTGACGAAAAGGAGCGATAACGCGTCGGCGTGCAATACCAGGTCCATCCCCGGCAGTAGTGGAAGGCGGGTTTCAAAAACTTCGCTGTTATAAACGCCGTGAAGCAACAGCGCGATTAAGGTTAAACAAGACAGGTTGCCACCGAGATTCAAAATTCGACGTAGCCACAGGCGTTGTTCGCCGGTGCAAAAGATTAAAAGCCCGGGCAGCAGGGCTGAGAGGACAATGAGTAACGGCAGCAGCTTGTTAAGCGTCACTGCATGCCTCCTACACCTGGAATCGGCGGCTCAACGCTGGCATCCAACAAATTGAGTATCCACTCGGCGTTAAACCCCAGTAGGATTGAACACGCCGCCAGCGCAAGCGCGCACAAAACCATGCCGCCCGGTGGGTGGCGGGCAGCATTTGCATTATCTGTGTCGATGGTCTGTGCAACGGGGTGACTGAACGCAACATGAAGTACCCGCCCTATATAAGCCGCTGCCAGGAGGCCACCTCCAAGTACAACAATAGCCCACCACCACACCCCATTGCCGATCGCCACATTGAGCAGCAACCACTTGGCGATAAAGCCGCCGCTGGGTGGAAGGCCAATCAAGCTGACACCGGCAATCGCGAAAGTCAGTACGGCGAGCGGCTGAGTACGTGCCAAACCTTGAAGCTTGTCCACCGTGTCATGGTTGTTGAACATCTGAATATTGCCTGCCGCCAAAAACATTGCGGCTTTGGCCAGGGCGTGTGCGACGATAAAGTAAACCACGGCTGCCGCTGCAGCACCGGTTATGGAAGATGGAGAATGGCTGGCAGCGACGAGGGGAAACAGCAGGAACATATAACCTAATTGTGCCACCGTAGAATAAGCCACAACCAGTTTTAGACGCTGGGCTCGAAACGCGGCAATACAGCCCCAGAAGATTGCGCCAGCACCCAGAATACCTAGCAGGTTCATCGCAAGTTCTGTGGTAGCGGGTGTCAGTACATCCAGCCAAAAGCGCATCAGCAGATAAAACGACACCTTGACCACAAGTGCCGACAAGGCGGCGCTCACCGGGGCAGGCGCGCTGGCATGCGCCGGCGGCAACCAGAAATGCAGCGGCAGCAAGGCCGTCTTCAACAATAAGCCGATACTGATCAGACACAAACTTGCCGCCGTCATGGGGTCGGCTTGTGTTTCGGTGGCTAGCTGTGCCAGGTCCAGCGTGCCATAGGTGCGATAGAGCAGGGACACGCCCAGTAGGTAACACAATGAACCCAGCAGTCCGACCAGGGCATAGCGCAGTGCCGCAGTCAGCGCCGTTCGCGTACCGGCGAGGCCTACCAACGCAACGGCCGCCAGACCGATCATTTCCAACGCCACATAGATATTAAAGGCGTCGGCTCCGATGAAGGCGGCGTTTAGCCCCGTCACCAGTAACCACCAAAGTGGCCAGAAACGGGTAGTTTTGGCGGGATCGGTGAAGTAGATCGCGCTGTAGATACTCAAAACCAAAACCAGTACTGCTGTGATCAACAACAGAACCTTGGCCAGACCATCGGCCACCAGATTGATGCCCAGAGGCGAATTCCAGCCCCCCAGCACGTAGCGATAGGCTGCGTCGGCACCGGTATGTTGCAGGGTCACTAGCCATAACACTATTAACAACAGTTGCAATGAGGCGAATGTCACGCTAATGCCGGCGCGCCAGCGCCGGGAATCCACTACCGTTGTGGCAATCGCCGCAAGCAGTGGTATGCCCACCAGTAATGGCAGTACAATATTAACCGAACCCAGTGGGATCACCGCGGCGGCTCTCCCTTTGTTCCGCGACCCAGGAGCCGAATCTGGAGCGCCAACCACAGACACAGCGCCGTACCTGCTACAGCCACGACAATACCCGTGAGTACCATTGCATGTGGTATAGGATCAGTGACTGCCCCGTGGCGGGCGGTGGCCAGCAACACCATAAACACAGCAATTCCCATGATATTGACCGCAATGAGTTTGCGGATAATATGTGTGGCCACAATCACGCCAAACATACCGATACCAAACAGCGCAATGCCGGCGGCGCAGTAGAGCATTTCCTGACTCATTGATGCATCTCGCCCGGCGGGTCTGCCAGCGACTTCAGCTGCGCAAACAGCAGCAGCAAAATGGTGGCGATTGACACCGTGGTAAAGGTCTCCACCAGTAAAATTAATGTGCTCGCGTGGTCGATCGGGTATTGAAGGGTTGTGCCAGTGATGAAAGCGTTAGTAGCGGCAACCGTGACAAACACCAGCAGCCCCAGACTGCTTGCAAGGCGCACCCCCGATATCTCCCAGGCGAACTTGTGGCGTCCCCCCAAAGACAGCGCCACACCGGCCCCCGCGATCACTGCAGCAGCCTGGAACGCTCCGCCGGGTGAGTAGGCGCCGGTCCACAGGAGATAGCCACCCAGCAGGATCGCCAGGGGTACCAGCCATTTCAACAAATTCAGCAAGATCGGATCCGGCACGTGGGGATTGTGGGTGTCGTTGACAAACAAAAATCGTTTCCCGGCCGAAGAAGACAGCCGTGGGGGCATTATCGCCACCGCGACGACAAGTAATACCGCTACTTCCAGCAAGGTGTCATAGCTGCGAAAATTGAGCAGAACCGCGGTGACGGGGTTTCCGACACCGCTCAAGTCAAGCTTTTCCGCCACCTGGGCTGCGAGGTCGGGCGGTGCCTTGCCGGCGCTTAGGATCGCGTAGATCAAGGAGGTCCCCAGCGCAACGATGGCGATTGCCAACAAAACCCGCGTGGTGGTCGATAGCTCTCCACTGGTTGCTTGGTTTTCTTTAAATTCCAACTTAAGAAACACCGTTTGACTCCCGGGTTTGATCCGAGGGTTCAAAACATAATTGTCGCCAGGCCGCGAGAAGTAGCGCACCAGTAAGGCCTGCGCCGATTGCAGCCTCGGCAATTGCAACATCCCAGGCGTTTAGTCTTACCCAGATGAGTGTCGCCAATAGGCCGAGGCAGACGTAGAGCACGATTGAAGTGAATACCTGACGTGCCGACAGTGATAAACAGGCCAGCAGGATCACACCTCCTGCGAGTAGGGTGTCCATCATCGACTCAATAATCATTGTCGCCGCCTTCTGCGATCTCAGCGCTAGCCGGTACAGTGACGGATAATCGGGCCAAACCGTAATTAGCAACAAGAAAACTGCCGACAGCGCCAGAAATCATCGCGAGGAACCAGATAACAACCAACTGTAGGGCGTCGAATACCGACGCTACTTGTGGTATCAGGCCCGAGGCGATAAAGCCTAAACCAAGATTGTCAGCTTTGGTTAATGCATGTAGGCGACTAAAGACGTCGGGGAAGCGAAGCAGTCCCAAGGTGCCGGCAGTGAAGAAAAAAAGTCCTGTCATGGTTGTTCCCACGGTGAATAAGTCCCACATGTTCATGATTTTCTCCCTGCCAAAACCACAAACGTGATGAGTGTGAGAGGAGCTAAAAGTGCCAGTACCAGGGCAGTGTTTAGCAACGCATTTTGCTGCTGGACGATACCGAGAAGCATTAATATCGCAACGCCGGCCGTTCCAAATAACTGCGAGGCAAGCATGCCGTCAGCTGTTGTCGGTCCACGCATTACGCGCCAGAGTCCGGCCAACAACAGCAGAAGCAAAATCGCGGCAACGAGAGTGAGATAGGAAGCCATCGTCATGCTGCATCTCCAGCGCTTGTTGGTTTACGCTTGTCATCGATAACTTCTAAGCCATAAAGCGCGGCAACTCTGGCTTCGCATTGCTGCAGTGCTTGAGCGATATCCGCA
Source organism: Porticoccaceae bacterium (assembly GCA_028280905.1). GTDB lineage: Bacteria > Pseudomonadota > Gammaproteobacteria > Pseudomonadales > Porticoccaceae > JANQKW01. Next base: position 11,059 of record JANQKW010000299.1, read on the forward strand.
GTGGAGTCCAGAGCATGAACTATTATGTGATCTTGTCGCCAGGCGACGCTTACCGTACCGGGTAATAGGCTGACAGTGTTAATGAAGACAACTCGGGGTCGACCTGCGGGTATGCGAGTGGAGTAGCGGATAAAACCCGGATGCACTTGTTTTTTGGGATGAATAGCAAGCAAAGCCGTTTCCCAACCGCCTTTTAGCGACTGCCATAAAAAGAAAGGCACGAAGCGGAACAAAGCGGTTGGACGCATGCTTTGGTGGCTACGTTCCCGCTGCTGGTCCCCTGCCGGAAACAGTCGGATTGCACACCAGCCGGCCGAAGCGACCACTACAATTCCGATCACCCATGAGCTCATATCACCCTGGGTAAGTAATATCCATAACAATGCAAAAGCCAATCCATACTTCACCCATACCGCCATGGGGAACTGTGGTTGAGTTGTGACATCGGTCCGGCGGTCCGATGATTTATCAATGTGCATAGACTTCGATAAAACTCCACTTAATCAGCATGCTGGCGACTGGAATGTTGCGGTCCAGGTGAGGTCCATCAACGGAAATCCCCGCCGTGCTCAATTTCTTAGGTGAACAGGATAAAGAAACTTATAAACAATAAAAGACGAAATATATTATCTAATAGATCGAATTATTCGATGTAAAGGCAGCTTGGGGGAGACGACGGATTAGATCAATAGACGATGCTCAACTGCTAAAAAGGGAACTCCGCGCACTGTCGCAAATTGCTGCAACCGCGGGGTGTTTGACCTTTCGCTCGGCAGAAATTGCATAGTATTTTTGTTTTATCTCATCGATTTCGCCGATCACCCTGACATTGTAGTTATCGCAGATTTCCTCCTGAATAGTCGAAGACATGAAGAAAACACCCATACCTGCCTGTCCGAAAGATTTCATCAACGCGCTGTCGTCAAATTGGCCGGTGACAATGGGATGAATGCCCTCTTGCTGTAACCAGCCATCGATTAACTGGCGTATGCCGTATTGAGAGGTTGGCAACAGCAATGGCGCGTTGTTCAATGACTGCGGGAAATGCTGCTTGTAGGCTTTTGCCAGCCTCGGTGCGGCGTAACAACACAGGCTGCTATCCCCCAGCAAGTGATTGTAAGCTTTGACGCTGACTGCATTAGTTATAGGCGTATCGCTCAGCACCATGTCGACCTTGTGAATCGCCAGGTCAGCCAACATGGCGTCTACCGCGCCCTCTCGGCTTGTGAGACTGATATCATGAGTAAGTTTCAGAGCGGGCTCGATAATTTTGTAGATGATGGTTTTGGGCAAAGCGCTGGCTGCCCCGACAATAAACTCTGACGGTCCTACAGAGGGTGCACCGCGCAGGACGTCGTTTAGTTCCCGGCCCAACTCAAATATCTCGTCAGCGTAGCGCAGCACCAGGCGACCTGTTTCCGTTAATTGTAATCCACGGCCCACTTTATCAAACAAGGCATTTCCTAAACGCTCTTCCAGGAGCGACAGCTGTCCGCTAATGGTTTGTGGTGTGACGTGAAGTTTTTCGCTGGCCTTCACGATGCTGCCTTCGTGGGCCACCATCCAGAAGTAGTGCAGGTGTTTGTAGTTCATGTTATCGGGCAAATCCGGCTCACTGGGTGGTTACGGTTTTTGTAGAAAACATCGCTTTAATCGAAGTATATGATAGATAATAAACGATTTTTTCTTTGTGTTAAACCCTGCTAACTTTACCCTCAAATCAATACCGTGATATGAAGGCAGGCGATGGATAATCACGCAATGCAATTCGACGCAATGTTTATGGAAAGGTAAAAATACTATGTTTGTAAAAATACACGCGCAGGGTTTCAAG
>JANQKW010000353.1 GCA_028280905.1 Porticoccaceae bacterium
AGCCGCTGAAGGCGCTTTGGCCGGCCACGCCGGTGTTTATCGCCAGCAATGAAGAGGAAGACGGTCCCTTGCCGGAGGCGTTCAGACAGCAGGTTCTCGGTCTGTTGGATCATCCGCTCAGCTACAAGGATGTGTTAAGCGCGCTGCGGCAGGCGGAGATGGTCGTGACCGCAAAGGAAAGCACGCCGAGCGACGGAATCTCGCAGTTGTTTCGCAGCCTCGTGGGCCACGGCGAATCCATTCAGCAGGTGCGCGAACTGGTGCGGCAGGTGGCCGGCACTCAGGCCAATGTGCTGATCCTCGGAGAGTCCGGTACCGGCAAAGAGGTAGTCGCCCGCAATGTTCATTTTTTTTCCAAACGCAGAAACAAACCCTTTGTCCCGGTAAACTGTGGCGCGATTCCCAGCGAGTTGCTGGAATCAGAGCTGTTCGGGCATGAAAAAGGCGCCTTCACCGGCGCCATCAGTTCCCGGCAGGGCCGCTTTGAAATCGCCGAAGGCGGCACGCTGTTTCTGGATGAAATCGGCGACATGCCTTTGACCATGCAGGTAAAACTGTTGCGGGTGCTGCAGGAGCGAACCTTTGAGCGGGTCGGCAGCAACAAAAGCATCCCGGCCGATGTGCGCATTATTGCCGCCACCCACCAGAATCTGGAGCAGCTGGTCGCCGAGGGAAAATTCAGGATGGACCTGTATTATCGCCTTAATGTGTTTCCCGTCGAGGTGCCGCCGCTGCGCGAACGTATCGAGGATATGCCATTGCTGGTGAGAGAATTCGTCACCCGGATGGAAATGGAAAAGCGGGGTTCGGTGCAGTTGAGTGACAGCGCGCTGTCGGCGCTGACCCGCTATCCCTGGCCGGGCAATGTCCGCGAACTGGCCAATCTGATCGAGCGGCTGGCGATACTGTTTCCCGATCAACGGGTCAACTGGCACGACCTGCCCGACAAATTCCGCGTCAACGACGACTGGCTGGCGGAGCAAACCGACCAGCCCCGGGAGCACGAAGCGCAAGCTGGTGAATACTATAACCGTCCACGATTGCCCAAGTCGGGCATCGATTTGAAAACCTATCTCAATGACCTGGAGCACAGCCTGATCCTACAGGCGCTGGAAGAGTCCGACTGGGTGGTGGCCAGGGCTGCTAAATTATTAAGTTTGCAGCGAACCACGCTGGTGGAAAAAATGCGTAAATTTGGCATGTCGCGACCGGAAGAGCTGTCAGAAAATTGACTTTTCAGTTGAGACTATTTCCTTACCCTCCTCTTTTTTAAGTATTTTTTCGTTAGGCACACTACTTGCTTGCTCTCTCGTTGGAATAGTCTAGTTGTCATAACTTGGCTGTAATAACAAGGGCGTTGGTTGATAGGCGCTGCTATCAACCGCTGCCGATAAACCGAGCGGACGAGAGACAAGCAGTATGACTCAGCTGGAGAGCTTTTCCGGGCACATGCCCGAACCTGCGACAGCACGGCAGCTTGAAGAGGCATTCGAGGCCTTTAATAAGGTGTCCGTGGCGCTGGACTCCTCCTACAAGTATCTGGAAAACAAGGTCGCGGCCCTGACCGATGAACTGGCCGCCGCTCGCTCTGCCAGGTTGCGGGAACTGGCGGAAAAGGAGCGCCTGGCCAATAGGCTGTCGGCACTCATATCCGCGCTTCCGGGCGGTGTGTTGCTGCTCGACGCCGACGACCAGGTCAGGGAAGCCAATCCGGAAGCTGAAGAGTTACTCGGCCAGCCGTTGCAGGGCCAGCGCTGGGAAAAGGTGTTAGACAGGGTCGAGACGGGTCAAACCGGGGAAATTAGCGGTTCGACCGGTAAAAAGTTGTCGCTGATGAGCCGGCCGCTGGGCGGCGATGGCGACAAGGTGATGCTGCTGACCGATGTCACGGAAATCCATCAACTCCAGGAGCAGGTTAGCCAGAAAAAGCGCCTCTCCGCGCTGGGCGAAATGGCGGCGCGAATGGCGCATCAAGTGCGCACACCGTTGAGTTCGTCGCTACTGTACCTGTCGCAACTGTCGCGGGCGGATTTATCCGAACGGGACCGCAAGCGTATTTCCCTGAAGGTTCACGATCGGCTCAACCATATGGAGCGGTTGGTCAGCAGCATGCTCAGTTTCGTCAGGGGCGGTGACTATCACCTGGAGTCGCTGGCCGTATCCGACATTTTCCGGCAACTGGAGAATACCGTATCGCCCCAGGTTAGCAGGGCGGGCGTCACCCTGGTCATCGCGCGTCCGGATGCACCGCTCAGTGTGATCGGCAGTCGCGACGCGTTGGTCGACGCCCTATCCAATCTGGTGATGAATGCGCTGGAGGCCGCCAGCGGCGATATTGAAGTGAGCGTGGCCGCGCAAGGCGTTGACGGGCAACGGCTGCAAATCAGCGTCAGCGACACAGGTCCGGGTATCGAAGAGCAACTGCTGGAGCGGATTTTCGACCCGTTTTTTACCACCCGAGTGCAGGGTACCGGGCTCGGCCTGGCGGTGGTGGCCATGACCATCCGGGCGCATGAGGGCAGTATCAGCGTAGCCAACCGCCCCGCCGGGGGTGCCCGGTTTGTTATTACCTTGCCGATGGCAGCGGCGGAAGAACCTTGTGAAGGGGCGACTGAATGAGCAATGAAATTCGCGTGCTGGTTGTGGAGGACGACGCCACCCTGCGGGAGGCTATCTGCGACACCCTGCAGTTTAGCGGTTACCAGGCGGTGGCGGCGCCCAACGGAAAAATAGCCCTGGACCTGCTAGCGCAAATGTCATTTCAACTGGTGGTGAGCGATGTGCAAATGGACGGTATAGACGGCCACCAGCTGCTTAAAAAAATCAAAAGCCTTTATGCCGAATTACCAGTGGTGCTGATCACCGCCTACGGCAGTATTGAACGCGCCGTGGAGGCCATGCAAAACGGCGCTGCCGATTATCTGGTAAAACCCTTCGAGGCCGAAGTGTTGATTGAGATGGTCAGCCGCGTGGCGCAGAAACGCAGCAGTGAAGCCGGTTTTGAATCCGCCGACCCCAAGATGAAGCAGGTCGCCGAGTTGGCGTTGCGCGTGGCCAATACCGATGCCACGGTGCTTATCAGCGGCGAATCCGGCACCGGCAAGGAAGTCATGGCGAGAATGATTCACAATCATTCCCCGCGAGTGGCGCAGCCCTTTATCGCCGTCAACTGCGCGGCGATTCCGGAAAGCATGCTGGAGTCGATGCTGTTCGGCTATGAAAGGGGCGCCTATACCGGCGCCCATCAATCCCGTGCCGGCAAGTTTGAGCAGGCCAACGGCGGAACCCTGTTGCTGGATGAAATTTCCGAAATGGACCTGGGGCTGCAAGCCAAGCTGCTGAGGGTTTTGCAGGAGAAGGAGGTGGAGCGACTGGGCGGTAGCACGACTATTCCGCTCGATGTGCGGGTCTTGGCAACCACCAACCGACAGCTGCGCGAAGAGGTGGCCGCGAAGCGCTTCAGGGAAGACCTGTTTTACCGTTTGAATGTGTTTCCACTGCATATTCCGCCGCTGCGTGAGCGCCCACAGGATATCCTTCCCCTGGCAAAAATACTGCTGGGCCGACACGCCGCCGGGGAACTGGTGGATTTTAGCGCTGACGCGCAGCAAAAGCTGCGCAGCCATAGCTGGCCGGGCAATGTACGCGAGTTGGAGAACACCGTGCAACGGGCCGTGATTCTGAAAACCGGTAACTGTCTCGCCGCCGGGGATATTCAATTTGAAAACGCACTGACAGAGCCAGCTCCCGACGCGCTGGCCGCCGATGCAATGCTCGAAGGCGACTTAAAGGCGCGGGAACAGCAGTTGATCGTCGATGCGCTCAGGGCGGAAAACGGTTCTCGCAAGGAGGCGGCCGCTCGCCTGGGCATCAGCCCGAGAACGCTGCGTTATAAATTGGCGAGACTCAAAGAGCAGGGTGTCGCGATACCGGCGGCGGGTTAGTAAGAGCTTGACGGATTTTTAGGAGGCGGAAACACCATGAGCGACATGGATATTAACCAAGTACTGGCGCAAATGCGCGTGATGGCGGCGGCCGCGCAACGCCAGCCTGTTGCCGATTCGGAAGGCGGCGCGGACAAGCCGGATTTTGGCGCAATCTTGAAGGACTCCATCAACCAGGTGAACGAAGCGCAGAGTCACGCGAGGGAGCTGGTGAGCGCCTTCGAGTCGGGCGATGCCAATGTCGAATTGCCGGAAGTGATGGTGGCGCTGCAGAAAGCCAGTATTTCGTTTCAGGCCATGACCCAGGTCAGGAACAAACTGCTGACCGCCTATCAGGAAGTTATGAATATGCAGCTCTAGGTTTGCCGATCCGAACATGACAACCTTAACAACCCCAACCAGACGGAAACATGGCACTACTTGATCCGCAGAACGCAGCATCGCAACTCAGCAACCTGAGCAACTTGCCGCTGGTGCGGCAGGTTGCGCTGTTGTTTGGCCTGGCCGCGAGTGTCGCGCTGGGCGTC
>JANQKW010000208.1 GCA_028280905.1 Porticoccaceae bacterium
GGCACACCGCCCGCCACCTGGGCGGTGCAGCCGTATTCTCTGGCCACCGCTTTAATAAATTCAGGATAGTCCGCCAACGGCTGGTGCGCCGAGAGCATGTCGTTATAGGCCGTGATAATTCCCAGGTTGGCGCTCGCCATCAGGCGAATCGACTTTTTGTCGCTCTCGCCGCAGGCGGCGTAGCCATGGGCCAGGTTGCCGCAGGAGAGTCGCTTTTTCGGCGGGTTTTGATCCTGAGTGCGCTGCATTAAGTCGACGTAATCCGCCCGTGTTTGACGGCTGCTCGCTTTAATGCGTTCGGTTACTTGTTCAACGATGACGTTCATAATACACCATAGTAGATTTCCACGGGCACCTGCTGCTGATTGAGCACTGCCCTGACCGGCAGGTCCTCCACGTCGCCTGCATCAATCGCCCGATGGAGCACCTGCCATTTTTCCTGTCCGACCAGGTGAATCACTATCATCCTTGCGTTCAACAGTGACGGCAGGGTCAGCGTCATGCGGTCGTGGGGGGCGGCCAGGGGACGCACCCCGACGCAGCGGTTGTCCGCCGTCGGATCCAGGGCAGCGGGCAAGGCTTCGGCCCCCGGGAAAAATGACGCGGTGTGGCCATCGTCCCCCATGCCCAATACCACCACGTCAAATGGCATCGCCAATTGTTGCAGCCTCGATGAAACGTCCGCTATGGCTTCGAACGGGGTTTGGTGGTCACTTTTCAAGCTTACGAAATGCGCTTTGGCCGCATTGTTCCGCAGCAGGTGTTCGCGCACTAGGCGGGCATTGGAATCCGGATGCGCCTCATCGACCCAGCGCTCGTCAACCAGCGTTACCCAAACATATTCCCAGGGTAACGGCTCTTTCGACAGTGCCTCAAACAGTGTCTTCGGCGTACTGCCGCCGGACACTGCCAGGGAGGCCGAACCGCGTTTGTCAATGCTGGACTTCAGTTGCTCAGCGATACTCTTTGAAAGTTTTTCTACCAGAACGGCGTTCTGATTAAATGCCTTGATTTGCCAACTCACTGTGTCTTACCTATAGCATGTCATACCAGTTGCGATCATCTTTTGCCATCAGCGCAATCGCCTCCGATGGCCCCCAGCTGCCGGCCGTGTAGGACGCAACGCGCTTGCCCGCCAGCCGCCAGCCCTCCCTTATCTGATCAACCCAAGTCCAGGCGGCCTCCACTTCGTCGGCGCGCATAAACAACGTCGGGTTTGCGTTCATCACGTCAAACAACAAACGCTCGTAAGCATTGGCGCCCCGCTGGTCGGCAAAGGCCTCGGAGAAGGACAAATCCAACGCAACCGACTGCAGCGGCATAGAACTGTCCAAACCGGGCACCTTGTTCATCAGCTTGAGATTAATGCTGTCATCCGGCTGCAAGCGTATAACCAGACAGTTGGGGCTGTTGTTGGCGCCGCCTTCACCGAAGATGAAATGGGGCACCTGCTTGAATTGGATAACAATCTCCGAGAAGCGCTGGGGCAGCCGCTTACCGGTGCGCAGATAAAAAGGCACGCCGGCCCAGCGCCAGTTCTCAATTTCCGCTTTGATGGCGACAAAGGTTTCGGTGTCGGAACCGGGTTTGCCACCATCCTCCTCGCAGTAGCCGGTAACGGGATTGCCGTCTACCGCGCCCGCCGTGTACTGCCCCCTGACGGAGTGGGTTTTCACATTGGTGCTGTCGATGGGTTTGAGGCTGCGCAGTACTTTCAATTTTTCGTCGCGCACCTCGTCGGCGGCCAAATTGGCCGGCGGCTCCATCGCGGTCAGGCAGAGCAGCTGCAGCAAGTGATTTTGCACCATATCGCGCAACGCGCCGGCCTCATCGTAAAACTCCCAGCGGCCTTCCACGCCGACTGTCTCGGCGACTGTTATTTGCACGTGGTCAATAAATTTGTAGTTCCAAAGGGGTTCGAATAGCGTGTTGGCGAAACGCAGCGCCAACAGGTTCTGGACCGCTTCCTTGCCGAGGTAGTGGTCGATCCTATAGACCTGTTGCTCGGCGAATATCGAGGTCAGGTTGTGGTTGATTTCCAAAAAGGACTCGCGGTTGTCGCCCAGGGGTTTTTCGACCACGATGCGCGTGTTGCTGCGCGCCAGACCAACGGAATGCAGGGTTTGGCAGATGGGAGCGAAAATGCTGGGCGGCGTGGCCAGATAGACGATAAGGTCACGATCGTCCGCGGCAAAGAAGGCGTTGCGCAATTCTTCCATTCCCTGATTGGATGTGGCGTCCGCGGAAGAATAGTGCAGTCTGTCGGCAAATCGCTCCCAGGTGGTGGTATCGACGCCATCACCGCCTACATACAAGCCCAGGTTATCGAGAACCCGCTGTAGGAAAACATCCTGCTCGACTTTGCTTCTGGCAACACCGACAATTTTCATGGATTCGGGAAGATTGCCGTCGTTATCCAGATGATAGAGCGCGGGGTACAGTTTCCTGAACGCCAGGTCGCCCTCCCCGCCAATAATCAACATATCACAGTGCACGATACTCACCACCCCTAAAAGTTACTTACAGAAATTACCGCTATTTAGTCAAAAATGCAATCCTAATCTGACTTTTTTGTAATTTTATTACAAAAACAACAAAAATATGACAAAATATGGATTTTTTACCTGACCAGAACCTATTATGTCCCCCTTTCTTTTCGGAAATGTAACCAAACGGGGTAACCAACAAGCCAATAATGAGCATACTCGCGTCACTTAAGAACCCAAACCTGCGACTGAGCAAGTCAGAGCGCAAAGTCGCCGACGTGGTGCTGAATGACCCGGAGTCAGTTATCAACGCGCCTATCGCGAGTATCGCGCGGTTAGCGGAAGTCAGCGAACCGACCGTCAACCGCTTTTGCCGAAGCCTTAACTGCAAGGGCTATCCTGACTTCAAGGTGAAATTGGCCCAGAGCCTTGCCAACGGCATTCCGAAAATGACCCGCGACGTGGACCCCGGGGACTCTATATCGACGCTGGTCGAGAAGATCTTCGAGTCCACCCACGCCAGCCTGTACGCAACCCAGGCAGCGTCCAATCAGCAGGCTATCGAACAGGCCGTAGACGCGCTGGCTCAGGCTAAGAGCATTTCGTTCTTCGGGCTGGGTGCGTCCGGCCCGGTAGCGCTGGACGCCCAACACAAGTTTTTCCGCTTTAACACTCCGGTTATAGCTCATATCGACATACTTAACCAGCGCATGTGCAGCGCTAGCCGGAGCCAGCAGGACGTGGTGGTTTGTATTTCCTATACCGGCCGCACCATCGCAATGGTTGAAACGGCGACGATAGCCAGGGACAGCGGCGCCACGGTAATCGGCATCACGGCCGGGAACTCGCCACTGGCGGACGAGTGCAGCATAGTACTGGCGGTTGAAACGCCGGAGGATACTGATATTTACACGCCCATGACCTCCAGGATCATGCACCTGGTGCTTATCGATGTGTTGGCTACGGCGGTTGCGTTAAAACGGGGGCCGCAGTTTTCCAATCACCTGAAGCGAATCAAGGAATCGCTTATGGAGACGCGTTTTCCGAAATGACTCTGCAGCTGGCGAAGCCTGGTAGATAGTGTTTTGCTGATTGCTGACCCACCTTATCCTGGATTGGAGCCACTAGCCCGCGGCCATCTGGGAATGGTGTCTGAGACTCGCTGTGAATACGTCCGTGTAAGCTCCGCACCGGCATCCCTGCCGGTGAGGGTCTCAAACACTGTTACCAGGCGCCCGCTCACGGCATCACAACTAGCACCGACATTAGCGACTGTCTAGGAACGACTTTTGAGACTCGCTGTGAACCCATCCCTGGGAGCTCCGCGTCGACATCCCTGTCGACGAGGG
>JANQKW010000377.1 GCA_028280905.1 Porticoccaceae bacterium
TGTGATTGGGTAAGGGTTGCGGAACACGCTGTGAATACCTCCCTGTAAGCTCGACGCCGGCCTCCCTGCCGGCGACGGTTCCGAAACCCTTACCCAACCACAACCTTCAAACCCACCGCCGTACTGCTTTCCCTTAAAAGTAACTTGTTAAGTAGCAGAGCGGCAAATATGAAGAATTGCCTGCGGAGATGCCTTTGCAGACCGTCACCCGCAGGGATGCGGGTGTCGAGCTCCCAGGGATGGGTTCACAGCGTGTCTGCAAAGGCATCTCCGCAGGCAATTCGCCACCGAGTGTCAAAGAAAAACTAAAAACCGAGTCTCCGCATCTCAACTTTCCTGCTCTACCAAGCTATTACTGACATTAAGCATATTTCACCGGATTTATTCCAGACAGCAGTGGCCCTGCGATGGGATATCCCCGCCCCGTTATTGCTATTTTGCTCAGAAACGTCTATTGAATATGTTAGATCGAGACACAGGCCGACAAGAACAGCAATAAAGACCCTTGATCAAGCGAATGTCTCGGAAATCCACCCGCAAGAGGAGACTTCGTTATGCCAATCTACATCAGCCATGTCACACTGACGGAAAAAGGCGTAAGGGAATTGAAAGACGCACCGAATAGGCTCGAGGAAAATCGCAGGCTCTGGGAAGAGTGCGGCGGTAAACTGTTATCCTGGTATGTGGTAATGGGCGATTTCGACTACTGCATGATCAGCGAGGCGCCAAATGAAAAGGTGATGACCGAGATCGCCATCAAGGCCTCGAGCCGGGGGCGGGCGCGATATAAAACTTACCCCGCCATTCCTGTAGAAGAGTTTTCGGAGATAACCGAGCGCCTGTCGCCTCCGCCGGTAATTGGTGAGCTGGAAATGGGGTAGACCGGGCGAGGCCCGTCCTTCAACAAAGCCTCATATAGTGCCGCGCTCGCGGGCCATGTCCAGGGCCAGGTCCTCGATCATATCTTCCTGTCCGCCAACAGTGCCGCGCCGGCCCAGTTCAACCAGAATGTCACGGCTGGACAGCTGGTATTTCTCCGCGCTGCGCTTGGCAAACAGCAGGAAGCTGGAATAGACGCCGGCATAACCGAGCGTGAGGGCGTCCCGATCAATCCTCACCATGTGGTCCATTATGGGCACAATCAAATCCTCGGCAATATCCATCGCCTTGAAGATGTCCACCCCGGTTTCAATGCCCATGCGGTCGCAGACCGCGAGAAAGACTTCCAGGGGCGTGTTACCCGCGCCGGCACCCAGGCCGGCCATGGAGCCATCAATCCGGTTGGCGCCAGCGGCAACCGCGGCAATTGAGTTAGCCACCCCCATCGCCAGATTGTGATGACCGTGAAAGCCCAGTTCCGTCTCCGGCATTAGCTCCGCTCGCGCCAGCGCTATCCGCTCAGTCACGTCGTCCGGAAGCATGTAGCCCGCCGAGTCGGTGATATAGACGCAGTTCGCGCCGTACGCCTCCATAAGCTTGAGCTGGGTCAGCAACTCTTCCGGCTCGATCATGTGCGCCATCATTAAAAATCCCACGGTGTCCAGCCCGTCAATAGCGGCGGCCATCTTGATGTGCTGCTCCGACACATCCGCCTCGGTGCAGTGGGTGGCCACCCGAATAGTGGAAATGCCGCAGTCGACCGCCATCTTAAGGTGGTCTACAGTCCCGATCCCGGGCAACAGTAGCGCGGAGACTTTGGTATTCTTCATCTCCTTGCAGACCGCGCCGAGGTATTCCTCATCGCTGGCCGCGGGGAACCCGTAGTTCACGGAAGCGCCGCCCAGGCCGTCGCCATGGGTCACCTCGATAAGCGGTACCCCGGCATCGTCCATGGCCTTCGCCACGGTAACCATTTCCTCCACCGTGATCTGGTGGCGCTTGGGATGCATACCGTCGCGCAGACACATGTCGTGGACGGTGACTTTCTTGCCATTCAGCTTGCCGCTCAGCTTCATAAAAATCGGCCTCCTGTTTTTCCTGGATTCAGTGTGGGGCCGAATTTAGTCGGCCAGTGCCGCCGCCGGGGCGAAATTTCCCGCGAGAATCTGTTCCGCATACATTTCCGCGGTGCGCAGGCCAGCCGCCGTCATGATATCCAGATTACCCGCATACCTTGGCAGGAAATCACCCAGCCCCTCCACTTCCATGTATATGGAAACGCGCTTGCCATCAAAAACCGGCCCGTTTTTCAGCGTGTAGCCCGGTACATACTTCTGCACCTCGGCAATCATGTCCTGAACGGAGCGGGTGATCGCTTCCTGGTTGGGATCGTCCACTGTCAGGCAGTGGACCGTATCACGCATGATCAGCGGTGGCTCCGCCGGGTTGATAATGATGATCGCCTTGCCGCTTTCCGCACCGCCCACCTGTTCAATACCCTTGGCCGTGGTGCGAGTAAATTCATCGATATTTTTTCGCGTGCCGGGACCCGCGGACTTGGAGCTCACGGTCGCCACGATTTCGCCATAGGCAACCGGCTGCACCCTGGATACCGCGGCCACCAGCGGAATGGTCGCCTGCCCGCCGCAGGTCACCATATTGACGTTCATGGCTCGGCGCGCCACCGCCGCGGCCAGATTTACCGGCGGCACGCAGAAGGGGCCGATAGCGGCCGGGGTCAGATCAACCATCACCGCGCCGCGCTCGTTCACTTTGCGACTGTTTTCTCTATGAACATAGGCGGAGGTAGCGTCGAAACAGATCTGCACCCTGTCCTCTTCCATAAAGGGTGCCATGCCATCCACTCCCTCTGCGGTAGTTTTAAGGCCCATCTCTCTCGCTAGCGCCAGGCCCTGCGAATCCGGGACCACGCCTACCATCCACACCGGCTCGATAACCTCGCTGCGCATAGCTTTCTTCAATAAGTCCGTACCTATGTTGCCCGGACCTATGATGGCTGCCTTTACTTTGTTACCCATACCTTACCTCTTGCTTTTAACTGATTGTCTCGGTTGAAGACTCGCTGCGCTCATTGACAAGGCTTTTAAGAAAAAGCCGCCAGCACGTTAAACAAACCTACAACTGCATCCTCCAATCCCTTCAATCTCCAGGGACATCTCGTCGCCGGCAACGACCGGAATCAGCGGCGCAAGGGAACCGGATAAAATCACCTCTCCCGCCTTGAACGGAATCCCGAACTCACCCAATGTGTTGGCCAACCAGGCGACCGCCGTCAGGGGATTGCCCTGCACCGCGGAACCCAGGCCCTCGGAGTGGAATTCGCCGTTCTTGAAAATGGTCATCTTCAGCGCCGGCAGGTCGTAGTCCCTGGGGTCCACCTCGTTTTTGCCCAGCACGTAAACGCCGCAGGAAGCATTGTCGGCGACAGTGTCCTGGATTTTGATCCTCCAGTCTTCGATTCGCGAGTCCACAATCTCGAAACAGGGAACAATGGTGTCGGTGGCCTCAAGCACATCCGCCTCGGTAACACCGGGACCAACCAGATCTCTCTTAAGACGAAAGGCAATTTCGCCCTCGGCCCGCGGCGCGACCAGGTTGCCCGCAATCGGA
>JANQKW010000013.1 GCA_028280905.1 Porticoccaceae bacterium
CCGCCCAGCGACGAGGCTATTCGCTGTGATATTTTGCGGGACGCGGAACGCCGGGGCTGGCCCCATCTGCACCGGCAGCTAGCGGAGGTAGACCCGGCAACTGCCGCCAAACTTCACCCCAATCACTCGCAGCGGATCCAGCGCGCACTGGAGGTGTACCGGATTACCGGCTTACCCATGTCGGTGATACAGCGAGAGCAGCACATCGCGGGCAGCGGAATCGAGCCGCTGGAGGATAGTTGCCGGGTTGTACAGCTTGGGTTGATACCGGGCGACCGCAGCTGGCTGCACCAAAGAATTCGGCAACGTTTTTTGAAGATGCTGGAACAGGGCTTTGAATCGGAGGTCAAAGCCCTGCGTGACAGGGGCGATCTCACGGTCGACCTGCCGGCCATTAGGGCGGTGGGGTATCGGCAGATGTGGGACTATCTAGCGGGCGACTGCAGCCGCGACGATATGATAGCCAGGGGTATCGCCGCGACGCGTCAGCTGGCAAAAAGGCAGTTGACCTGGCTGCGCAAATGGCCGGATTTACAGCGAATCGCGGTTGATGAAACGCTCGAATCCGGCACAGTTCAAGATAATTTGTTGGCTACGGCCTTGAATTTTTTAAAAAAAGCAGTCATATAATGTTGTAATACGATGAGTTTTATCGTTTATGTTGAGTGGAGTTTGGTTTTAACGGGTATTTTTAGCAGCAACCTTTAGTTAAACCATTGTTTTTTATTTTATTTTTATATTTGCAAGGAGAATAACAATGTCAAAAGGGCATAACTTACAAGACCCTTTCCTGAATGTGCTTCGGAAAGAACGTATTCCGGTTTCAATATTCTTAGTTAATGGCATCAAATTGCAAGGACAGGTGGAATCATTCGACCAGTTTGTGGTGTTGCTCAAGAATACCGTCAGTCAGATGGTTTACAAACATGCTATATCGACCGTGGTTCCCTCACGCCCGGTAAAACTGCCGATGGCGGTGCCTCAGGGCCAGGAACCGGAAGAAAGTGCCGATGAGTAGTGTCCATGACGGAGGCTTGATTGTTTTTTGAGCGCCCGGATTCCGGTGAACTGGCGGTTTTGGTTCACCTGGACCTCTACAACGACAACGAGCCAGAAGATCCTCGAGAATTTGAAGAGTTGGTGCTGTCCGCGGGCGGCGACCCGGTGGCGATGGTCACCGGTGCCCGCGCGACACCGAATCCGAAGTATTTCGTCGGTACAGGCAAGCTCGAGGAGATAGTTGCGGCGGTTGACGACAGCGGCGCGGCATTGGTGATTTTTAACCACAATTTGTCGCCCAGTCAGGAGCGCAACCTGGAAAAGCACCTGCGTTGCAGGGTGCTGGACAGAACCGGACTGATTCTGGATATTTTTGCCCAGCGCGCCAGGACTCACGAGGGTAAATTGCAGGTCGAACTGGCGCAGCTGGAACACATGTCTACCCGCTTGATACGGGGGTGGACGCACCTGGAGCGGCAGAAAGGCGGTATCGGTCTGCGCGGGCCCGGTGAAACCCAATTGGAAACCGACCGCCGTTTATTGCGGGTCAGGATCAAATCCATCCTTAAACGCCTGGACAAGGTCCGCAAGCAGCGAAATCAGGGGCGCCGTTCGAGACGTCGCGCCGAAATTCCCACCATCTCGCTGGTGGGCTACACCAATGCCGGCAAATCGACGCTGTTTAATAGTCTCACTAACGCGGAGGTCTATGCGGCCGACCAGCTGTTTGCCACCTTGGACCCCACCATGCGGAAGCTTGACATCGCCGATGTGGGTACCGCAATCTTTGCCGATACGGTGGGTTTTATTAGCCATCTGCCACACAAGCTGGTGGAAGCCTTCCGAGCGACTCTGGAAGAGGCGGTTAACGCCAATCTGCTGCTGCATATTGTTGACGCTAACAGCGAAGAGCGGCAAGACAATATCCGGCAGGTCAGGGACGTGCTGGCTGAGATAGGTGCGGATCAGCTTCCGGCGCTGACGGTGTTTAATAAAATCGATTTGCTCGACGGCGTGCAACCGCATATTGAGCGCGATGTCAGGGGCAAGCCGGTCGCTGTCTGGTTGTCCGCCCAAACTGGCGAGGGGCAGGAGCTGTTGTTGCAGGCGGTATCGGAACTGCTGGCCGAGGATATTTTCCACGAGACGCTGATGTTGCCGGTAGCGCAGGGTCGTTTGAGGGCGCTGCTTTACCGGAAAAATGCCGTGGTTGCCGAATCCAATGCAGGCAATGGCGATTTTGTTATCGAAGCGCGTTTGCCGCGGCAGGTGCTGCACCGGGTATTAAAGTCAGTGGAGATGACGGTTGAGCAATTGCGCACTCTCAGAGTCGATGATCTGGACGAAAAAATTGCCTGATTCCTATGGTTGGCTGCTACAATCTGCGCCCGATATACACCTTAGTATTGAACTGATTATTGGAGAACTGTATGGCCTGGAATGAACCTGGCGGAGGTAAAGACCCCTGGGGAGGCGGAAACAAAGGGGAAGGTCCCCCAGATCTGGATGAAGCGCTGCGCAAGTTAAAGGACCGTTTAAGCGGTATGTTTGGCGGCGCCGGCGGGAGTGGCGGAGCGGGCCCGAGACTGCCCGTGATGCTGGGTGCACTGGTGGTCATTATCGTGGCGTTCAGTTTTTTGCGCGGCGAGCGCAACTGGCTGCTGGGCCTGTACCAAGTGGACGAGCAGGAGCGGGCGGTGGTGCTGCGTTTGGGTAAGTACAATGACACCATAGGTCCGGGGCTGCACTGGAATCCGCCGTTGATTGACCAAGTTCAAATCGTCAGGGTTACCCAGGAAAGGGAATATCTGTCGACCAAGGGCAAGGGTCTGATGTTAACCGAAGACGAGAATATCGTTGAGCTGCCACTGACTGTTCAGTACAACATCAAGGACGCAAAGGATTTTGTGTTGAATGTTAAAAACCCGGAAACCAGTTTGAAACAAGCGACCGACAGCGCCATACGCCATGTTGTGGGCAGTAGCAAGCTCGATGATGTGGTATCGACCGGGCGTGAGGAAATTGGCGCGGCGGTCAAGTTGCGGCTGCAACAATATCTGGATGATTATGGCACCGGCATCCGAGTGGTCGAGATCAATATCCAGAAAGCCGAACCGCCTTCCGCGGTTAAAGAGGCCTACGACGACGTAATCAAGGCTCGCGAGGACCAGGAAAGGGTAGTGAACGAAGCCCAGGCCTACGCCAACGGTATAATCCCGGAAGCCAGGGGTGCGGCCCAGCGGGTGCTGGAAGAGGCGATGGCGTACCGGGAGAAAGTTATCGCGGAGGCAGACGGTGAATCGCAGCGTTTCGAGCAGTTGTTGACCGAATACCGAAAGGCGCCCGAGGTCACCCGGCAGCGTCTTTATCTAGACGCGGTTCAGCAAGTGATGAGCAGCAGCTCCAAGGTGTTAGTGGACGTGGAAGGTGGCAACAACATGATCTACCTGCCACTGGACAAGCTTGTCCAATCCGGCGGCTCGTCGACATCCGGTTTGTCGCGCATGAGACTTTCTCCCGGCGAAGAGGAGGCCCTGTTTAACAAGTTTATTGACCGGTTGCGCAAGGAATCCAGCACTACCCGTCGCAGAGAGGTGCGCTAAATGAATAACCGAATGATATCGACGTTGGTGGTTGTTGGTTTGGTGTTATTGATCGCCAACAGCTCCATCTTCATTGTCAAGGAAATCGAGCGGGCCGTTCAGCTCAGGTTTGGTGAGTTGGTGAGGGACGATATTCCTCCAGGCATACACTTCAAGGTGCCCTGGATGAACCAGGTTCGCAAATTTGACGCCAGGGTCTTGACCCTGGATGCACCGCCGGAGAGTTTCTTTACCGTGCAGAAAAAGCGCCTGATCGTAGATGCGTTTGCCAAGTGGCGGATCTCGGATGTGGGCGCGTTTTATCGTGCCACCGGCGGCAGTGAGCAGTTGGCGAACGACCGGTTGACCAACCGGGTGAACGACGGCCTGCGCAACCAGTTTGGTACCCGCACGTTGCATGAGGTGGTGTCAGGTGAACGCGACCAGTTGATGAAGAACCTGACGGATGAGCTCAACACCACGGTGAAAACTGAACTGGGTGTCGAGGTGGTGGATGTGCGGGTTAAGCGAATTGACCTGCCCACGGAAGTGAGTGAACAGGTTTACCGCCGGATGCGGGCGGAGCGCGAGAAGGAAGCTCGGCAGCTGCGCTCCACCGGATTGGAGGAGGCCGAAAAAATTCGAGCCGATGCCGATCGCCAGCGAACCATTATCGAGGCCAATGCCTACCGCGAAGCTGAGTTGCTGCGCGGCCAGGGCGACGCCGAGGCCACGTCGCTTTACGCGGCTGCGTTCAACAAGGACCGGGAATTCTATACCTTTATGCGCAGTCTGAACGCCTACAAGGCCTCCTTCGCCAACAAGGGGGATATACTGCTGGTCGATCCGGATACGGATTTCTTCAGGTACCTGAACAGCCAGGAGGGCAAATAACCCTTAATTTCACCAGGGAAAGGGTGCTAGAATTTGAAAACCGGGGCGACCCGGTTTTTTTATGGGGGATGTAGAATGTCTGGTGTATGGCTGGATCTAGCTAAGGCTTTTTGCTTGATGATGGTGCTTGAAGGTGTGATGCCCTTTCTTTCACCCGGTCGGTGGCGCTATATGGCGGCGTTACTGGCTCAGGTTGACGATCAAACAATGCGCATGATGGGTTTTATCAGTATGTTGCTGGGTGCCGGATTGCTATTTCTAATCAGTTGATGATTCGGTTGAGGATATTGAAATGACCGTAGTGGACCGCTGGCTGCTTCCCGATGGTGTGGAGGAACTGCTGCCGAGCGAAGCGCTTCAGGTGGAACACCTGCGCCGGCGCATCCTGGACTTATACAACAGCTGGGGCTACGACCTGGTGGTGCCCCCACTGGTTGAATTCACCGAGTCGCTGCTCAGTGGCGTGGGTGCGGACCTGGACTTGCTGACCTTCAAGTTAACCGATCAAGTCAGCGGCCGCACCATGGGCGTGAGGGCGGATGTGACGCCGCAAACCACCCGAATGGACGCCCACAGCTTTCGCCGCAACGGCCCCAACCGGCTCTGTTATGCTGAAACCGTTCTGTACAGCCGCCAGCGAACCGCGCTGGAGAGTCGCTGCCCCATTCAGATCGGAGTGGAGCTTTACGGCGAGCCCGGGCTGGGCGCCGACATCGAGGTTATCAGCCTGATGATCGAGACGCTGCGCTTGAGCGGTGTGACGGCAGTCAATCTGGACCTGGGTCACGTGAGCATTTACCGCAGCTTGCTGGAAATCGCCGGGTTGGATGACGAACGGCAACAGGAGTTGTTTAATTTGCTGCAGCGCAAAGCCCTGGCGGAACTGGACAACTGGCTGTCTGAAAATATTGGCGCTGCGGAAATAGCGGGCTGGCTTCGCCAATTGGCGGATTTGTCGGGCGACGAATCGGTGCTGACTGAGGCCAGGGAAATTTTTCGAGAGGCGCCGGCGGAAGTCGATGCCGCGCTGGCGGAGCTGGAAGAAGTGGTGGCGGCCGTCAAGCGGCAGTACGACCAGCTAGAGATTTACCTGGACCTCAGCGAACTGCGGGGCTATCACTATCACACCGGCATTGTATTTGCCGCTTTTGTACCGGGTCGGGGCCCGGCGATTGGCAACGGCGGCCGCTATGACCACGTCGGCGAGGCGTTCGGTCGCTCCCGGCCCGCGACGGGTTTTAATATGAGCCTCAAGTCGCTGGCGTTGCTAGCGGCCCGGCCGGAAGTCGCCACCCCCGGAATATTTGCCCCCGTCTCGGATAACAAGAATCAGCAGCGGGCAATCGACGAGCTGCGCAAGCAGGGCGAACGTGTAGTCGCAGGCTTTCCGGGGCAACAGCCGGATTACGGGGAATTGAATTGCGACCGGGAGCTGCGTCTGGTCAACGGCGAATTCCGGGTCGAACCCGTATAGCCGTCCGCGGCACCGCCCGAATAAAATACCTACAACAGAAGTGAGTGGAGATGGGAAAAAACGTCGTAGTGCTGGGTACCCAATGGGGTGACGAGGGCAAGGGCAAGATTGTCGATTTGCTGACCGACAAGGCAGCAGTAGTGGCGCGCTTTCAGGGTGGCCACAACGCCGGTCACACGCTGGTAGTCGAGGGCAAGAAAACCGCGCTTCACCTGATTCCGTCGGGCATTCTGCGCGAGCATGTCAGTTGTCTGATCGGCAATGGCGTGGTGTTGTCCCCAGAAAAGCTGTTGGAAGAGATAGGTATGCTGGAGACGCAGGGCATTCCGGTACGGGAGCGGCTGCGGATTTCTCCCGCATGCCCCCTGATTCTGCCCTACCATATCGCACTGGACCAGGCCCGCGAGGCGGCGCGGGGCAGCGGCAAGATTGGTACCACCGGTCGGGGCATAGGCCCGGCCTATGAGGACAAGGTGTCTCGCCGCGGGTTGCGGTTGGGCGACATGTTCGACGCGGATCAGTATGCCGCCAAGCTGCGGGAAGTGATGGACTATCACAATTTTATGTTGAGCGCCTATTACAAGGTCGCGGAGGTGGACTACCGGCAGGTGCTGGATCAATCCCTGCAGTGGGCTTTGCAGTTGCAGCCGCTTTGCGCGGATGTCACCGGCATGCTGCACGGCGCGCGGGAGCAGGGCGACAATATCATGTTCGAGGGCGCGCAGGGTTCGCTGCTGGACATCGATCACGGCACCTATCCATTCGTCACCTCTTCCAACACCACAGCGGGCGGCACCGCCACCGGCAGTGGTTTCGGCCCCTTGTATCTCGACTACGTGCTGGGCATTACCAAAGCTTATACGACGCGAGTCGGGTCCGGGCCGTTTCCCACCGAGTTGTTTGACGAAACCGGACGGCACCTGGCGGAAAAAGGGCATGAATTCGGCACAACTACCGG
>JANQKW010000063.1 GCA_028280905.1 Porticoccaceae bacterium
TCCTCATATAATTCCCGGTACATGGCATCGAGAGGCCGTTCACCCGGATTGATGCCGCCTTGGGGGAACTGCCATGCCTGTTGACCTATTCTTTTTGCCCAAAACACCTTGCCATCATTGTTGCAAATGACAATACCTACGTTGGGGCGAAATCCTTCTTTATCTACCAAACCCGTCAATACCCCTATTTGTGTTGATCTTTCGGCCCCCGGACGCGCCACCCCATAACTATCTGTTATATAAAGCTTTTCCACGCCAGAATGTTTGGCGCGGCAAAATTATTACCGGCGATATCGCCAACCGGGAACCAATCTTATGCGACTAACATTACCGTAAATGTAACATTGAGGCCAATTGTGTTTCTCGTTAAGCTAAGCGGTACTCGTTGTTTTAAAGCTATTGATTTAGCTACATTAATAGTTTTTGATAAATTTATATTGAGATTTTATTGTGGCGCTGGCGATCTTCGATTTGGACAATACCCTGATAAACGGGGATAGCGACCATGCCTGGGGTGAGTTTCTCGTCTCCCGGGGCATGGTTGACGCCGACTATTTCAAAACCATGAATGATCGCTTCTACCAGGACTATCAAAACGGCAGACTGGACCACGGCGCCTACTTGGAGTTTGCACTCAAGCCACTTGCCGACATAGCCGCCGATAAGCTACGCGGACTTCACGACGACTTTATGACAGAGGTCATTTCGCCAATGCTGCAACCGAAAGCGTTTGCGCTATTGGAAAAACACCGCCGGGCGGGTGACTTTCTATTGGTGATCACTTCCACTAACCGCTTTGTGGTCGAGCCCATCTGCAAAAAGCTGGGGGTTGACGATCTGATCGCCACTGAATTGGAAACGGATGACAATGGGCGTTACACGGGCCGCACTATGGGAACGCCCAGTTTCAAGGAAGGCAAGATCACCCGGCTGCGCGAGTGGCTGGACACCGCGCGGCTCGATATGGGCGGCAGCAGTTTCTATAGCGACTCGATCAATGATCTGCCGCTGCTGCTGGAAGTGGACCGCCCAATTGCAGTGGACCCCGACGAACCGCTTAAACAACAAGCCCTGAGCAACGGCTGGAAAATCATCAGCTTGCGCGGCTAAATCCACTATCACATAAACTGTGTTTTTTGCACTTGATCAGCTATCTTTCGTGACAGATCCCGACAAGTTCTTACCGGCGGTAATTTGTCAATAAGAGACATTCGCCATCTTGGAGCGGTGCTACGAATCCGCGGCTCTCTAGGAACTCCTTTTGAGACTCGCTGTGAATACGTCCGTGTAAGCTCCGCGTCGACATCCCTGTCGACGAGGGTCTCAAAAGGAGTTCCTAGACATCCGCTCAGGGCGTCGCAAGTAGTACCGATGTTAGCGGGCGTCTGGGAACAGTGTTTGGGACCCTCACCGGCAGGGATGCCGGTGCGGAGCGCCCGACCTCCAGGGATGGAGGAAGTGTCGCGAATTGCCGGGAGCAATTGCGCCCAGGGACGGGTTCACAGCGAGTCTCAAACACTGTTCCTAGATGGCCGCGGGCTAGTGGCGCCAACCTAGAAAGCAAATGTCTCTTAATGGCACAACCCTGTCAGTGAAACTCGACTTGGCGTTATTCTTCTTCGGCTACCGCCTGGTACGCTTCCGCATCCAGCAAGCTTTCCATTTCAGAAGCATCGCTTATTGACAGCTTATAGAACCAACCATCCCCGTAAGGCGAGCTGTTGACAATTTCCGGGTTATCTTCAAGCTCCTCGTTTACCGCCACGACTTCACCACTGACGGGGGCATAAATATCCGAGGCCGCTTTAACAGATTCCACAACACCGGCTTCATCTCCGGCCTCCAAAGCATCGCCCAGCGCGGGCAACTCCACATATACCACGTCTCCCAAGCTATCCTGAGCATGATCGGTTATGCCTATGGTGACAGTCCCGTCGCCTTCGTCCCGCACCCATTCATGGCTGGCGGCGTACTTGAGTTCGGCAGGTGTTTCACTCATATTCCGGTACCTTTAAGCTTTTTATTAATAGTTCGCTCCGACGCCTGTTGCCAGGTTAAAGCGACGAGAATTTTAAACTGCTAACTCCCGAATTACAGCCCCATAGCCTGCTTTGCCAGTAGATTTTTTATCGGGTTGAGTCGATCTAACTGGCTCATGCCCTCATTGCGCAAAATTCGCAACAGCGGAGCTTCGCTTTCAAACAGCCGTTTAAAGCCCTCCATCACCGCCATCATCCCCAGATTATCGGGTTTGCGGCGGCGCTGGTAACGCTCCAGCACGGACAGGCTGCCCAGCGGCAATCCGCGATCCAGTGCCCTGTTTAACTCCTCCACCAGCACCGATGCGTCCTTAAACCCAAGGTTTATGCCCTGCCCGGCAAGCGGGTGAATGGTGTGCGCGGCATCACCTATCAGCGCCGCGCCCGCCGTGACATAATCAACGGCGTGACGTTGGTGTAACGGGAAGGCAAACCGCTTTTCGCTGTGTTGCACCTCTCCCAACGCCTGCTCTGATGCGGATGTCAAAGCCCGGCAAAAAGCCTGATCGTCCAGCGCCAACAGGGCCTCGGCCCGCGAGGTTTTTTGCGACCAGACAATGGCGCAGTGATGACTACCCCCATCGCTGCCCCGCAGCGGCAAAAACGCCAGTGGACCGTCCGGGCTAAACCACTGCCTGGCGGTGAATTGGTGTTGCCGCTCGGTGGCAATGGTTGTCACTATGCTCTGGTGGCCGTATTGCCACTCTCTTAACGCAATTCCACACATCTCCCGCACTGGAGAAAGTGCGCCGTCGGCCGCCACCAGCAAGCCGGCGCTCAGCTTTTGTCCGTCGGCCAGCGACAGCGCCACTTGCCGCTCCGAGCGATAATCTATAGCCGCCACGGACGACTCCATCAGCCGTACTCGGGAAAACTCCGCCAGCTTTTCCAGCAGTCCTTCCACGACCAGGGAATTTTCTACAATGTGACCGAGTTCAGGGCGGTGAACGTCTGAGCAATCAAACTGGATTAAGCCGGTGCCGTCCGCATCCCGCACCTCCATCCTGCGGTAGGGGCAACAGCGCCGTTCGGCAAGCCAAGTCCAGGTACCCGCGGCATCGAGCATTCGCCTGGACGCCTCCGTCAGCGCGACTACCCTGACATCAAAACGGCTGTCGGAATACTGGGGAACAAAGCGCTTGGGTTCCACCAGCACGATATCCAGCTCGCCGCCCTGTTCCGAGGTGGCCAATAAGCCCGCAAACAGCGCACCGGCCATCCCGGCGCCGGCGATTACCACATCCGCTCTGTCACTGTTGGTCATCTTGTTGACTCAGTACCTTTGGCTTGGTGATCGGAACCCTGCAATTGCGGGCTCTTACCCAGCAGCCCCATACCCAAATTGGCAAAACCGCTGCGCATCAGCGGCGAGGCGTCCATCGCCAGCAGGGAAAGATTCCTGGCCAGCGCCAGTGCGGGGGTTGTGACGCCGAAGGTTTTGGGCAACAGGTCGCTCATCAACACGGTGCGGCGTTGATCCGGCCGCTGTGCGTCGACATAGCGCTGCAAAACGGACAAGTCCCCACAGCACAGCCCGGCCTCCGCGCCTTCCAGCAACACACTGGTCAACATACCGCAGTCGCGCAGCGCCAGGTTAAACCCTTGGCCAGCCACCGGATGCAGCGAGTGTGCGGCATTTCCAACGACCACCAGATTGCGCCTGATCTGCTCGTCGGCAACTACCAGCCGCAGCGGATACACGCTGCGTTCACCGACACCGCGAAATTCGCCGGCGCGATAGCCGAACCGCCGCTGCAGCGTTTCGAGAAATCGCGATTGCCCACACGCCAGTAACTCAGCCGCCTGTGGCTCAGGCAGTGTCCACACCAATGCCGCCCTGGGCTTACCCGCCGAGGGCTGCAACGGCAACAGCGCCATTGGCCCCTGGTCGGTAAACCGCTCGTAGGCGACATTGCGATGATCGCCATCCAACTCGATATTGGCGATGAGCCCCATCTGGCCATAGGATTCTTCCGAACAGCCAATACCCAACTTGCCGCGTGTTTCCGACTGCGCGCCGTCAGCTACCACCAACAATTTGGCAAGCAGCGGCAACTGCCCGCCTTCAATGGCTACCCGCATCCCCTCGCTGGTCGGCGAAACGCTGGCCACTTTCGCCGGCGCCCGGACGTCCACCGGGGAAGCGAGCAGCTGTTCCAGCAGCACCCGACCCAACCAGCGGTTTTCAACCACATAACCCAACGCCGGCAGCCCTTGCTCTTCCGCCGACAGTCTGGTTGCGCCTATATGGCCCTTGTCCGACACGTGGATCTGGGTAATCGGGCAACAGTTTTCAGACAGTTCTTGCCACACACCCAGTTGCTCCAGTAGCTGGCGGCTGCTCTGCGACAACGCAGTGGAGCGGTCGTCAAAGCTGGGCGTATATAGGTTCTCCCGTTTAAAGGGAAAGGCTTCCATCAACGCGATACGCAACTGGGGCAGCGTCCGGGCAAGCAATAACGCCAGGCTGACGCCGACCATGCCGCCGCCGACAATCGCAATGTCGAGGCTTTCGCTCTTCATGGATTAGCCCGCCATCAACTGCTCGATCTCGGCAACGTCCTTGGGTACGGCCGAGGTCAGTATCTCGGTCCCCTTTGCGGTAATCGCCACGTCATCTTCTATGCGAATCCCGATGCCGCACCACCTGGCCGCGACCTTTTCGTTGTCGGGGCTGATATAGATGCCCGGCTCCACCGTCATGACCATTCCCGGCTCCAACAGCCGCCATTGTTGCTCCACCTGGTAGTCACCCACATCGTGCACATCCATACCCAACCAATGTCCGGCGCGGTGCATATAAAAATCCCGGTAGGCCTCCTGTTCGATCAGGCCGTCAACCGACCCTTTCAGTAAACCCAGGTCCACCAGTCCTTCGGTAATAACCCTTACCGAGGCCTCGTGGGGGTCATTCCAGTGATTGCCGGCAACCACCTTATCTATAGCCGCACGCTCGGACGCCAGCACCACCTCGTAAACGGCTTTTTGCTCGCCGGAGTATTTGCCGTTGATAGGGAAGGTACGCGTGATGTCGCTGGCATAGTAATTCAGCTCGCACCCAGCGTCGATCAGCACCAGGTCTCCGTCGCGCAGTTTAGCGCTGTTTTCCACATAGTGGAGGATACAGCCGTTTGCGCCACTTCCCACAATGGAACTGTAGGCCGGGTAGCGCGCCCCGTTGCGGGCAAAAACATGTTCGATTTCCGCCTGTAACTGGTATTCATACATACCCGGCCGGCAGGCCCGCATCGCTTGACAGTGGGCCTGCGCGGATATTTTTGCCGCTTTGCGCATCTCGCGCAACTCCGCGGCGCTTTTGAACAGCCGCAATTCGTGCAGCAGGTGATCCAGGTCAATAAACTCGCCGGGCGATGTGGCGCCCGAGCGGGAGCGGGCTCGAATATCATTTATCCAGGCCATCAAGCGGCTGTCGAAGGCGGCGTCTTTTCCCATCGCATAATAAACGCGCTGCCGGTCCTCCAACAGACCGGGCAATATGTCATCTATATCGTCAATGGGGAAAGCGTCATCCGCCCCATAGTGCTTTACGGCGCCCTCCGGACCGGCGCGATAACCGTCCCAGATTTCCTTCTCCGGGTCCCGCTCTCGGCAAAACATCAGGCATTCACCCTGCCGACGACCGGGCACCAATACCAATACTGATTCGGGTTCGCAGAAACCGCTGAGGTAATAAAAATCGCTGTCCTGCCGATAGGGAAAGTGAGTATCCCGGCTGCGGATTTTTTCCGGCGCACTGACCAGTATGGCGATGCTGCCAGGCTCCATCATTGCCGCAAGTTTTTTGCGGCGCTTGCTGAATTCTTGTTTCATAACCGCGAAAGCCCTTTAATGCAGCACCGGCCTGGATTCAGGCCCGATGACGTCCAGATGCACATGTATCAGCAATACCGCGACACGCACATATTCCACTAATTCCATAAAGTTGCTTTCGTCGTCTTCGTCGGCGTCCTCGCCGCGCAGTTTTGCAAAGCTCGCCAAATCCGTGAGTACCTCTTCCACATCCTGAACATCAACGCTGGCCAAATCGGCGCCGGCGGCGCTAAGCCCGAATAGAAAGCCTTGGCACCACTCGCCCAGCGCGTCGGTTCTTTCCGGCAACGGAAATTCATCATCCGGAAGCAGCGGGCTAAACTCGAAACCCTGAAACTGTATTTGGCTTAGGCAATGGCCATATAAGGCGTGAAGCGTCTGCTCCAGTTCGTCGAACAGATCCAGCTCCACATCGAGCAGTTCCATTAATAATTTATCGAGATCCGGATCGGATAACCGCTCGCCCGTGGCAATGCGCCCGCATAAAACGCCGTGCAATTCCGAGGGGTTTACCAGCAGGTTTTTCCCCGCCAGCAAGTCGTTGAGGTCATCAAAAGTCATTCAGGATTGCCCACCAGTAGTTACAGCACAGCCTGCAATCCTATCATTGCAGCCAATGCTGTGCACCAGAACACGGTTTTTTGACGAAAGAACGCTATTTGCGGGGGGTTATGGAGTTGACCCCCATTTGACGGAACAATATAGTAACCACTTTGCAGTGACTGGTTGCCGCTAATGAAAGAGCCGGATCTGGGAGGTCTCGAACAGAAGATTGATCGTCTGATCACTCTTTGCGCGCGCCTGCAACAGGAGAATCAATCGCTGCAGGAACGAGAGTCCAACTTGCTCAAGGAACGCAGTAAACTGCTCGAAAAAAACGAGCTTGCCCGCAGCCGGGTTGAAAGCATGATCGCCCGTCTAAAAGGTTTGAGCAACGAATGAGCCAACAAGATACCGTTTCCATCAGAATTCTCGACAAGGAATATCAAGTAAACTGCCCGCCGAATGAACGGGACGCACTGGTGCAATCCGCAAGCCACCTGGACGCTCGAATGCGCACCATACGAAACAGCGGCACGGTAATTGGTCTGGAGCGTATCGCGGTGATGGCGGCGTTAAACCTCACCTACGACCTGGACAAGACAGAGAGTAATGTTACGCTGCAGAAGGACGCGAGAAAGCAGCTCGACAGAATTGACAAAAAACTTACACTCGCGCTGAAAAGCTTGGAAAAATCGGTTACTTTTTGAGTACCCCGAACCAGGTCCCGCCGTCTCGTAAATCCAAAACAATCACGCGCTCGAAGAAAGGCGCGTTGCCGATTAAACCCTGAGCTTTAACCGGATAGGCCGCAAAGTGCCGGGGGCGTTCACGGGTGAAATGGACCAGCGGCGCCGAAAATTGAA
>JANQKW010000099.1 GCA_028280905.1 Porticoccaceae bacterium
GGGCGAACCGGGCAAGTAATGTCAACAGGCAGAGAATCACCGCGAGTGGCAGCAACTGCGGCAGCGCCGGCCACCATGCAACCCAGAAAACACCGGCAATCAGCGCGAACAAATACGTCATCTCTAACATCCTTGTCACAAAATCACGAACAGTTTTTGCTTTTGTATTGCTATTTCAATAGGCTAGAAGCTGACAAATAGCAATAAATAATTATACGCAGCATTATGACAACGGGACTGGTACTTTCGGGAGGTGGCGCACGAGCGGCCTATCAGGTGGGCGTTCTCAAAGGCGTTTCCGAAATCCTGCCGAAACAGGTGTACAACCCTTTCCCTGTGATTTGCGGCACCTCGGCCGGCGCCATCAATGCGTTGGCAATTGCCGGAAGAAGTGGCCACTTCCGGCTGCGGATGCGCAAGCTACAGACCATTTGGCAAAACCTGAAGGTTGAGGATGTTTACCGCACCGACGTGGGCGGTGTACTAAAAAACAGCATCAAGGTTGCGCTGTCGCTGCTGCACAGCGGCTACTCCATCGGCAAGCCAGTGGCGTTGCTGGACAACTCACCATTGCGGGTATTGCTGGACTCCCATGTGCGGTTTCGGCATATCGATGAGGCGATAGCCAGCGGCGAGCTGCACGCCGTGAGCGTCACGGCGATGAGCTATAACACCGGGCAATCGATAACCTTTTTCCAGGGCACCCACCGCCTCGACCCCTGGACCCGGTTCCGGCGCGTTGGGGTTAGGGAAGGCCTGACCATTGAACACCTGATGGCCTCATCGGCGATTCCATTTTTGTTTCCGGCCCACAAGATTAACAGCCACTACTACGGCGACGGTTCGCTGCGCCAGCTCAAACCGCTGAGTTCAGCGCTGCATCTGGGCGCCAAACGAATTTTCGTAGTGGGTGTCAGCGACAACCCCCGCCACAAAAACCCGAGTATGACCGCCGAACACTCGCCCTCCATTGCCCAGGTAATGGGGCACCTGTTTAATACCGCGTTTATCGACACCATCGAAAGTGACCTGGAAACCCTGCGCGCGATTAACTGCGCGGTGAAAAACCATACCGATGAGGAGCGGGAGAAACTGGGTATTGGCCACCTGAAGTATGTGGATTTCGTTTCTATTTCGCCGTCGACACCCATCGACCAGATTGCCCTGAAGTACCTCGACGAGTTGCCCCGCAGCATTAAATTTTTCCTCAGGGCGTTGGGCGCCACACCAAAGGGCGGCGGCGCCAGCACTGCCAGCTACCTACTGTTCCAGAAGAACTTCTGTAACGAGCTTATCAGCCTGGGCTACCGGGATGCGCTGGAACAGGCGGACGAAATAACCGATTTTTTTGTCGGCGACCGGGAAACCCTGGAAACCCAGCCGGAACATCCTTGACCAGCAATTTAAAATACGCGAAATATCGGAAAAACCCGCATAAAATGCGGCAAATAGCGATTTAATTGAAGCATTTGCCAAAACACCAGCGCCTATACTGGGGTTGGGGTGTGGTATTTCAAAACCGTCGCCAGCAGGGGCAGATATTTGCTCTTGCAATATCGGCATTTCCGCCATCCTTGGCGGTCAAGCTGGCGGCGAGCCCCCGCCCTCCAAGGATGGAGGAAGTGTCGCAAATTGCCGGGAGCAATTGCGACCAGGGATGGGTTCACGGCGTGTTTTGAAATACCACACCCCAACCCCATCGAGACCGTAGGCCGAAACATCATTCGCAAATATCTGTTCGTTTATTCGGCCTAAACCCCTTGTTTTGCAACAAGCTGCGTGTAATATGGTCTAATCTACTTCTAAACAACTGAGGAATTTGAAGATGGATCAACAACAAGCTGTCGTCTCTACCGCCCTGGCGCCGGACGTAGCGAAGGTTCTTAGAAGCACGTACGCGCTGCTGGCAATGACCATAGCCTTTAGCGCCGCAGTCGCCGGCATTGCGATGGCGATCAATGCGCCCTATATGGGGCTCTGGACACTGCTCCCCTATTTTGTTTTTCTGTGGCTGACGGAAAAAAATAAAAACAGCGCCATGGGCCTGGTTTGGGTATTCGCCCTCACCGGCTGGCTTGGCTTTACACTGGGACCCATCCTTAACGTTTACCTGGCCACCTCAGGATCCGAATCCATTATTACCGCGCTTGGCGGCACCGCGTTGATCTTTTTTGGCTGCTCGGGCTATGTGCTGGTTACCCGCAAGAACCTGTCCTTTATGACCGGCTTCCTGATGACCGGCATTATCGTGGCGTTTGTCGCCGCCATCGCCAATGTCTTCCTGCAAATTCAGGGACTTGCGCTGGCGTTGTCCTGTATTTTCCTGCTGGTCTCCTCCGGCCTGATCATGTGGCAAACCAGCCAAATTATTCACGGCGGGGAGCGCAACTACATATCCGCCACGGTGATGTTGTACGTGATGCTTTACAATGTTTTCTCCAGCCTGTTGGCGCTGATTGGCATGGGAGACGACTGATCGCCGCCACCAACCCGGCTGCTGATTCGGCAATACGGCTCGATGAAGAGGGGTTTCTGTCAAACCCGAAGGATTGGACGGAAACCCTGGCCGCCGAACTGGCCGGCGATGAAAATATCTCGCTAACCCCAGCCCACTTTGAAATTCTGTCCGTAGCGCGGCAGTTTTTCGAGGAGTATGGGTTTTCCCCGTCGATGCGTCCGCTGACCAAATACATCGCCATGCACCTGGACGTCAACAAGGGCAGGAGCATCTACTTGATGCGGCTGTTCCCCGGCAGCCCGGCTAAAGTCATCAGTAAAATAGCCGGTTTGCCGAAACCCAAGAATTGCCTGTAGGACGGGAGCCAGACATGCCGCTCGCCGACGAAAAATGCTCCGCTTGCACGCCCGATTCGCCGCTTGTTTCAGACCAGCAGGCGGCTGAATTATTGCGGCAGTTACCCGACTGGCAAATTGTTCCCTTTGATAATATCAACCATTTGGTCAAGGCGTTTACCTTTAAGAATTTTGCCGACGCCATGGCCTTCACCATTGAGATTGGTGAGTTGGCGGAAGCGACCAATCATCACCCAACGCTAATCACCACCTGGGGAAAAGTGACCATTCACTGGTGGACGCATGCCACCAGCGGCCTGCACCGCAACGATTTTGTAATGGCTGCGAGAACCGATCGGGTATTCGCGAAGTTCTGATTGCCTGCCTCGCTGAGATCCGCGGCTTCAACCCAGGTGCATTAGCACCCGTCTGTTGCCGGTATGGCGCCTGTGCTCCCACAAAAATACGCCCTGCCAAGTCCCCAACGCCAGTTCGCCGTCAACTATCGGCACCGCCAGGCTGGATGCTGTGAGGGCCGCCTTAATATGGGCGGGCATGTCATCCGGCCCCTCTAGAGTGTGGGTATAGAGGGGGTCGTTTTCGGGAACCAGCCGGTTTAACCAATTCTCCAGATCTTGCCTGGCTGACGGGTCGTAGTTCTCCTGAATCAGCAGGCTGGCCGAGGTGTGCTGGATAAACAGGGTGCAAAGCCCTTCTTTCAGGTCGGCTTCTCTGACGGCCCGCTTCACCCGGCCGGTGATATCGTGGAGCCCCTGGCCGGAAACAGTTACTTCAAGGGTTTTGATCATGACAGTAAATTATAGATCAACCGCAAATAGCCTAAAACGATGTATCAGGTCAATCCGGGCGGGAATCCAAAATTCTCGATTGACTGACATTCTTGGATTCCTACCTTCGCGTACTACTGTTCGGAATAATTTGGTCTTACTTTTCCAGGTGGGTGGCGAATCGCCTGCGGAGGTTGCTTTGCAGACACGCGGTGAATACATCCCTGTACGCTCGGCACCCGCTTCCCTGCGGGTGACGGTCTGCAAAGCAACCTCCCCAGTCAATTCTTCAAATCTACTGCTATGCTACTTAACAAGATGCTTTTACTGGAAAAGCAGCACAGCGGTAGATCTGAAGGCTGGGGTCGGGTAAGGGTTTCGGAACCGTCGCCGGCAGGGAAGCCGGCGTCGAGCTTACACGGACGTATTTACAGCGTGTTCCGAAATCCTTA
>JANQKW010000161.1 GCA_028280905.1 Porticoccaceae bacterium
GTTGGCCGCCACCAGGCGCAGGCCGATCAGCCCGCCCCAGTCCTGGCAGACCAAGGTGATGTTGGTCGCTTGCAGCTGCTCCAGCCAGTGCTGCATCCAGGCCACATGCCTGGCGTAGGTGTAATCCGAACGCCGGGTGGGCTTGTCGGAGCGGCCAAAGCCCACCAGGTCCACCGCGATAACCCGGTGGCCGGCGTCGACTAACAGCGGAATCATTTTGCGGTACAGGTAACACCAGGACGGCTCGCCGTGCATCAGCAGCAGCGGCTCGGCATCGGCCGGGCCTTCGTCCAGGTAGTGCACGCGGAGTTGTCCGCCCTCGGTATCGTCAATGCTCAGGTAGCGCGGCGCGAAGGAAAAGCCCGGCAAATTTTCGAATCGTTCGTCTGGCGTACGTAAATATTTCATAGCTTTTTCTCTCCAGTCTATTGGGTTTGCACAGCCGGGTCGTCCTGGTCCGCCTGCAGCACTTGTCGTAAGTCTTCCATGCGCTGGCGAATGGCCACGCCGTAACTCTTATCGTCACCCCAGAGCGCGGCAAGTTCCTCCAGGGACTGATCGTCGTGCTTGTTGAAAATAGCCGCCGCCCGGCCCGCCTCCACCTCGCTCTTGCCCAACGTCTGTAACGCTTGAATGCCCAGGTGCAACGCCGAATCGAAGGTCTCCCGGCGAAAGCCGTCGATATCCGCCCGGATAAGCTGGTAGGCGTGGCGGCGGTCAATGGCCCGCGCCAGGATTTTCAGATTGGGAAAGCGCTTTTTGGCCGCGTCAATAATCTGCAGGGTTTTGTCCGGCTCGTCCACCGCGATGACCAGCAGCTGCGCGTCCGCGGCACCGGCGGCCTCCAGCAGCTCGGTGCGCGAGGCATCGCCGTAGTAGACACTCATCCCGAAGCGGCGCACCAAATCAATTTGGCTGGGGCTATGATCGAGAATGGTGAGCTGATAGCCCTGCAAACTCAGTAGCCGGCCGATCACCTGCCCAAACCGCCCAAACCCGGCCAAAATAACTTGACAGGTGGGCTGAATTTCTCCGGTGTCACCCGTGGCTGCCTGCTGCGTGGGCCGCCCGAAATAGCGTTCATAGGCAACAAAAAATAACGGTGAGACCAGCATGGATAACGCCACTACTACGTTCAGCATATTGCCGATTTGCAGGTCAAACACACCCAATTGGCTGCCGGTTGATACCAACACAAACGCAAACTCACCGCCCTGCGCGAGCGCAAGGGTAAACAACAAGCCCTGCTGATAACCCAGGTTAAACACCCTGGCCAACAGACCCAGCACCGTAGCCTTTACCAGGATTAACCCCGCCACTGCGGCGCCGATGACTGCCGGCGCATCCACCAGCAGTTGAAAATCGATACTCGCCCCCACGGTGATAAAAAACAGGCCAAGCAACAGTCCTTTGAAGGGTTCGATATCCACTTCCAATTCGTGGCGGAATTCGCTTTCCGCCAACAATACGCCCGCCAGGAAAGTGCCGAACGCCGGGGAAAGGCCGATCGCCTGCATCAATACCGCGATGGCCACCACAACAAGCAGGGCATAGGCGGTGAAGATCTCCCGCAGCCGGGTTTCCGCAATAAAACGGAACATGGGCGCGGCCAGGTATTTGCCCCCGAATACAATAGCGGCAATGGTCGCCACCGTGATCAGCAGTTGCAGCCACAGCGGAAAGCCCGCTATCAGGTTATCATGGTGCGCCTCCCCACTGGTTTCGACCGCGAAAACCGCGAATAGCGGCAGCACGGCCAGCATCGGGATCACCGCCATATCCTGGAACAGCAGCACCGAAAAAGCATTGTTGCCAGCTTCACTTTTCAGCAGGTCTTTTTCCGACAGCGACTGCAATACAATCGCGGTGGAGGAAAGCGCCACCGCCAAGCCCACCGCCGTTGCTGTTTGCCAGGCCAGCGGCGTGACAAACAGTAAGCCCGCCGTGATAATAACCACGGTTAACAGCACCTGCAGCCCGCCCAGGCCCAGGATCGAACGGCGCAGTTCCCACAACCGGGACGGCTGCAACTCCAAACCGATCAGGAACAGCATCATCACTACGCCGAACTCCGCGAAGTGCATCACGTCCGCCTGCTCGCCCACCAGTTTCAGCGCCGAGGGCCCGATAATCACCCCCGCAATCAGGTAGCCCAGCACCGACCCCATGCCCAGCCGCCTGGCGATGGGAACGGAGATGACCGCGGCGCATAAATAAATTAACGCATCAGTTAACATAACATGACCTTTTGATTGTTGTTATTCATCTGGCGCTGACTTTGCCGGCAACAGATTGGTGTTTATTAGCTTAGCCTAATAGCGCTGCGCGCGTCGTTATTGCCCAGAAAAAGTTGACTATTTTCAGATAGCGACTAAAAGTTTATAGATAGTAAGTGTATAGGTAGCGCACGCTTAATACGGATAGGGAGTTCACCGTGGACGACAAAATAAAAATTCCGCTGCTGAAGAACCTGGTAGACGAGCAAACCAAAGGCCTTAAGCCGGACCCGTCATTTTCCATTGCATTGGCCAACTATTCCAATCACCAAGGGGTGAGGGATTTGGGCACCGGCGACCTGGTCAGAGTCATAGACCAGGTCTCCGCCGAGACCATCAAGCGACACCCGGATGCCATCGACGGCAACAGCGTCACCGAAACCCTGGTCTATGGTTTCGGCTGCAGCCAGGGCATGGGGGAGTGTCAAAAGGCCGCGGAAACCATTCTGGGCCGCACCATTCCCGTTAACCCCACGCCCGGTAATTTGAAAACACGCCTCAATCCGCTGCCGACCGGCGTTAAGGTTGACCCGACCTTTTACCTGGCATTGGACAATTACACCAACCACTATGGTGTCAGGAACCTCGGCGATAACGACTTAAACACGGTCATTAACTCAGTCGCCACGGAGGCGCTAAAGCTAGGCGGGGGTGTGGCCAACGGCAAATGTGTTACGGATGCATTGATCACGCGCTTTGGCTGCAAAAAGGCCATGGGCGAGTGCCATAAAGCGGCGGCA
The DNA here is from genome assembly GCA_028280905.1 of Porticoccaceae bacterium. Classification (GTDB taxonomy): domain Bacteria; phylum Pseudomonadota; class Gammaproteobacteria; order Pseudomonadales; family Porticoccaceae; genus JANQKW01. Next base: position 3,017 of record JANQKW010000161.1, read on the forward strand.
ACTATATTACACAAAACCATAGACGTGGACCTCGACCAGGAATACTAGGGCCTGTTAACACTAATTAGCTTGGCACTGTTGTGCCTAAAAAAGCGCCAATCTAGGCGCGAGGAGTGTAGTTTGGTAATTCCAAATAAGCGACGAGCAACGCCGAGTGGCGCTTTTTTAGGCGCAACCCACGGGGCCGGACTATTTTTCCAACCAGCCGCGTTATCAATCGCTCATGTAGGCTTGCTACACAGCACTCTTTCTGCCTTGCTGCTTGAAAAAATAGTCAACGGCAGAGCCAAACTAATTAGTGTTAACAGGCCCTAGCCTGACCAAGCCAGTTGGTTACCCTATAGCCTTCAGGACAAATTACCATTATGGATCAAGAAGAAGCGCTCGCCGACGTGGAGCAAACCGCACAGGAATTTGAAGCCCACATCCTCTACCGGTCTGAGGCCGGTGTCTTCCAGGGAAGCCCGTCGGTCAGCGTCGCCGACTTGGCGGAAGTGATTGAGAAAAGCCGCAAGAAAGCCAGCAACGGCGACATTCCCGAAGCCAGGAAGCTGTTGCTTACCGGGTACAGCGAGCTGCACAAGGTGGTGCTCGCAAAAAGCCTGCGCTGGCGGCTGCTGCATATCCACGCGGTAGATCTATATTTGTATCTAGCCGCCTGGACAGCGTTTTTGCTAATAATGGGGTTCTATCCCGACAAGGTATCCAAACTGGCCACCTGGGGTATTCCGGCGACGGTGCTGGCGTTCGGCGCTCTGGGCGGGGTGCTTCGCGGGCTGTGGTGGCTGACCAAAAAGGTGGAAGGCCGCAACCTGAGAACCCAGTTCAGGGCGCTCTACTACGCCGCGCCGGTACTGGCCGGGATCCTCGGCATGCTGGCCTACCTGTTCGCCGATATCCTACTTGCCGGTTTGAGCGTTGAGGCCGGCGAAGACGGGGAGGAAGAACTGAGCATAGGCGTCTACGCCCTGGCGTTCCTGGCCGGCTTTTACTGGGAGTGGGTAGTCAACAAGATAAAGGACTTTGCCGGGTAACGCCTCAATGCCCGGCTCGGCTTTGCCCACAAGCGCTTACCGCGATTCATCAGGTAATTACTCGATTTTCGACAGAAGCTCGGGATTAGTCACAAGGTTTCTGACGCCGTGCGCATGATCTTCACCAAAGGTGTTGCCTTTACACCAATCTCCCACGCTATTGATGTTCACCTTGGCCACTTTGGGTCGAACGCTCCAGGTCACTTGAAAAGGCGAACCCTGTTCATTGTAGCCGGGGCCTGTCGTTGAACCGGCGTACTGGATGGGCACGCCGGTATTGTTGGGAATATTCAATGCTTGATGCAAGCCGTTTTTAAGGCCGTGCTTGGTCAACTCGCCGAAGTCGGGTGCTTTGGCGTCATTAACCAGCACGTATACCTGGGTTTCCACGCGCAACTGCGGGTTGTTGATTGCGTCGTTTAGACAAGCGCCTAACGTGGGGCCCGGTTTCACTTGGGCAGTAGAGTGAACATAGTGAACCTCTATAGTGTCCCCCGGGGCAAGACTGCCGTGGGCGCTTGGGCATATCTTTGTGTCGAGCAGCTTGAGTTCCTGAGCGCTCAAAGTGCCGGCATACAGGTAACCGCTCTGATACCCTTTTCCATCGCCGTTGCCCGCATATTTTGTGAACTCCCCGCCCTTGTGCTCCGCGTTCTTATGAAAGTGGATATTACAGAGGTTCATCCGGGTAAAAGCAGGCGCGGCGCTAAAGGTACGATTGTTGTTACCGACATTCGCATCAATATCACGCGGGGATTGCGGGCCAAACCCCTTGCCTTTGGTGTTGTTTGCGAGCGCTTCACGCTGTTTGGCAATAACCTGATCGGGGACCTTGTCGCGAGCAGACGCGTGTTGCTGTCCCGCGATCGAAAAACTTGAAAAAAGCGTTGCGCCGGCAAGTAATATTAGGGCTTTAGATTTCATGTTCACCTCTACCGTGGTTTTAGAAAAATATTAATCGCGGCGACTGGATGGCCTGTGCAATCAATCGCTGGAGGTGCTTATCATACCGGTCTCTCGGGCGCGGCCGGCCAGCCGCCAGCAAATTTTATGATAGTACCTGTATGAAACGAGCCCTTCATATTGGCCAAATACTTGACTAACTCACCTACTTCTTCGGGCTCACCGAGCCTCCCCGCGGGAACAGTTTCCTCAATAAACGCTTTCCCCTTCGGATTATCAATAAACTTCGCCTTGGGAAAGTAGGCTTCGCTGTATAAATAGTTTGGCGCAATGGCGTTTACCGGAATGGCATAGGGCGCAAGCTCCAGGCTGAGTGATTTGACCAAAGCATTGGCGCCGGCTCGCGCAATGTCAGGAATCGAACCTCCTGGCAAGGGGAGTTCCGTGCGACAAGAGGTGACCATAATGACATTGCCTTTACCCTGTTTCTTGAGCCTGGGAATTGCCTGTTGCATTAACTTGAACGGATAGATTAGCACGCTCTCCAAGGTCGCGTACAAATCACTGACATCCGATTCATCAATTGGGGCATGAATGACAGGATAGGTATCATTACTAACGATTACATCCAGCGTTTCGTACGCATCCCACAGATATTTCACTAACTCCTTTGCATCTTGCATTTCAGCCGCGACAGTACCCGGATTTTGGTCTTGATACTTGTGCCTTTTTTCAGCGTCTGAGAATGTCGGATCATGGGCGATAACGCTAAAACCGCTTTCGACAAGCGCTTTAACAGCGGGTGGGCCAACATAATCACTGGCATTAGTGACAAGTGCTGTCTTGCTGGTCATTTCAGTCTCCTGACCTTGACTAATGGTTTAATCTTCAACAAAGCCGATTTCATACTTTTCCAAGTTGGGTTCGCTTTGCTCGGCGTCAAATTCGATAGAATACATAGGTATAAAAAATATACTTTCTTGGAGCATGCGGCAATAAATACTGGTAGACTTTCAACGCCGCAGTCTGTGGCCAGGGTGGAGCCATAAAACGCGGGGCCATCCGACCAGTTGGGCGACGCACCGTTGCCTTTGAAGTGAGGCATGGATATATAAGATTCTATTTAAACGATAATGGTTATCACTTACAATGTGGTACCTATCCAAAACGACGGAGTTATGTGATGAAGCTTAAATTATTGACTACCCTGGGTCTGACCTTGTTTGCAAGCATTGCGATAGCAGCTGAACATACAGTAGAGATGAAAAATTTTGGCGCAGATGGCCCAATGGTGTTTGAACCCGGGGTAATTAACGTTGCCGTAGGTGATACGGTACACTTCGTACCGACCGATATGGCGCATAACTCCGAATCCGTCGCAGGGTTGACGCCTGAGGGATCAGTGGCCTGGAAGGGTGATATGAACCAGAAGGTTTCCATCACCCTGGACAAGGAAGGTGTATATGTTTACCAATGCTTGCCTCATCTTGTTTTAGCCATGGTCGGTGTTATCGTTGCCGGCGAACCAACCAATCTGGAAGAAATCAAGGGAAAATCGGCCAGCCTGACCGCCAAGTTCGCGACAAACAAAGATCGCCTGGATAAATATCTGTCCCAGGTGAAGTAGCCTTTGATTTTGAAGTGTTGCAACAGCCTGCGTAAGCTCATGAAATGCAAAAAGGTTCGCGCATCTTTGCTAGTATTTCATGAGCGCAATAAAATAAATCAGGATGATTTATTTTATTGCCGGGTTAATAGCTAAGTGACGACTTAAAACCTATCATTGCCGGGCGTGCCCAAGTTGTTGATCTTGGTAACACGCAACGCTTTCAGTAGCAGGTTACGCAAGGTCTTTAAGACAGGATATAGGGTTTTGGACATTCGCGCTGAACGAAAAGCCCAATAATTGATGCGATTGAAGAATCCCGAGCGGGTGCCCAGCAACGTAAGGGCGTGAATGGCATCGGGCCCATAATAAATTTGATCGTCAATTTTGAGTACCATACCTTGATCGATATCCAGGCCCATACGGGTGATTTCATCCATTATCGGGCCGGGATCGCGAGCGTCGACAAGCGTTAATTCTCCTAATGACTTCCGGATACGCACCAGATTGCAATAATAGTCGCAGGCGGGACACTGCTTATCGTAGACAAGGAGTATTTCTTTACCTTCCATAAGAATCAATTAACGCCGCAATATTTACTGCGCCGCAGCGATAGACCTTCCACTCACCTGCTATGCGGATAATTTCGACCTCCATTTTCCTGAAGATATCCGGTTTTATCAGTTTTTTTTATCAGCTAACGTTTATGTATCGCGCATGCGCCTGTTTCACGTCCGCTTGACCTTGGGCGCCTTCTTGGCTCGCTTTGCTTTTGCAGCCTTTTTAGCTTTAGCGGCTCTCTTCGCCTTTGGAGCCTTTGGAGCCTTTGGAGCCTTGGGTGCCTTGGGTGCCTTGGGTGCCTTGGGAGTATTCATTTTTTATTGTCCTTTTTGCTACCGGTTTTATTCCGATTCGGCCGAGGCCTCTCCCGAGAGCTTGCTTGAAAATCCATCCGCCAACGCCTTGGCCGCGGCGCCTGTGGCGAAAAATTTTCCCAGGCCCACATTGCCTTCGGAGGTATCGCTGGAGACTTCAAATTGGCCCAGTACGGAGAAGGAATCATCGAAGTTCTCACCTGACATGGACCCCACTTGGGCATAGTTTCCTTCTGACACCTCAATCGCCACGGGAACTATGGCAATGTTTTTGTCTTTATAACCCAATACAAAATCCGCGCCCTGATCGCTGGCGCCGGCGCCTATGGAGATGCCCACCGTCTGACTTTGGCCGAATATCAACGGCAGATTTTGATTGGCGGCACAACCGGATAGCACAGTTGCGAACAAGACGATAACAACAAAAACGGGATTTTTCATAACTACTCCTTTTTCTTTATTGTGAATAACAGACGGAATCAATGGATTGAAGCTTTTCGGCAAGCAGCGCTTTGTCAGTATTGTCCTCAAGCCAGATAATAACCCTGCAGGCGTTGTCCGCGCTGGTCACCGTTTGCCGGCTGTATCCAACGCTGTAACCCAAGGGGCTGGCCACGTAGCCCAGGCTGGATATCTTGGCGGTGACGACACCGGCATCCGGCGCCGCTTTCACGGCGGCAAACCCAAAACTCCGCTCAACCGACACCGCGCCCTGTTGATCGGTTATTTCAATCATGGTGCAACCGGCGGCATTGATAATTAGTGTAAGGAAAACGGCTATTCTCAACTTAATGTCCTGCCTTGTTAACAAGATTCTCAGTAGTCCAGGTCTTCTTCCCTGAACGGCCTGGTCGGCTTTTTCCCGAGCATGCGAGTTAATATGTCGTTTAGGGTAGCAATATCATTATCAAAACCGCCGTGGGTTTTGCTCAGTGCTTTGGCTTCCTTCTCGGCATCCCCATGGGAATAAAGAAATTGCAGGTTGGGGTGCCCCTGTTTCTCCAGCTTTTTGCTATGTAGCTGCATACCCAAAATTGCTTCAGGTGTTTGCTCCTCAAATGAACGCGACACGAAATACAGCAGCGACTTGCGGTAAGGGCCTACGGTGTCGTCTTTTTCCAGTTTGTCCGTCAGGTTATATATGGCCATCTTATTGATGCCGAAGGAAGCGGCGGATGATTGTAGCAGCGGCGCGTAAATTTGTTTGAACAGATCCACCTTGGCGGCGGGCGCCAGCAGGCTGCAGGTGTGAACCCTGGATGCCGGCGTTTGCAGTTTTAACGCCTCGACAAGGTAGGCTAGCAATATGGCTCCGGTACTGTGGCCGACAAGATGGAGTTTAAATTTCGATTGCTGCGTTAGTATCTGCTTACACGACTGCA
>JANQKW010000168.1 GCA_028280905.1 Porticoccaceae bacterium
CTGATCCAAGGCCAGAAAGATGGCTCGATATCGCCGGACCTGGATATCGACGCCTTTTCATTCGCGCTGCTGGGGATGATGCACGGAATCGCGGCGGAACTGATGCTAACGCCAAATGCCGTTGAAGCCGCAGGCTTGATTTCCGCTGTGCGCGCTTTTATCAAATGCAATATAGAAAACCACCGCTCGTGAGCCACGCCGGCATCCGCGGTTGAACGGCTGCGGCGCGATCAACGCCCGGTAAATTTAGGCTCCCGCTTTTCCATAAACGCCATTATGCCCTCCTTGATGTCATCGGTTTCACGGCAGATGCTCTGCGCAAAGTTTTCGTATTGCATCGCGTCCTGCAGGCTGGCGTCTAGATTGCGGTACAGCGACGTTTTGGCCAGGCGAATCGCGATGGGCGCGCCTGTGGTGTAGGATTTCGCCATTTCCAGGGTCGCTGGCAGTAGTTCTTCGGGTTCGGTGATGCGCGATACGATACCGAGTTTAAGGGATTCCTCGGCCTCGACCATGCGACCTGACCAAATCATATCGCAAGCGGCCGCCATGCCGACCAACCGCGGCAGGAAGTAGGTGCTGCCTGAGTCCGGGTGCATACCGCGTCGGGTGAAGCTCTGGCTGAAGCGCGCTTTGGAGGAGCCAATCCGGATATCGCAGGCTAGCGCGAGTGTCATTCCGCCGCCCGCGGCAACCCCGTTCACGGCCGCGATTAGCGGTTTATCCGATTCGCGCATCGCGAGAATAATTTTATCCCGCATCGGTGTTGTTCTTTCCATTATGATGCCGGGTTTCGCTTGATTGTCATCACTATCCTGATTCTCGCGGGCTTTAGCCTTGTCTTGCATATCGCCCCCGGAGCAGAAGGCTTTTCCGGCGCCGGTAATCACGATAGCCCTGACATCATCACTTTGATCGGCGTGCCGGATAGACGCGAGGAGTTCCTGGCGCATCAGCTCGTTCATGGCATTGTATCGATCGGGGCGATTGAGGGTGATGACCGCCACCTGCTCGGTGACGTCGTACAGGAGGTGCTCAAATTGCATAATAGTTTCCCGAGGGTAGCAACCCAATTCTACTTATTAAAATTTTGTGAGGAGGCCTCAGCGAGCAGACGATTATACGGCTTGGATTTGCCAGATAACAAGCGAACGTCTTTGACAAGGTGTCTGATTGCTGTATACCTTTGTGCTGGCGAGTCATATCGCAACTGCACATTCAGCCGCCAAAACCGTGCATTTTTCATCGACGATTATTCGATTTGCTACGCTGCTGCTGCTAGCTTGTCTGCAAGAGGTTTTGGTTATATGATTACGCGTTTTTGTCGTTATAAATATTATTATTTTCAACAAGATACAATGTTTGGGTGCGCCGATAGTCGATTATGGAAACAAGCAACAAATCTGAAACAAGGCGCAGTCAACAACAACGGCGCGACGAAGCCGAAAGCGGTTTACTCAATGCGGCCGTTGAGTTGATTGCCGAGCAGGGAATCACCAAGACATCCCTGGCGCAGATTGGCGAGCGCGCCGGATATAGCCGGGGGCTGGTCAACTATCACTTCCGCAGCAAGGATGCACTGATCGACAAATTGATTAACCGTTGCCAAAAGTATTTTGTGGACGTGCTGGACGTGGCGCACGCCGACAATGGCCTGGAGACGGTGTTGGGCAGCGTGGATAAGTACATCCAATTGTTCCAGTACCCGGATATCTACACACCGGCATTGATCGTAGTATGGGGCGCCTCCCTGCCGAGCAATGCGGATCGGGATGCGATTATCGAAGCGGAAAAGCTGGTGAGAGAAATCGCAGTAAAAAACATACAGGAAGGGCAGCGGGACGGTTCGATATCAACCCACGTGGATGTGGACGCTTTTTCCTTTATTCTGGTGGGAATGCTGCGCGGGATTGCCGCAGAATTGCTGTTGTCGCCCAGTAAGCTGAACGCCGAGCATCTGCGCGGGGAGTTGCTCAGTTTTATTCGAACCTACTTGGAAAACGGCAGTCGTTAGCCTGCCCGCGATGCTATTAACCCGGCAATGAATATAGTCGGGTGTATCAGCTTGCCGTAACCGGGAGGATGTTATATACAGTGCGCTTTGGCAACGGGGCGCCGGACGCCGCCATTCAAACAACTTGCAGAGGTGGAATATGGGCATTTATCAAAACCGAGGTGTGGTGCTGAGAAGGCGGCCCCAGGGAGAACTGGTCGACGGTGATCTGGAGTTGGTAGATTTGCCCATCCCCGAGTTGGGAGACGGCGATATACTGGTTGAAGTGCACTGGCTATCCCTGGACCCCTACATGCGGCCGCGCCTTAACGATTTGAAAGGCTATGCGGAGCCGGTCGGCATCGGTGATGTGATTGTTGGCGAGAGTGTTGGAAGGGTGGTGGAATCAAAGTCGGACAACTACAGGGTTGGCGATTTTGTCACCTGCTATTCGGGTTGGCAGAAGTATTTCGTCGCCCGGGACAGCGATGAATCCATACATAGGATTGTCGATTCTGAAATACCCCTGCAAGCTTACCTCGGGGCAGCCGGTATGCCCGGCAGAACCGCCTATGGCGGTTTGATGCACTTGGGTAAGCCCAAGGCCGGAGAGACAGTGGTTGTGTCCGCGGCATCAGGGGCGGTCGGCAGCGTGGTGGGCCAACTGGCCAAAGAACTCGGCTGCCGTGCGGTCGGCATCGCCGGGGGGGATGCCAAATGCCGTTATGTCACCGATGAGCTGGGTTTTGATGAATGCATCGATTACAAATCAGGTAATTTACTCGAGAACTTGAAAGCCGCCTGCCCCAAAGGGATAGATGTGTATTACGAGAACGTCGGCGGCGATGTGACCAAAGCTGTTGCACAGTTGTTAAATCCTGGAGCAAGGGTGCCGGTCTGCGGTTTTGTTTCAGCCTATAACGAAAAAGACCTGCAACAGATCGAGACGCCGTTTCATATATTAGGCGCACTGGAGAACCCTCCCGAACATCGCTTCTTTCTGGTTTCGGAATGGGATGACCAGCATGCCGAGACAACCCAGAAGCTGGCGGGTAAAGTAAAGGACGGCTCGCTAAAATACCGCGAGACGATTGCCGAGGGCCTGGAAAATGCCGAGGACGCCTTTAAAGGAATGTTAAAGGGCAAAAATTTCGGTAAGCAACTGGTGAAAGTTAAACTAGACTAGTACTCCTTCAAGGTGATAATGACGGCTGCAGTTGGTGTGTCAGCGGTCATGGCAAGGCGCGCCTCGCCGGGAATGGTCACTCCCTTGCCAAGAGAGTACCAGCTGGCTTAACGACACCTGCTAGGCTGTCGCCTAATGGTGCAATTCAGCACCGTTAGCGGGTGTGCGTTTCCCAAACAGGCCCCAGGCCAGCAGTCCGAAAGCGAAAGCGAGAATACCGGTTGCCAGCCAGTAGAACTGCCGGAGCACGGCCTGCAAATCCTCGAGCGACGACGGATCGATTTCCACGCCCCGAAGGCGTTGCTCGATTAACGCGGAAACAATGCCCAGGCCGATAAACCCACCGACCGTGCGCATTCCGTTCAAGGTGGCGGATGCGCTTCCCAGGTACTCATCGCGGACCGAACTCATCGCCCGGTGATACAGTTGGGGGTCCAACAACCCCACACCGAAGCCGATCACCACAAGGATGATTGCCAGGTACCCAATCAGCGAGTTGCCATCCAGAGCGGTCAGGCACCAGGCCCCTATGCACAGCAGGCTCATGCCGGTGATGATGATGGTTCGCGTTTGGAAAAGCGTTGCAAGCCAACCGTTGAACGGCGAGAGAATGCAGGTTCCCAACGCCTGCACCATGACCACCCAACCCACGGTTTGTGCGTCCAGGCCCTTGATATAGACCAGGAATAAGGTCAAGGTAAACGGCAGCGCGAAGATGCTCACGTAAGTGATCATATGCGTGGTCGCCAGCACGGCGTATTGCCTATTTTCGGTAAACAGCTTTATTTGCAGCAGTGGGTCTTCGCGTCTGGTTTGCAGCCGGCAGAATTCCGCGAGCAGCGCCGCGCCCGCCAGCGTCAACACGCTCATTTGCATGGCGCCATGACTGAGCACTGCGCCGCCCATTAACGATACAGCGCACATGTAGAGTAGCGTATCCGGTATCCTCAGGCGCATATCGCGATTGCCGTAACGTTCCCAGTTGAGCGCCGTAAAACCCACCAACGCCAGGGGTAGCAACATGCCCCCGGGAACAAGAAACACCCAGCGCCAATTCAGTTGCTCGATAACCAATCCGCCAAACACAGGTCCGGTGACAATCCCCAGATAACAGATCGCGGTGAAAACCCCTATCACTTTCACCTTGTTTTCAGGTCTTGGGATGCTGCTAACCAGGGCAAGGGCCGCCGCCCAGACAAACGCGAGGCTCGCGCCCATTAAAAACCGCGCGACCAACAGGGTGAAAGCACCATTGGCCATGCCTCCGAGTACGCACCCGATCGCCGCAATCAACAGGCCAAAGCAGAAGGCTTTTTTGCGCCCGTATATGTCGGCCAGCTGTCCGGCGGGAAGCACCAGCAGTAGGTTGCCCATTACCGAGACAAATGTGAACCAACTGACGATCTCGGCGGTTAGGCGAAGATCGCGCGCAATGGCGGGAATCGCGATAGTGGAGGAATGCACCAATATCGGGGCGATAAAAGACCCCAGCAGGATTATCGCCAAGGATAATCCTACGCGCGATATAGGCTCTTGCTCCGGGGCCGGCCGGTAAGCCCCTTCTTTAGAAGGCAAACGATTCTTCCGGGAGCTGCATCAAATTATCAGCCCCAGATCTGATGGTCGCCGCCAGGCTTTGGTTGCGGGGCAGGATACGCTCGAAATAAAACTGCGCGGTGGCCAGTTTGGCTTGGTAAAATTCCTTGTCGTCGTTACCCTTTTCCAATTCCATGGCCGCAACCGCCGCGCCTCTCGCCCAGAAATAAGCCAATGTGGTGTAGCCGGCGATCATCAGGTAATCGTAGGCGGCAGCGCCTACGTGGTTAGGATCTTTCATCGCTCGTTCACCCAATTCTTGCGTCAGTTGCAGCCAAAGCCGCAGGTTTTCGCCTAGCAGCTTAATCCAAGGCGCTAGGCTAGCCGGTTGTTCGGAATCGACAAAAGACTGAATCTGGTGTGCGAAGGGCTTGATTGCCTCACCGCCGCTGGCCAGTATTTTCCGGCCCAGCAGATCCAGTGCCTGAATACCGTTGGTGCCCTCGTAGATTGTGGTGATGCGGGTATCGCGATATTCCTGCTCCAGCCCCCATTGGCTAATAAATCCATGCCCGCCCAGCACCTGAACGCCGAGCGAAGTGGCCTCCAGGCTGATTTCGGAAACAAAGCCCTTGGCGATCGGCGTGAGCAGCGCCAGTTCCGCTTCAGCGCGCAGCCGTTCATCCTGATCTTGGCTTGCATCGGCCAGGTCCACCAACTGGGCGCAGTAGTAGTTCAACAGCCGACTGCCTTCGCTAAACGCCTTCTGGGTTAATAGCATGCGGCGCACATCCGGGTGCACGATAATCGGGTCGGCGGGTTTATCGGGCAGCGCACGCACCGGGGCGCGCATCTGCAGCCGCTCCTTTGCATAGTCCAGCGCAAACTGGAAAGACGCCTCGATATGGGCTTGGGCTTGCTGCGCGACGCCGAGACGCGCCTTGTTGACAAAGGTAAACATGCAATTCATGCCCCTGTGGGGTTCGCCGACCAAAAAGCCCCTTGCTTCGTCGAAGTTCATTACGCAGGTGGCGTTGCCGTGGATACCCATTTTGTTCTCTATGGAACCGCAACTCACGCCATTTGGCTCCCCAAGGGAGCCATCTTCGTTCACCCATATTTTCGGCACGATAAACAGCGATATGCCGCCCACGCCTTCAGGTGCATCGGGCAGGCGCGCCAGCACGATATGGATGATATTGTCACTCATGTCGTGTTCTCCGGCAGAGATAAAGATCTTGCTGCCGCTGATAGCATAACTGCCATCATCAAGGGGTTCGGCTTTGGTGCGCATTAGGCCCAAATCCGTGCCTGCATGGGCTTCGGTTAAACACATGGTGCCCGACCAGCGTCCTTCCGCCATTTTCAGCACAAAGCGCTGTCGTAACTCCTCGGAAGCGTGCGCGTTGATAGTGTTGGTGGCGCCATATGCGAGGCTGGGATACATAGCCCAAGCGTGGTTTGCCGAGTTGAACAGCTCAAAGACAACATTGGTGAGCGACGGGGGCAACCCCTGGCCGCCGATTTCAGGGTCCAGCGACAGCCCGGGCCAGCCGCCTTCCACAAACTGCGCATAAGCCTCCTTGAATCCGGGAGGCGTTATGACTTGCTCTTCACTCCACTGGCAGCCCTCGAGGTCCCCGACGGCGTTGAGCGGCGCGATTACCTGCTCGCTGAACTTGGCAGCTTCTTGGACGATAGCAGCGACTACGTCCGATGTTGCCGTTTCGGCGCCCGGCAGATTTTGATAGTGCTGATCGAAATCCAGCACTTCGTTAAGCGCAAACTGCAGGTCGCGCAGGGGAGCTTTATACTCGGGCATAGTGTTCTCCGCGTTGCATGACGTTTCCCCGGCCGGTGGAATACGCCAGTTTTCTCAAGATTGTTCTGAACCCTTGTCAGAAAAGGAGGCGATTATATATCACAAACTTGCTTAACAGCAAGCAAATAAATTGTATACTCCCGCGGCGTTTGTCCATCGGCAACCTCGGCATTTCCGCCGGGTGCCCGGCTCCCATGGGGTTCAGCGCATTTTCAGTAGTTCGGTAAAACTAAGGCCTGTGTCGCCAAAAAATGTCGTCTTGTTGATATTCCAATAACTGCTGACAAGCGCATAATAACCTACATAAGATAACTCATTTAAGCACTCGATCACCTCTCGGAGATAAGAACCATGAGCGAGGCCACCGCTGAAATCAGCCCCAAGAAAAAATTTGTCCTGGCGATGCTGGACCTAATCGATAGGGATCCGCAGATCGCCGCATTGCAACCGGATGAGAGCGTTAGAGCGGCAATTGAAGCCGAGCCGTCGCTGGTGGGTGTGATGGAGATCGCGTTTAACGCCTATGCCGACAGGCAGGCATTTAGCTCCAGGGCCTATGACATAGCTAAAGACGGCGGCACGGACAAAAGCGTCAAGAGCTATCTTCCAGCCTACTCGACAACCAGCTATGCCGCAGTGCAGGCGCAGGTAAAAGGTGTCGCCGCCGCCTGGCAAAACCACCCTGATCACGGTGTCGAGCCGGGCGATATGGTTTGCACTATGGGCTTTACCAGCGCGGATTTCGCGGTACTGGATTTTGCCTGCCTGTATATCCAGGCGGTAACTGTGCCGCTGCAGAGCGCCACTTCCGGCGGTGATCTGACGGAAATCTTTGCCAACATCGAGCCGGTGACCCTGGCCGCGCATGTTGACGATCTGGTGACCTGCGCCAATCACTGCGTGGAAAACGGCGGTATGCGCAGTTTAATCGTGTTTGACTATGACGCTCGCGATGACTACGACCGGGAACAATTCGAGGCCGCCCAGAAAATCCTGGACGAGGGCGGTGTGGCCACCAAACTTATTGCCCTGCAAGATCTGGTTGCCTATGGCAGCGACTATCAGTGGCAGCCTGTTCCGTCTACCGAAGAGGGCGGTGGCCGTATGGCCGCGATCATTCACTCCTCGGGCAGTACCGGGAAGCCTAAGGGCGCCATCATTTCGGAAGATGCTATCCGCATGACCTGGATTAGCCGTCCCAATCAATTTCCTATAGTGACCCTGGTTTTTGCACCGCTAAACCATCTGCTAGGCCGGAATTCCATGGTCAGCGCGCTCAGGATTGGCGGCACTTGTTGTTTTACCTTGAAGTCCGATATGTCCACATTATTCGACGACATTCGCCTTTCCCGTCCCACCTATATGAGTTTTTTCCCGCGCATTTTCGAGATGGTCTACCAGCATTACCAAAATGAGGTTGCGCAGCGGGTCCGCGCCGGCGAAGGCACGGGAGAGCAAGTCAGTGCGGCCGTGATGAAAGAGATGGGCGGCAGCTATCTGGGCGACCGGCTAAAGGGTGGCGTTGTCGGCGGTGCGCCCACCTCCAAGGCGGTGATGGATTTTATGGCGGACTGCTTCGACATGCTGCTCGCCAACGGCTACGGCAATACCGAATCCGGCAGTGGTACTATCTGCATTGATAATATTATCCAGCGCCCGCCGGTGCTTGAATACAAACTCCGCGATGTGCCTGAACTGGGTTACTACACTACCGATAAGCCTTATCCAAGAGGTGAGTTGATCTACAAAAGCTCGGTGGGAACGACTCAATATTACAAGCAGCCCGAAGCCACGGCTGGGTTGTTGGATGAAGACGGTTTTTCTCTTACGGGTGATATTGTCGAGGAGCGCGGTCCGGACCATGTGGTCATTATTGATCGCCGCAAAGATGTGCTGAAACTGTCCCAGGGCGAATATGTTGCGGTGGGTAATCTGGGCACTGTTTTTGAAGGTGGCAGCTCGGTAATCAAACAGATTTATATTTATGGAAATTCCCTGCGCGCCTATCTGGTTGCAGTCGTTGTGCCTGACGAAGAAGTGGCGACCGCGAAGCTCGGTGAAGGCTATGACGAAATCGCGTTGAAAAACCTGATTCGAGATGAGATGCAGGTTGTCGCGAAACAGCAGGGCCTGAAGAGCTTTGAAGTGCCGCGCGATTTTATTATCGAACTGGAACCCTTCAGCCAGGAAAACGGCTTGCTCTCCAGCGTGCGCAAACGCTTGCGACCGGCGCTGGAGAGAAGGTACGGCGAGCGGCTGGAAGCCTTGTATGATGAGCAGGAACTCGCCCAGGAAGAGGAAATAAAGGCGTTGAAGGATCCCGACTCTCCGCTCTCCACGTTGGAAAAACTCACCAAGCTGATCGAAGTCAGCTTGAAAATACAGGGTGTTGATCCGACCAAGCCCAAAACCTTTGCGGAGCTGGGCGGCGATTCCCTGGGTGCGGTGCTGTTCGCACTCTCGATTCAAGAGGTATTTGGCGCCGAAATTCCCGCCGACACCATCTTGAGTCCCACCGGTAACCCGCAAAAATGGGCGCAGCTGATCGACAGCCAGTTGTCGGGCGAGGGCGACCGGCCCACGTTTGCCGGTGTGCACGGCAAGGAAGCGACCAAGATTAGCGCAGATGAGCTGGACCTTGCTAAGTTTATTGACGAGGAAACGCTGGCCGCGGCGGCAAATGTGGCTGAGCCGGCGGACGACCCAAAAACAGTCCTGTTGACCGGTGCCAATGGCTTCCTGGGTCATATTGTTGCGCTGGAGTGGCTGGAAAAACTGGCCCCGAAAGGCGGCAAGCTGGTTTGCCTGATTCGCGGGGCGGACGATGATGCCGCGCGCAAGCGACTTGATCAGGCCTACCAGGGGCTCGACCCCGCCTTTGAAGCGCGTTACAACGAACTGGCCGGAGAGCACCTGGAAGTGCTGGCGGGCGATGCCGGTGAGGCCCGCTTGGGTTTGAGTGAGTCGAACTACAACCGCCTTACCGGTGAAGTGGATCGTATTTCCCACGTGGCGGCGCTGGTGAATCACCGCTTCAGCTATCAAAACCTGTTTGGCCCCAATGTGGTGGGTACCGCTGAAATTATCCGGTTGGCGCTTACCGAGCGCAAAAAGCCGATCGATTTTGTCTCCACCGAGGCGGTTTATCCGCTCACGGATACTCGTGAAGGCGCTAACGAGAATTCTCCCTTGCTGGAACGCATTAAGCTATTCGATCACTACGCGGCGGGGTATGGCGCAAGCAAGTGGGCCGGGGAACATCTGCTGCTAAAGGCGAATCAGCAGTTCGGTTTGCCGGTGAATACCTTCCGCGGCGATATGATGCTGTCCCACCAGACATACAACGGGCAGATGAATACAGCGGATATGTTTACCCGTATTTTGTTCAGCATAATTAAAACTGGGTTGGCGCCTTATTCGTTTTACGAACTGGCGGAAGACGGCAGCCGGCAGCGCGCGCACTATGACGGCACGCCGGTGGATGTCGTCGCCGCCGCGGTGGCCGGCGTTGCCGACAATACCAAAGGTGAATACCGTAACTACAATATCCACAACTACCACGATGATGACGGCCGCTCGCTGGATGCATTTGTCGATGCGATTGAAAGCGCCGGCTATCCGCTAACACGCATCCAGGATCACGGCGAGTGGGTCGAACGCTTTAAGGAAAAGCTAAACGCCCTATCGGACGAGGATAAACAACAATCGGCGCTGGAAATTATGCTGGCGTTTTCACGTCCGCTGCGGGTGCATCATGATCATGTTGGCTGCGACAATTTCAAGGGCTTGATGAAGCAGCTTGCGGTGGGTCCCGATGTGCCGAACCTGTCCGAGCAATACATCCATAAGTGTATCGAGGATATGCGCGTGCTGGGATTAGTCGAGGCGGCGCAATAGCCTCATCGCGGGCGGCTCAGCGCAGAATGGGCTGCCCTCGTTGGTTTGCAACACGGCAGTTCGGTGTTGCAGAAGAATGTCTAAAAAGCGCTATTCACGAACTCAGTCCGGTAAGATAATCTCCGGTGAGTCGGTTGCCGGACAGGTTAGTAGCCTTTGTCGTTGATATTACTAAATAACAGGTGGAACCCATTATGACCGTTACCGTCGCTTCCTACGCCGCCCAATCCGCCACCGATTCGATGGCTCCCTTTAACATAGAGCGCCGCTTTCCCGAGCAGGATGATGTCGCAATCGACATACTCTATTGCGGCGTTTGCCACTCGGATTTGCATCAGGTTAAAAATGAGTGGGGAAACACCCTGTATCCCTGCGTTCCGGGGCACGAGATTGTCGGGCGAGTCACCGACGTCGGAACGTCGGTTAGCAAATTCAGCGTCGGAGACTTGGTAGCGGTAGGCTGCTTGGTGGATTCCTGCAGAACCTGTGAGTCCTGCAAGGAAGGGTTGGAAAATTATTGCGACAAATACCCGACTATGACCTACAACGGCATCGATCACCGCCATGGTAAGCAGGTGACCTTTGGGGGCTATTCAAAACACATAGTCGTGAATGAAGGCTATGTGATGTCGGTTCCCAAAAATATTGATCCGGCCGCCGCCGCGCCGCTGTTATGCGCCGGGATCACCACCTGGTCGCCGCTCAGGGAGTGGAATGTCGGAGCCGGCCAGAAGGTCGGGGTTATCGGTCTGGGAGGGCTGGGGCATATGGGCGTTAAGTTTGCCCATGCCATGGGCGCCCATGTGGTGATGATTACCACCTCCCCGGAAAAGGGTGCCGATGCCGTTAGATTGGGCGCCCATGAGGTTCTGGTGTCCAAGGACAAAGAGCAGATGAAGGCGCATCGCGGCAGTTTTGATTTTCTGCTTGATACCATACCCGTGCCGCACCCGCTCGACCCCTACATGATGTTAATGAAACGAGACGCCACGCTGGCGCTGGTGGGCGCGGTGGAGCCCATGCCGGGTTTTCACGGCGGCATGTTGGCTGCGCGGCGTCGACGCATTGTCGGGTCGATGATCGGGGGCATCCGGGAGACCCAGGAAATGCTGGATTTTTGTGGTGAACACGAGGTGGTGGCCGACGTTGAAATGATCAGGATGGATGAGATCAACGCCGCATACGAACGTATGGAGAAAAACGACGTTAAGTACCGCTTCGTTATCGATATGGCTTCCCTGCCGGAGGCTTAATTCTCGCGGCCGATAAGGCCCGGTTGTCTTGTAGTAATTAAAATAAAAACAGCAGGCACAAAAAAGGCCGGCGTATACGCGCCGGCCAAAAGCCTACTTAACTCTTAGGGGGAGTAGGTAATCGGTTAGAACCTCCAGGTTCCTTGAAGGGTGATGGTTTTTGGCAGGCCGTGAATGCCGCCGGACGATCCGGGGTACCGGGTGCCCACACTGCTGGCATATTGAATAGTCCGCTTGTCGAAGATGTTTCGGCCAACCAGTGCGACTTCCCAGGTATCGTCCGCTGATGCCAGCCCTAGCCTGGCATTCCACAGGGTTGCCGCGGGCAATATGTTAACCGGGTTCCCGTCCGATGAGGAATTCTGCTCCGCGGTGTAGGTCATGTTGACATTAGCGGAGAGCAATAGGCTCTCGGAAAGAGACGTATCAAAGTCCAGCGCCAGGTTGCCGGACCATTCCGGCGCGAATTGGGTGCGCTGGCCGGCGAGATCCTGCACTTCCTGAGTGACGCCGGTCGCCGGGTCGGTAACCAGCATACAGCCGGGGAGAACGCCCAAGTCCTGGAGCGAGTTACAGCCAAACTGCAATTCGTCATAACGGGAATCCAAGTAGGCAATCGCGCCACTCAACAGGAAATACTCGTTGATTCGCCAGCGGCCATCCACTTCCAGCCCCTGCGATATTGCCTCGCCCGCATTGCCGATAAGGTAGCGGGTGCCCGTCCAGTTGCTGACTTGCAGGTCGGAATACTCCACATAAAAGAGCGCCGTGTTGAGTTCAGCCGCACCGTCGGCCAATACAAATTTTGCGCCCAATTCGTAAGAAGTCGCGAACTCTGGGTCAAAACGCTCCGGTATCACCGAACGGGAGTTTTCATTCCAGTTACCGGACTTATAGCCTTCCGCGATCGTCAGGTAGTACTGGGTATCACCCACATCGTACTGCAGCGTGCCGGAAAGCGTGGTTTCCCTCGCGGTGTTGGTGTCGGAAGACTCGACGATGCCATTGGTCACGGTACCTGTTCCCTCCAGCACACCGTCACTGGTAAGCGGGTTGGTATAGGTACCGTCCGGCAAGTTAAAGGAACCCCGAATCGCGGTGCCGGTTAAGGTGCCGTCGAGATAATAGGTGACACGATCCAACGCCCCGCCCAAACCGCCGGTGGGGGAGGTGCTTTGCGCGCGGGGGGAGTAGTCATCGGCGTTAAGCAGGCGGAACCGCTTGTAGTAGTCCTTCTCTTCCTCCGTCCAGCGAGCGCCCAAAATGAAACGAAAGGTCTCCGTGAAATTAAAGGTGGTTTCGGCAAACGCGCTGTAGGTTTCCGAATTCTGCTCCCAGTCGCGGAATAGGTCGCCGATAAAACTGCCGACCGGTGCGTAGTACACCAGGTTGGAATAGACGGATTCTACACTGGAATCCTGGTAGTAAAGTCCGGCGGTCCAGTCAATAAACTGTCCACCTGGCGAAGTCACCCGAATTTCCTGGCTAAACTGTTCAAATTCTTCCTGTTTGATCGCATCCAATAGCCCCACGCCATAGTCGTTCACACTCATGCGTTCTTGGTCGAATTCGGAAAATCCGCTGACGAAGGCGACTTCATAGCCATCCAGGTCATAGCGAAAATCCGCGACATAATTGTAGATTTCTATGTTTTCAAAGGGTACTTCCGAGCCGCGGTAGTCACAGGCGGCGGCAAGTAGCGTGGTCGCCGCGTCGTCTCTGCCACAGGGTGCTATTGTCTGTGCCTGCTTGTTTACCCGTAAGTCCTGACCTTCAGCTTCGAGTAACGCCAAGGCCAGGTCATTGGCGCCGCCGGGGCCGTCGTAAAGGAAAAAGAACTGTCCGGTATCGGTGCGCTCGCCCGCCGAGTCGGTATATTCCGCCTTAAAAAAGCCGCTTAAGTTTTCAGTAATATCGGCTTCTACGGACAGCCTGATTACCTGTTCATCAAGCTGCTCAAGGGTGTCGCCGCTACCGGGTGCCAGCGGATGCGTATTCTTCAACCAACCATCCGCTTGGGTGTCTGATATAGCCAATCTCGCTCTTATTGAATCAGTAAGGCCGCCACTGACAACCGCCTCTATGCGCGTGCGTTCCGTCTCGTCGGTATACATACCCGTCACGCGGCCTTCGAACTCCTCGGTGGGGCGCGCGGTACGGATATTGATCGCGCCGGCGATAATGTTTTTACCCAGCACGGTACCTTGAGGCCCTCGCAACAGTTCAACGGAGGATACGTCAAACATCGGCGCCAGGAATTGTTCGGCGCGACTGCCGTAAATCCCGTCCACAAACCACCCCACCGACTGCTCGAATGCAATGTTAAAGCCGGAACCCTGGCCGCGAACATAAGCGTTTTGGCCGGCGCCCGACTGGGCAAAGGTTAGGTTGGGCAAGGATTGCGCCAGGTCGTTCAGCTCTTGGATATTCATTTTCACCATGGTCTCGCCACTTACCGCGGTGATGGACATGGGAACATCCATCAGGCTTTCTTCTTTTTTGCGCGCCGTTACCACCACTTCCTCAAGCGCCAGGCGATTTTCTTCGGCAAATGTCGGAGAAATACCGCCGCCCGAGGCGACGGCAACTGCCAGTGGCAAAAGTGTCATTCTGGAAATTTGTTTCATAATTGAACCCCATTTATCTCATCAATGTAATTGAGCCTAGCTATTTCTATTCCTTTATGATTAAAGCCGGCTTTATCTATGGTTCCGCTGGCGATCTGCGTGCCTTGCGGAGGCCAGAATTTCGCATACCATTTCGGTACAAAGTATCAGCTAGGCGACACATTGCCTGGAATGAATGGGGGAATAAGCGTTATTATCAGCGCAACTCAGGGGGGGAATAACGATAACTATTTTGCGGGTTAATAATATGAGCGTGACGGCGTCAGGGTTAAGCCGGAAGAAAAACTGGATCGACCAGCTTCCGGTCGGCGTGAGACAGGCGATGAGGGACAATATTTCGGTCATCTCCATCAACGCCGGGCAACAATTGTTCAAAAAAGGCGATGAACCCAAAGGGATATACGAAATACTCGAAGGACGTATCAAGCTTTCATCCTGCTCAACAGGCGGTAAGGAAATTACCTTGGGAATTTATGAGGCACCCACGACACTCTCTGACACGGCGGTTTGCGCGATGCGTCCACATGTACACAACGCAATCGCGGTTAGCAAAAGCCGGGTAGGGTTTTTACCGTTGAGTGAACTCAACGAATTGAGAGAAAAACATCGCGAAATTGACAAACAGCTTTTGCTTCTTACCAGCCGCAGAATGCAGTGGCTATACAGGTCCTACGAGGCTTACACCATTTTGGAGCTGGAGGCGCGACTCGCCGGACGCCTGCACAGCTACGCTACCCGAGCAGGCGAAAAGCACCAAGACCAGGATCAAAATGAGGTGTTTTCAGTCCGGGTCCGGCAAGATGATCTGGCCAATATGCTGGGGGCGAGTCGCCAGTCGGTGAACAAGCTCTTAAAAGACTGGGAGTCCGCGGGAATCATCGAACTTACCTACGGGCTGATACTGCTGAAAAAACCCGCTGTACTGTTGGAGATTGTGGCAAAGGAGCTATAGCGGATGTCGTTATTGAGCTTTCGGTAGGCGCGTTAGTCATCTGCTTCAGTCTCGACTACCAGTTCTAACAAGCGCTCTGGACTATTGATGATCATTTTTCCGTAGGTGAGCTTGACCAGCCCCCGAGTTTCCCATTCCTTGAGAATTTTATTGACGGTTTGTCTGGTGGCGCCCATCATATTCGCCAATTCATCCTGCTTCAGCTGCAAATGGTAGATGTTGTTAGCGGCGCTGTCCTGCAATCCGGTAGTAATGGTCAGGCTGTGCAGTCGGCTCGCCAGCCGGGCTTCCAAGTTGAGAATCGAGTGTTCTTCGTAGAAGTTGAACATCCAGATAAGCCGCCGGCTGGTGACCTTCAACATTTCTTCATTGATTTCCGGGTACTGTTGCCTAAGCTCAATAAATTTATTGAGTTTAAGTAGTCCTATAAGGCTTTCACCCATAGCAATCGCGGTGTGCATATGTGGCGATCCCGCGGTCACAACCGTGTCCGATATGGTGGTAGGCGCTTCAACGATACTGAGGGTCATCTCCCTGCCGCTCGGCATAAATGAACAGAGCTTTATGCGGCCTTTCC
Source organism: Porticoccaceae bacterium (assembly GCA_028280905.1). Taxonomy (GTDB): domain Bacteria; phylum Pseudomonadota; class Gammaproteobacteria; order Pseudomonadales; family Porticoccaceae; genus JANQKW01. Next base: position 15,844 of record JANQKW010000168.1, read on the forward strand.
TGACCTCGTAGATGCCCCGCGGCTCATCGCCCTTTTCAAACAATCCCTGGCCGTCCTCTAAGGAAATTTCGCACATCTCATTGCGTATTATTTCCGCAAGCTCCGGCGATAGTTTGTCAATCCAGTTGCGTTGAGGTCTCGATGGTATTAAGTACATTTTTCCCCCAATTCGATGGCTTTCAGCCGCTTAGTCGCGTTTAGCTTTTCTAATAAATCGGCCTGCGTTGTTTATGTCATTGTGTAACGCAGCTCAACATCGCGGCAGTCGGGCGCTGTTGTATTTCAATGATAATTCAAATGTCAGGCGTTTTACATTCTTGTGGTAGATAACTTGGGAAAACTGTCCGGTCGCCGTGAATGGCCGAATATTCAAGGGGCAAATGGCTTGCCTGAAAATTCGCAAACTTGATTTTTCCGTTACGGGCTTTGTGAGAGGATTTTACCGTCGAAAGTCAATAATAATAACCATCGGCGAATAATAGCAAGGTCCTCGGGCATTTAAGGATGGATACGTGGGCCAACTCATATGACTTAGGGGAGTAATCATGAAGAATATCTCGAGAAAGATGCTTTTACCTCTGGCTGTGTCCGTTGCATCAAGCGGCGGAATATCCTCGGCTATTGCCCAGGAAAGAAGCAGCCTGGCGCTGGAGGAAGTGATTGTAACAGCGCGTAAGAAGGAAGAGAGCCTGATGGATGTTCCCATGTCCATCACC
>JANQKW010000206.1 GCA_028280905.1 Porticoccaceae bacterium
TCGCCGTTTAGCGAGAATGCGGTTACCGAGTCAACGGTGGCGCCGACTATCACATGCTGCGACACAACAGCGGTCAACGCCGGAACATCCGCCAGCAAGTCATTAAGCGTTTGCGCATCAATCAAGTCGAAAGCCGCATCAGTTGGTGCGAACACAGTAAACTCCGCATTTTCGTCCGCTAAATCGTCGTCCAGCCCGGCAGTTTGTAATGCCGACACCAGCGTTGTGAAATTACCCGCGGCAATAGCCGTATCGACAATGTTGCCGATTGGCGTCCCAACCTCCGCTGGCGGCATCAATACCTTGTCGACAACATGGATAACACCATTGGACGCCATCACATTAGCCGTTTGTATCCCCGATAGATTGATAACCAAGCCTTCATCACCCAGCGAGAGCGCAGCCTTGTCCATATTCGCCATCTCTACCAATGAACTATCAGACGCAGCAACCGAAATGGCGCCGTCGGCAAGTACTTCAGCGCCACTTATCACATGGTAAAGTAAAATATCGGACAAGGTATCCGTATCCGCCAACAAGTCTGCAATGGTTTGTGCGCCCAGCTCGTCAAATGCGTCGTCGGTTGGCGCAAACACCGTGAAGCTGCCATTTTCGTCGGTCAAAACCATATCTAAACCGGTTGCCGCCAGCGCAGTGAGCAACGTTGTAAAACTGCCCGCGGCTGTTGCCACCTCGGCGATATTTTCAGCAGGTTTCGGCAGCCCGGCTTCACCCACGATCACCGTGTCGATTACGTGGATGACACCATTGGTGGCGACAATATCCGTTACCAAAACCTTGGCTCCGCCGACGCGAAGATCATCGTCAATAATGGCAATCGGAACCTGCGCACCGCCGGCGGTTTCCACGGATATTCCGTTGAGCGACAGCGCGGTTATAGAATCTACCGCGGCATCCGCAACCACATGTCGCAAAAGAATAGCCGACAGGTTGTCAATGTCACCGAGCAGTGCCGTTACATTGTCACCGCCCATTACCGCAAATGCATCGTCGGTGGGCGCGAACACGGTAAAGTTCGAATCTTCATCGGCCAGCAGAGTATCCAAACTCGCCGCCTGAAGTGCGGCAACCAGTGTCGTAAATCTGCCATCCGCCGCCGCAATTTCAACGATATTTTGGGTGGGTTCACCGACGTCCGCGGGCGGCATTAGCACCGCATCAATCACATGGATAATGCCATTGTCTGCCTGGATATCCGTCACGGTTACTTCAGAAAAATTTACCAGCAGCGTTTCACCATCCAGAGACAGTGCTATGGAATCGCCATTCGCCGTCTCAACAGTGGTGCCGGCGGCATCAATGGCAGCGGCCGCATCGATTTGCGAACCTGTGATAACGTGATACAGCAAGATATCCGACAGGGTTTCCGTATCTGCGAGCAGCGCATTTATGGTGTCCTCACCCAACAGCGCAAAAGCTGCGTCAGTTGGGGCAAATACCGTAAACGTCGAGGTTTCATCGTCCAAAACGTCATCCAGGTCGGTAGCTTCGAGCGCTGCTATTAGCGTAGAAAAGTTACCGTCCGCATTAGCAACATCAACTATGGTTTCAGCCTCGGCCATATCGGCCGGGTTGGAGTCATCACCACCACAAGCAATTAACGTCAGAGAAAGAATTGCAATCGCCCAAAGCTTGACGCGAGTTTTCATACCGTAACCCTCTATTCACAATGTCAGTACCCACAGGATTACGTTTAGCTATGAAAACCAGATCACCCGATATCAGAAATTCAGAATTGGGGCGTTAAAATAACTAGGGTTTGCGCCCTACGGCTTGTCTAAAGCCCGAATCCTCCTCGCATCGTCGATACCGCCGGCGCTCTTCACATCGGCGTAGCCGGCTTCTTCAAGTGCCGCCGCCGCAATGCTGGCGCGGCGACCGCTGCGACAATACAGGCGAATCGTCGTGCTTTTATCAGGCAGTTGCTCGGCAAGGGTTTGCACAATCTCGCTATGGTCAACACGCAGGTCACCCTCGATATTATCCGCCTGGTGTTCGGCGGCGCTTCTAACATCGACCCATACGGGGTCACCGGCCTGGGCGCTAAGGCCAATGGTCAAGGTAAAGATCACGATAAACAGGTGCCTCGAAAAGCTCATAACTGGTCTCCATTATCTTGTTAAACCGCGTCGATATTGTGCGTTAAACGGATAGTTACCTCAATCCTTGCCCCAGCGCCGCAGTTTGGGAGCATGGGTAGCCAATGAGCGCGCCAGCAATATCCCATTAAATTCTTCAACCAATCAACAATTGAACAAACCTATCAAATCCATAGGTAAGAATGATTTCACTTATCGGTGACGGCATCCGAAACTAGGTTTAGGAGGCATTCCGTTCACTGTGATTTAACCCGTTCGTACAGAGCCCGTGAGTGTTCCTTTGAATACAGCCATTTTGATATATCCAAACTACACGGGGGTAGTAGTGTCATGTTCAAGCAAACAAAGCCTTTATTAGTCTTCCTGGCAATAGCGCTAATGCCGCTGGCGCCAGTAACTTCCGCATTGGCTCAGAGCGAGCCAAAAACCAACCAGTTCTGGTGGCCTGAGCAACTGGACCTCAGTCCACTGCGCCAGCACAGCGAAGAGTCCAACCCACTCGGCGAGGAATTCAACTACGCTGAAGCGTTCAACAGTCTCGACCTGGATGCCGTCAAGCGAGATATCGAAGCACTGATGACAGATTCCCAGGATTGGTGGCCGGCTGACTATGGCCACTATGGGCCGTTTTTTATTCGCATGGCCTGGCACAGCGCCGGGGTGTACCGCGTGCATGACGGCCGCGGCGGCGCCGCCGGGGGGCAACAGCGTTTCGAGCCGCTTAACAGTTGGCCCGACAATGGCAATCTGGACAAGGCGCGCAGGCTGCTCTGGCCCATCAAGCAGAAATACGGCCATAAAATTTCATGGGCCGACCTGATGGTGCTTACCGGCAATGTCGCGCTTGAATCCATGGGCTTTAAGACCTTCGGGTTTGCCGGTGGGCGCGAAGATGACTGGGAGGCCGAGTTGGTCTACTGGGGTCCGGAAAACGAGTTTCTCGCGGACCAGCGCTACACTGGCGACAGACAGCTGGAGAAGCCCCTCGCCGCCGTTCAGATGGGCCTGATCTATGTGAACCCGGAGGGCCCGAATGGTAACCCTGACCCGCTATTGGCCGCCAAGGATATTCGCGAAACCTTCGGTCGCATGGCGA
>JANQKW010000213.1 GCA_028280905.1 Porticoccaceae bacterium
GACACCGCCTGGGGCATCGCCAGCAAAGTGCGGCCCGGCGGATACAGCATAGGCCAGACAATTTCAGCTATTCACCAGCTTAACCCGCAGGCGTTTATCAACAACGATGTAAACTTGCTCAAGAAAGGCCACGTATTGCGCCTCCCCAAGGGAAGCGATGTGGCGGAGTTGGCGGAGCCCCCCGAGCAGGAAATTTCCAGTATTGCCGAGGATACTCTCAGCGAAGAACCAGGTTTGGAAGCGCTCGATGCCGTCGCGGAAGTTGAAGAGAGCGAGGTTGAAGAGGAGCAAGCGCCACAGGGACGTTTGGAATTGGCGGCTGTCACTGATGAAGTCAGCGACGAAAGCCTGGGACTGGGTGTCGATACAGATGCCCCACCGGCGGGTGCAGTTCCCGGCAGCGGTGACGGCCAGTTGGACGCTGTCGAAGAGGAACTGATCAAAACACAACGAGAAAACGAAGAGCTCAAGGACAGATTGAGTAATCTGGAAGATCAGATAGCCACTATGCGCCGCATGGTGGAGATCAATGACGAATCCATGCGCGCGCTGCAGCAGGGACTCGGCGGGGAGGGCGCAGTCCAGCCCGCGCCGCAGCAACCGGCGCAAACCAGCATTATGGATTACTTGCTCTACGGCATAATAGTGGCGTTGGGTATCGCGCTGGTAGTCGTGCTGTTGTTCAGGAATAAGCAGCGCGCCGATGAGTCGCCGGCGCTGGTTGCCGACGCTCCGTTTGTAGAACCGGAGCCGTCGCCCATCGAAGAAGTGGCCGCAGAAGAACCCCTTTATTCGGACGATTCGGAGCAGCATGTCAGCGCATCAGACGAAACCGCCGAAGAAGACCTGTCCGGACTTGAACTGGAGGAGGATGAAGCGGTCGACCCGTTGGGGGAAGCGGATATACATATTTCGCTCGGCAGTTACGGCCGAGCCGAAGAGCTGCTTAAAGCGGCCATCGATAAAGATCCTGGCAATGCGGACCTTCGCTTAAAACTGCTGGAAGTCTTTGTCGCCACCAACGATCTGCAGCAGTTTGATATCCAGCGCGCTGAGTTGAGTCAGCTGGACGATCCGATAGCGGATGCCAAGGCGACTGAAATGCGGGCCGAACTGGAAAGCGAGGCGCCCGAAAGCGACGCTGCTGAACAACCCGAAATGGCAGAAGCCAAACAGCCGGCTGAGCCGGAAACGGACAACGCTGATGACGCGTCGGATTTCAACCTGGATCTGGACCTCGATGAAATTGATCTCGACGAACTCTCTTCCGATATTGATGAATTGGCCTTCGAGGAACCGGAGCAACAGATCGAAGGAAAAACCTTTAATATCAAGATCCCGGACGGCGAAACGGAAGTCGACCAAACCGCCGTTGCCGATGTAAGCGAGGCCGTGGCCGAAGCCCCCGCGTCCGATATGCCGGAACTTGATGCGGAAGAGGAATGCGACACCAAGCTTGATTTGGCAGACGCCTATCTCGAGATGGGTGACCCGGACGGCGCCAAGGATATTCTGGAAGAGGTGGTCCAGGAAGGCAGCGATGACCAGAAAGATAAAGCGCGCGCAATGCTGGAGAAAATTTCCTGACCACCGGGAGCGACTGGCAATACCGTCCAAATGCCGTTATTCCTCCCGGACAAACGCTTCCCGAAGGGTTACACCGAATCGCCGCTGCCGTCGCCTATGACGGCAGCGCTTTTTGCGGCTGGCAAAAGCAGTCCCATAGCCCGGGAATACAGGAGCTTGTCGAAAAGGCCCTGTCCTTTGTTGCCGGCGAACCCCTGACCTCAGTGTGCGCCGGACGGACGGATACCGGGGTGCATGCCACCCATCAGGTGATTCACTTTGACACCCGCGCCCAGCGGGCATCCCGCAGCTGGATATTGGGCGCCAACGCCAATCTTCCCGATAGTGTCAGGCTGTTTTGGGCGGCGCCGCAACCGGCCTCCTTCCATGCGCGTTTTGCCGCCGTAGCCAGAACCTACCGCTACATTATCAACAACAGCCCGGTGAATTCGGCGCTGTTTCACTCCCTGATGAGTTGGGTAAGGGAACCTCTCGATGAGCAGGCAATGGATCAGGCGACCCGGTATTTGCTGGGTGAACAGGATTACACAAGCTTCCGAGGCGCGGGTTGTCAATCTCGCTCCAGCTTTCGAAATGTGCATAGCGCTAGGGTCTGGCGGTTAGCGCACAAGGTGGTTTTCGAGATCGCCGCTAATGCATTCTTGCTCCACATGGTCAGGAATATCGCCGGAGCGCTACTGGAAGTGGGCAAAGGCCGCCAGCCGCCGGAGAGCATCGCCGCGCTGCTGTCACTTAAAGATCGCACCGCGGCGCCCGCCACCGCGCCGCCTCAGGGGTTGTATCTGGTTAAGGTTGATTATGGCGACGGATACCAACTGCCGGAAATGCCGATAGGGCCGGATTTTCTGTAATTGGTAAGCTAGTAGACTGCATTGTGCCAATAAGAGACGTTCGCTGTCTTGGGTTGGTGCTAGTATTCCGCGGCC